>NZ_JAMYVM010000032.1:0-68025 GCF_040324035.1 Mesorhizobium sp. M0016 | reverse complement strand
CGCGGGAATCAGGTGACGTGAACAATCACCAGCCTGCCATGACCGCCCCCTCTCAGCGAATTTGCAGAACTCTCAGCACACTACCGCTGACCGGCCAAAGACGCCCCTCAGGGAGCGGGAGCCGGCGTTCCGCAACACCGGCCCGCAACATTCAGAATATGATAGCCCGCGGCACCCCGGAGAAGGGAATCTGCGCTCTCACACCAGCATCGACTGCTGGGCGAAGATGCCCGCCATCGCGCCGTGCGATATTGCCAGGGTGACCGATGGCGGCGTGAGGGGGTTGGCGAGGTCGCCCGCGGCGTAGATGCCGGGCATGCTGGTTTCGCGGCGCTCGTCGACCTTGAGGATTACGCCGAGGGGCGTATCGACCGTGGCGAGGCCCAGTGATTCATGCAGGCTTGCGGACGGCTTGTTGCGCGGATGCGCGAACAGGATGTCGACCGCGACCTTGGGGCCGGTATCGAACTTGACGGTGGCGTTATGCCCCCCGTGATGGGCGATCTCGCTGATCCGCCTGTCGACGACAGGTATGTTGCGGCGCGCCAGACCGGCCCGGATATCGGGCGGAATGTCGTGACCATCGGCGAAGACCGTCAACCTGTCGGTCCAATCGTGGAACAGCCTGACCTGATTCATCGACTGTGGGCCGGACCAGACGAGGCCCCAATGCTGGCCGGCGACTTCAAAGCCGTCGCAATAGGGGCAGGGCACGATGGACGTGCCCCAACCTTCGGCAAAGCCCGGAACATCAGGCATCTGGTCGGCGACGCCATAGCTCAGGATCAGCCGGCGCGCGCCGAGGCTTCCGCCATCGCCAGTGAGGACGGAGAAATCGTCGATGGCCCCGGAGAGGCTGTCGGCCCGGGCATCGACCAGCTTGATCGTGGGATAGCGCGCCAGCTGCCGCCGCGCCTCGGCCAGGATGTCCAGCGGTGGCTTGTGATCGTGGCCGAGCAGGCCATGCGAGTGGCCGGCGAAGCGGTTGCGCGGCAGGCCGGTATCGAGAACGGTGACCTTACGGCGGGCACGGCCGAGTTGCAGGGCGCCGGCGAGACCGGCAAAGCTGCCGCCGATGATGATGACGTCATCCATGATGGGCTCCGTGTTGTGGATGAGGGGCTGGTTGGACCTGGTTGAAAGCTACCCATCGGCTTGCGCATTTCAGAAACTACATGGTATCGTAATCCGAGAATTTGGATACTGTCAAGGACTGGAATTGTCGTGACCGAAAATAGCCAGGGCCGGCGCGGCCGGCCCGCCAACGAGGCGCTTGGCCAAACGATACTCGACGCTGCGTCCGAACTCTTTGTGGAATTGGGTTTTCAAGCGACCACATTGGACAAGGTCGCCCAGCGGGCGAAGATATCCAAGCTCAGCATCTATCGGCATTTCGAGAACAAGGAGGCGCTGTTCAGCGCGGCCATCTCGGCCGGCTGCCATCAGTTGTTTGCGCCACTGGCCCTTCTTGAAGGCGTCGGCGGTTCGGTCGAGGATCAGCTCATGGCGGTGGGATCATCCCTGCTTCGGACACTGTTGAGATCAGACGTCCGCAGTGTCGAAGCCATGGTCATGGCCGACCAGACGAATCCAAGGTCGTTAAGCAAGCTCCATTTCGAAGCCGGCCCCGCCCATGTCATCGCCCAAATCGAGGTCCTGTTGCGTCAGTTGCACGCGAAGGCGGTTCTGAACGTGCCCGATCCTCTCCGGTCCGCCCGCTTGTTTGCCGCGCTTTTCAAAGGATCCGATCTTTTGATTATCGCACGCTTCGATGAGGCGAGAGCGGCGGACGACAACGAAATCGAATCCTATTGCCGGTCGGCCGTCGCCATGTTCATCGCTGCGCACGGCTAGCAGTCCGCCCTGCCCGCTAATCATTGTATTTCTGCGAAATACTCCGCTAGAGTCGCCGGCGCGATGGCGCCCATCCACCCCATGTCGATCGCGTCGGGTCGGGCTGCGCGCCCGCCGGTGAGCGGCATCTCCTACCTGCTCCGGTCACACAGCGCTGACCCTTGAGCGCCTCCGCCGACCTGTGAGGGCGAGGAAGAGAATGCCGGTTATGGCCGCGAGAATCGAGCAGATGAGGTGTCGATCGCCGCGAAGGGACACCTGCGGACGGACCTTCTTTGGTACACTTGAGTACGTCCATTCGTGGCTCGGGCTCCAGCGGTTCGTGCCCCGACGCGCCCGCGAAGGCCGCTGGTGCCCGCGACAGATCCTTCCAAGCTGCGGGTCTGGAATGGCCCAAAAATTCTCTCGAGCTCCCGGAACATCGGTCCGCCCCTGTGGTTCGACAAGCAGCGGCACAGTCGATCCAACCAGGCATCGGCCCGCTTAGGACAGGCGCGAGGTCCCTACCCACAGATCTTGCGAAAATAGGAGCAAGCTATGCGAGCGTTGGTCTGGCACGGCAAGGAAGACATACGCTGCGATCAGGTTTCGGACCCGGAAATTGAGGATGAACGTGACGCGATCATCAAGGTGACGAGTTGTGCCATATGCGGCTCCGACCTTCACCTCTACCACAACTATGTGCCAGCCATGCTGCCCGGCGACATCATGGGCCACGAGATGATGGGAGAGGTCGTTGAGGTCGGCAAGGGCGTCAACGGCGCTCTGAAGGAGGGAGACCGCATCGTCGTGCCGTTCACCATAATCTGCGGTGAGTGCGACCAGTGCAAGCGACAGAACTTTTCGGTTTGCGAACGCACAAACCGCAAGAAGAATCTCGGTGACAAGGTGTTCGGGCACACCACCGCGGGTCTGTTCGGCTACACTCATTTGACCGGCGGCTATCCCGGGGGACAGGCGGAATACATGCGTGTGCCGTTCGCCGATGCCACGCACGTAAAGGTGCCTGACAGCCTTACCGACGAGCAGGTTCTCTTCCTCGGCGATATTTTTCCTACTGGATGGCAGGCGGCGGCACAGTGCGACATTGAGCCCACCGATACGGTTGCGGTGTGGGGCTGTGGCCCAGTCGGGCAGATGGCCATACGCAGCGCCCTGCTGCTCGGCGCGAAACAGGTGGTGGCGATCGATTGCCTGCCGGAGCGGCTTTCCATGGCCGCGGCCGGCGGCGCCATCGCCATCAATTTCGCCGAGGAAAGTGTCGTCGAACGACTGCGGGAACTCACCGGTGGAAAGGGCCCGGAGAAGTGCATCGATTGCGTCGGCATGGAAAGCCACGTCTCGCTGGCCCAGCCCGATACCGTCTACGATCGCGCAAAGCAGTTGATGCTGATGGAAAATGATCGACCGCACGTTCTGCGTGAGATGATCTATGTCTGCCGGCCGGCCGGCGTGATCTCGATCCCCGGCGTCTACAGCGGGCTGGTCGACAAGATTCCGATGGGACAGGCAATGAACAAGGGGCTCACCTTCCGAATGGGGCAGACCCATGTCAACCGTTGGACCGAGGATCTGTTGCGCCGCATCGAAGATGGCCAGATCGACCCATCCTTCGTCATCACCCATACCGTGGGGCTCGAGCAGGGACCCGAGATGTACAAGGTGTTTCGCGACAAGCAGGACAGCTGCATCAAGGTTGTACTGAAACCGTAGGGAAATCGTCATGAACGTGATTGCCAAACTTACCAACATCACCCGATCGCCTGGCGATCCCAAAGTGCTGAAGACTGGGCAGAGTGCGGTCGCGGCCTCCGATGGCCTTGCCCGCAAGCTCGGCTGGTTCAGCATCGCGCTTGGCGTCGCCGAACTGGTTGGCGCCGAGCGGATTGCCGGCGCGCTCGGCATGCGCGGCAAGGAAGATCTGATCCGCGCTTATGGGGCGCGGGAAATAAGCAGCGGCATACTCTCGCTTTCAGTGGACAAGCAAGCGGGGCTGTGGAGCCGGGTGGCCGGCGACGGCCTGGATATCGCGACATTGCTGACAGCGTATCGGCATGGCAACCCAAAGCGCGATAATGTGGGCCTTGCGCTTGCGATGGTCGCCGGCATCACATTGCTCGACATCATCGGTGCGAAAAGCGTGACCGCGCGCCACTCTCGGAGGGGGACCAAGCCACGCGACTACAGCGATCGAAGCGGCTTTCCCGGAGGCACTGCCGCAGCCCGCGACCGTGCCCGCTCGCAGCGCAGCCAGGAGGCCGGCGCAGCCTGATAGAGATTTCCGAACCCTGGCGGCATGCGACCTGGACAGGTGGCATCTCGTCAGGCCCTAACGCCAGAGGTGGTAGCTCTCGGCGAGCCGAGTTTGCTGGAACAGAGTGGACCGTCGCGCGGCCGTTCTCGCCGTCTCCTGGGTCACCGCCGCGCATGGGTTGTGTGGCCGGTGCGTTAAAGGCACGAAGCAAGCAGCGATCCGACCGGCGTCGAGCCTTCCATGTCTCTTGCCTTGGCAAGGTTCCGGCGATCCTCAGGCCGAGCCGCGTTCGGGAAGCTCGGTCTCTTCCGCCACCCCTTTCCGCAGGTCTCGGCGCAAGCGTTCCGCTTCGTCGGAATTATTATCGTCGTCTGTCCGCTCGAGTTCGCGATCGATTGTCTCGCGCGACCCCTCTGCCGGATCCTGTTGCGGAGATGTGTTCGGGCCGGTTTCGATCTTGCCGTCGCCGGGAACGGTGCGGTCGCGAGACTTCGTCATCTTCAGCTTCCCTTTCATCTGTCATCTGCCTCGGCATCTCCGATGGCATGAATTTGGCCGCTTCCTGCCGAACCGGATCGTCGACGCTTTGTTCCGGGAAAGCCCCCGCAGGTTCGTGCTGGTCGGCCCGGGGCATTGGTCGATGCCCATGCCGGGAAGCATCCTATGCCAACGAGTCGGCGGCAGCCTCATCGATGTCGTTATCAACATGTGGGCTGTTTCGGCCCGGACACGCGAGCACGCCAGGCTCGCGGCGAGTTTTCGAACCGAAGCAGATGCGCAGCGTAACAGCTGGATGTATAGGGAAAAGGCTGCCTCATCCACGACATCGCGCTTCGGGAGGGCCGGCGGCATGCTCGCCTGGGCGGTCCGGCAGCTGGTAGCGAACTGGTCATAGGCCTTTGCAAAGCCGCGTCGATGAAGCGGGTGCGGGTAGCGCTGGTCGTCGAGGCATCTGTCAATCGGAGACAAGCGCGACCACTTGTGACCTCGCTGTTTTTTCCACCGGACTCGACATCTCACTATCATAGTTGATTGTGGCTACCGGTGACCCTGCGTAATGGATAGCCATTCCAACTCTCCAACAGGAAAACGGTATGTTGTATCCGGGTCGGTTTTTGGGGCCAAGCGACATTGAGATGCTCGCCCAGGTTTGTCACACGGTCTGCAAAGAGCGCGCCCTACCTCTTGCTTCGCAGAACGGAGAGCGCATAGCTGCGCATATACTCAGGCTGTTTATGAACGGCTTGATTGGGCAGAATGAACTGCTCGATGCCGAGAGGAACTGGGCTCGTCGGCCTGACCGTTCGGTCCAGCAGACGATGTCAACTACGCGCACATGAGAGGCCGCGTGACCCAGACTTGGTCGTCGGAAAGCCGCCAAGGCCAGTTGGGAACAAACCTGACGTTTAAGCGTTTGTAGAGCCCTTCCACCGGGCAACTCACCGAAATGCTTCTTGCCGTGCATGATGCGATGTCGACGGCCGTTTTGGCGGGCAGGAGCGCCAATGCGGAAATAGTCGGCGTGGTCGACCTCACCAACAAAGCTGAGGTCGACATCGGCATCACCAGCTTGGGAAGAGCCATCCAGTTCGTGGCCAACGCCTCGGTGCTTGGATACGACATTCGCGGCGCCATGGTCTTCTATGGCGCGCCCGGTACCCCGAGCCTAAGGGCGAGAGAGTGCGAGCGCTTGTGGGCGCAGTTTGGCGGCGCGCTTCTACAGCCGTAGCTCTATCAGGACGTTCGCCCCGCCCGTTCTTGGTATGAACGCGTACGGAACTGAGGCGCTACCCAGCCGCAGCGGGAATGGCTCAGTGGTAGCTCTAGCTGGCGACCGCACTAAGCAGCTTTTCGGTGATGGGCTTTGAGCGGCTGAGCCAGCGTGAGAACGTTCGGCCGCATATCTGCCGGTGCCTGCTTTCATGTGACTGGGCGGGGCTATTGGGGAGCCGGGTTGACCACTGGGCCCTTAGCCGAGGGAAGCACAGTACGGCAACCTCGCCTTTTGCTGGCTAACATCCTTCCGCTCTCAGGGACCGGACCATGCGCACAACAACAGGGTCATACGGTTTCTTTTCGGATTTCCGATAATTCATTGTGAAAAGCGCGGCACGCTGGTTGCAGACCATAATTGCACGGACGTAGCGAATCTCGCCATTCTTGACCCCGGAGTAGCTGGCCCATTTCGGGGCTAGGCGCCGATAGGTCAGTCGCCAACCGGCCTTTTCGTCCTCGATCATGCGATGTTCAATCTCGGCGCGAAAACTTGCTTTGCCCAGTCGCGCGCCCCAAACGACCAGAAACGCGTCTCTTGGGCCCTGAAAAGCCGCGCCCTGCTGCGAATTCTGGGTCAGGACGAAATTCGGAGGAATATCGAAACTAAAGCCAAGCTGTCGGACGCCGAAGGGCTGCCACGCCTCGGCCTGAAGCAACGTGGTCCAAAAGAGAAAAACTGTAAGTCCCAGCAGGAGGCGTCGCATTGCTCTGATTTAGCGCTGGCTAACATGGTGTCCAGACGGACAGAGGTCCGTGACATAAAAAATATGCATCATGGCCGCGCAGCATATGGATGCGGGATTCGCGATTGACGGCGTGCGGTCGAAACGGCTTCCGTCCCACGAAAGGAGAGGACGCAGAGGGAATTGGTGCGTCGGTATGATCGACTGGCAGAAAATTGGCGAGGCCGAATGTCCAACGTTCATTGCCCGCCAAAATGGGCGCCGGCTTCCTCTTGTGCCTAGGGAAGAAGAGCCGAAATTATTCCCTGGCGAAGACCCTGATCTACCTCAGACGGGGGGCATGCCCTGTAACTTCGCCGTGACCTGATCCCCTTCGGGGAACAATCAGATCGAGCTCCAGTTTGGCCTTCCAAGCGAAGGCACTGATGGAGCATGCCATGAGATTTCCACACAGCACGACGGCCGCGGCCGCCGTTTTCATTGCCCTGACCTCCCCCGCGCTCGCCCAGACAAGCGGAACACCATCACCCTCGACACCTGCACCCGCTCCGGCAACCGAACCGCCGGCCGCCGGACAGTTGCCGGATGCGACCGGACCAGCGGATGGACCAACACGCGAAATGATCCGCCAGATGGTTGAGCAAGCTGTCCGTGAGCGACTGCAGCAGGATCGCGGTTCCGAAGAGGGTTTCCGCGAGCAAGATAGTCGCAACTATCAAGGCGATCGCAACGAGGATGCTGACCGCCACGATGAAGATGGCGACCGTTGGCAGAACCACGGTGGCCGCGATCGTGGACACAGAATGGCTGGACGCTGGCATCATCAGATGATGCGCGGTGCCGGCATGCGACTGATGTTCGGGCTGTTGGACACCGATGGCGACGGATCGGTGTCCGGGGACGAGGTTCAACGCGCGGTGGGCAGGATGTTCAGTAGCGTTGACGAGAATGGTGATGGCAAGATCGATGTGAACGAGATCCAGTCCTTCATGCTTGGCTCCAGCATGCATGGCACTGATAGCGAGGACACGCCGTAGCTGTCTTCAAAGGGTATGCCCTCCCTCGGACAAAGCGGGCGCGTGGCGGCCGATCCCGAAGCGGTGTCTCTTGGCTGTTAGGCGCCCGGCCAGCACCCTTTAGGCTTGAGCTATTCCCGCAGTCCCGCGAGACGCCAGCCGTGACAAAAAAGGCTTCGCATTGCTGATCGAGGAACGATCGAAGCCGACCAACGCAAGGTCACTCGGGCGCTCGGTCTTCCAGCAGAACGAAGGATGCGGCGATCAAGTCGTCGCCATTGATACGTCCTTGGCTGTCCTCCAACATAGTTGCAACCTTGTGGAAGGCCATCATTTCACCCGCGTCAATCTGCGCTTCACGCATCTTGGCTGTGAGATCAGCCACGCGATTTCCTAACGAATGTGATTTTGCAGTCTCGCAATTCGACATGATTAGTCATCCTTTGCCTTGGGGTTTCACGCTGCCGAACGCAATGCTTCAGCGGATGTTCCGAATTTGGCCATCAGTCTTATGGGATAGGACTTGCGTCTGATTGCGGTTGGAAGAAGCCCGAACGGCGGAACACGCAGCCGGACGCCGAATTGGAAACCCACCGTCGATCGAAGTCCCTTGTCGCCGGTTGAGATCCCGCCATCTTCACTGTCGGGAGGGTGGCGGGATCGCCTTCCGAGGAGCGAGCGCATATGAGGTAATAGATATTTGGCAGATGTACTCACGGCCATCCTGCTCGCTTCTTTTGTCTGCGCATGTTCATTTTTTTCGGGAAACCCCATCTCTCCAACAACACGCAACAACCGCGTTGCTACCCACGATTGATGCGATGACAACTGCATCAACAAAGCAAAGCCTCTTCGCCTAAGGTGCGATTGCCGCGGGCTTTTTCGACTTGAAGGTCGTCCAACGCGCCCGGTGGTCAGGCCATGGCGTTCAGCGGGAGCCAGGTAGACTCATCGCGAAAATCCCGCAGCGAGGCATGTCGCAAGTCCTCCTCGCCGCGTGCGGATACTGGAATCCGCCTGGCTCGTTGTGACAGGCATGCGAAGATGAGTGTCGGCGCATGGACGCGGAAAACCCGCCCGCGTGAGCCAGCGGGCCTTGTGATGGGATGGCCCGCGCGTGCGGTCAAGGCTGCGCGGGCCGACCATGATGAATGAGGGGACATCTTGGTCACCGGCACGACCGATGAAGAACGAGCCGGGTGTGACAAAACACCCTTGGAGCGAGGATGTTCCCGTCCGCACAAAAAAGCCCGCCGGCGTGAGCCGGCGGGCAATCGCTATTTTGCCGTCAAGCGGACAGACCGCTTGCGGCCCACCCACTGCAGCATTTTTCCACTTTGAGCCGAAATCATTCTCAACTATGGTTCGCCAGGCTTAAGGCATGGGGGATTGCCGATGGTTTTATCACGCAGGGGTGTCGTGCTCGGCGGTCTGGCGCTGGTCGCGGTCGGTGGAACCAGCAATATTGTTCAAGCCGCGGGGGCAAAATCCTTTTTCGCCGGTACCGCCAGCGATAACGATTTCGTCTATCGCAAGACCAACTTCGCCAAGATCGACAAGAGGTGGCATCGCCAGATCGTCAAGTATTTCAGCAGCGAGCCGGTCGGCACCGTCGTGGTCGATACCCGCCACCACTTCCTCTACCTCATCATGGAAAACAAGACTGCCATCCGCTACGGCGTCGGCGTCGGCAAGGAAGGCTTCAAATGGTACGGCCGCGCGACGATCGATCGCCGCGCGCTGTGGCCGCAATGGGTCCCACCGCCAGAAATGCGCAAGCGCAAGCCGGACCTGCCGCCCATGGTCGCAGGCGGCGCGTCCAACAATCCGCTCGGGCCGCGCGCGCTCTATCTGTACCGCGACGGCGCCGACATCGGCTACCGCCTGCATGGCACGCTCGAGCCGTGGAGCATCGGCACCGACGCTTCCAGCGGCTGCATCCGCATGTTCCCCGAAGACATCATCGACCTCTACCAGCGGTGCCCGATCGGCACCGCGGTGGAGGTCCTGCCGCACATCGCCGACCAGGCGCCCGCTTCCACCACTGTCGAATGATTGGCGCATCATGAACCGCATGATTGAAAACACGCGCCGGCTGCTCGCCGCCGGCCTGCTGGTTCTGACCGCATCCTGCTCGACCAGCAACACGCTGGCCCCGTCGACGCCTGACGTCACCAACGCCGAGATTGCCGGCTTCCAGAACGTGCAGCCGGGCAGCGAGGAGGATTTTATCCTCAATGTCGGCCGCCGCACCTACTTCACGAAAGGTTCGGCCGCGCTCGATTCTGTCGCCAAGGCCACCCTCGACACCCAGATCGCCTGGTTGACAAAGCATCCGCGCTGGCTGCTCAAGCTGCAGGGTTTCGCCGACGATCCCGGCGCAAGCGAAACGGCGCTGTCACAGCAGCGCGCCGATGCGGTGATGGACTACCTCGCCGCCGGCGGCATAGACCGGAACCGCATGTGGGCCAAGGGCTACGGCAAGGACAGGCTGGTCCGCGACTGCCCCGACTCCGCCTGCAGGTCGCAGAACCGCCGCGTTGTGTCTAATTTGCGCGATGAGAGGGACGAGTCGTAGAGACTGCTGTTTTGCTGGTCGCCAAATCAGTCTCACAACGCGACGGCGGCATGGCTGCAATGCGCCTATCGGGGACATTCACCCAGCGTTTGCCCCTCCCCGAAAGCTGACGCTACGGTTGAACCCGGAATGAAGTCAGCTTCCCGTCTACCAATCTCCGGTTCAGGGTCTGGTGGGGAGGCTTCGGCATGCGCCTCAACCAGTTTGCGGACGTGGCGGTTGTCCGCGATCCTGATCGCGCATGAGCCTCGCCACATGTGGGTGCGCTACCGGGAGTGGGCGCCGTGGAGCTGGCAGGTACGCTCGCTCAAAGCATCGGCCGTCCGCCGGTGACCTCGTAGAGTGCGCCGGTGGTGTAGCTCGATCCTTCCGAGGCAAGCAGCACATAGGTCGCTGCAAGCTCTGCCGGTTGCCCGGGACGCTTGAGCGGTGTGTTCTTCCCGAACTCCTTGACCTTCTCAGAGGGCATCGTCGACGGGATCAGCGGCGTCCAAATCGGCCCGGGAGCGACCGCGTTTACGCGAATGCCGCGTTCAGCTACCAGTCCTGCAAGTCCGGCGGTGAAGTTGGCGATCGCTCCTTTGGTAGTGGCGTAGGCAAGCAGTGCCGGCGAGGGACTGGTCGCGTTGATCGAGGATGTGTTGATGATGGTCGAGCCGGGTTCCATGTGCTTCACTGCTTCCTGGGACAGATAGAACATCGCATAGACATTGGTGCGAAAGGTGAGATCCCATTCCTCCGCGCTGATGTCCTCCAGCTTCTCGAACGACGCCTGGTGGGCTGCATTGTTGACGAGGATGTCCAGGCGCCCGCATTCATCGATAGCTCGCTGCACAAGCGACCGCGCGAAGATTTCGTCCGAGATGTCGCCGCGTGCGAGCACCGCCTTGCGCCCCGCTTCCTCGACCAAGCGCGCCGTCTCCTGCGCATCTTCGTCCTCTTCAAGGTACGAGATGATGACGTCGGCGCCTTCGCGTGCAAACGCGATAGCGAC
This sequence comes from Mesorhizobium sp. M0016, assembly GCF_040324035.1. Classification (NCBI taxonomy): domain Bacteria; kingdom Pseudomonadati; phylum Pseudomonadota; class Alphaproteobacteria; order Hyphomicrobiales; family Phyllobacteriaceae; genus Mesorhizobium; species Mesorhizobium sp. M0016. Next base: position 56,870 of record NZ_JAMYVM010000032.1, on the reverse strand, counting down.
CGCCCGGCCGATGCCCGAGTCCGCGCCGGTGATCAGCGCGACGCGGTCCGTCAGCTTACCGCTGCCGCGATAGCTCTCCTCTCCGTGGTCGGGCCGTGGATCCATCTCGTCGGTATAGCCGGGCATGTCCTGCTGCTGTTCGGGAAGCGGCGGCTGAGGATATTTCTGCTGGGCATCCTGCATGTCAGCTCCTTTTTTGGCTGGAGTTGCGGTTGTGTCGATCCGGTTCCGTGATCGGTCCATTGGCGGCTTTCGAGCCACCTCCCCATTCCTCGGCCTTGCACGCTTGGCCGGCGCCCATGAGGTTCGGCGAACTGCGATTTGCGGTGCCGCTGTCGGTCTTGTTCAACTCGTGCTCCTTCTTCGTCGTCATGGATGCTGGTCCGCTGCTTCTTGTGTGGCTGGTCAATCTTTCTCGCCGGCGGTAATCATCGACCTCAGCGGCTCTTGCGCCACATTCGCCTCGATTTCCGCGCGTCCGGGGGTATCCGGTAGCGCCTTGCGGAAATTTTTCGCATAATCCGGCGGCATCTTCGGTGGCATCATCGGTTCGTACGAGTCGACCACGGCCTCGATGACCACCGGACCCTCAGCAGCCAGGGCAGCGTCGAGAACACCTTCCACCTCCTCGGCGCGAGAGACGCTGTAGCCGATGCCGCCCATGGCTTCGGCGGCCATGGCGAAGTCGATGGGCTGGAGTTCGCAGGCGAATTGCGGGTTACCGAGGAACATCATCTGCTCCCAGGCGATCTGATTGAGCATGCCGTTCTTGAGCACGAGCACCTTGAGTGGGACCCGGTACCGAACTGCCGTCGAGAACTCGCCGAGCTGCATCGCGAGACCGCCGTCGCCGACGACCGCGAAGACCGGCCGGCCGGGAAAGGCCAGGCCCGCGGCGATCGCATAGGGCAGTCCGCATGCCATCGAGGCCAGCGCGCCCGAGACGCCGAAGGCCTGCCCGTCACGCAGCTCGATATGGCGGGCCGCCATCTCGGTGTTCTGGCCGGAATCGGCAACCAGGATCGCATCATCGGGCAATCGTTTCCCAAATGCGCGTGTAACCACCTGGGGCTTGAGCGAAGTGGCGGCCTTTTGCTCCGACTGCGCCATCATCTCGCGCCAGCGTCGCATGCCCGCCTGCGCCTTCTCGAGGAAGCTGCGATCATCCTTGCGCTTCAGGCGCCTGTTCAGCAATCGCAGCGTCACGGCGGCATCGCCGGCAAGGCCGGCCTCAACGGGATAGCGCAGGCCGATGCGCTGCGGGTCGCGCTCGATCTGCACCCCGCGCGCCTGTCCCGGCTTCGGGTAGTATTCGATGTAGGGAAAGGTCGAGCCGACGACGAGCAGCGCGTCACATTCCTCCATGATTTCCTGCGACGGCAGCGTGCCGAGAATTCCGATGCCGCCAGTCGTCAGCGGGTGATCGTCGGGCAAGGCAGCCTTACCGAGCAAGGCCTTTGCGACGGGGGCACCAACCAGCTCCGCCGTCTCTTCCAACTCGTGCCTGGCACCAAGCGCGCCCCGACCGGCGAGGATCGCGACCTTCGTCGCGCCGTTCAGGATCTCGGCGGCTTTCGCAAGTTGTTCTTCGTCGGGAAGCCTACTTCCTTCGAACCAACGATCCGGCGTATGCGACGGTTTGTTGCGCTTCGAGCGCTTGGCCTGGTCGAGCGTGTGCTCCTGCACATCGCTGGCGATCGACAGATGCGCAACACCGCGACTTGCCAGCGCCGACCTGCAGGCGAGACCGGCCAGGCTTTCCATATGCGCCGCGTCGGAGACCTGCGCGTTGAAGACGGCGACATCGCTGAAGACGCGCGTCAAGTCGACATCCTGCTGGGTGAAGGTCTCGATGAGGTCGTGGAACTGCATGCCGGTAATGGCGAGCACCGGCGCTTGGTCGAGCTTGGCATCGTAGAGTCCCGTCAGGAGGTGTGTGCCGCCAGGGCCGGAAGTTGCGAGGCAGACACCGAGCTTGCCTGTCCATTTTGAGTAGGCGCACGCCATGAACGCTGCGGATTCCTCGTGTCGCACCTGAATGAAGCGGATACGGTCCTGCCGTCTGCGCAGCGCCTCCATGATGCCATTGATGCCGTCGCCCGGCAGGCCAAAGATGATATCGACGTTCCAGTCGATCAGCGTCTCGATGAGGATGTCCGCGGCGGTCGGCATGTCTCAGTCCTACCGCGATGCGGATCCCGCCGCCTGGCTGCTCTTGTTCGCGGTCTTGTCAGTCTTACGCTGGTCTTTGTCGCCGCCGCGATTGCCGCCATGCAAGTCGTCGGAAGATTGAGCGGTCTTGCCGTCTTCCAAATTAGTGGCCATGCGCAAAGCTCCCTTCATCCGGCCTGCCTAACCAGAAAGTCGGTGAGATGTTCCGTGCCCGAAGGCAAGGCCGCCTATTCAGGTGCCGAAGGCAAAGGTGTCAGTACCACCCGATGAGGCGCTGTTCGGCAGTCAGCGGCTGAACAGGCGAGGTGCGATCGAACAGACGAAGGCATCGAACTGCTGCGAGGCCGAGGATTGCATGTAGTGGCCGAGGCTGTCTGATCGCCAAAAGCTCTCGCGGCAGAGCTGGCCGATGTTCAGGTCGCGTCTTCGCAGGTCCCTATAGCCAGAGCGCAACGCCGCCCGGACCGTCCCCATAGGCGAACTCCTCGCACCCCTCGTCGACGATTTCTCGCGCGGAATTCCGCCTCAGTGGCGAAAGGACTCGTTCGTCGCGCACACCGCGGCGGGCGATGTGCGCCTCGACCATGCGGTGCCTGGCGTGCCGGTAGTCTGGGATGGCTCCTCGATAGCCTTAAAAAGACGGCAGGCTTAGTCGTCCTGCCTGCGCTTGTGGTGCTCGCTCTCCTGGTTTTCGCCGCGGATCATCTGGCGATCGTCCTTGTCGGTCAATTCCACGCCCTCGTCGCGTAGATTGGCGCCGTCTTGCCGCGCCTCGCGCTCCTGCTTGGTTCTCTTCAGCTCATCCTCGGCAATGAAATCGTCGCCGGCATTGCTGGTGTTCTCGCGCTTTTCGATGATGCGCAGCTGCTGCTCGTGGGTCTTCCGGCCGGCCATGGCAAGGCGCCTCCTACTTGTTCGTGCGTCCGGTCTGGTCAGGATTGATGCCGCCCTGAGGCGTGACGTCGTTCTCGACATCGCCTTCGAACGTATTGTCCCCATCGAGAGCATCGTTCTCGTCGAGCATATCGCCGCCCTTGACCGCGCCCTTCGAGGTGCCGATTCCCGGGTTGTCTCGCAGATCCTTGTCCGTGGGCTGTTTAGTCTTGGGGTGTTGGTTGGTCATGGAATTTCTCAGCGCTGGTTGAGCTTGGACGAACGACGGTCCTGGCGCTGTCCAACTTCAACGTGGAGAAAATGTTCCGGAACATATTCGCTTGTCAGGTGCGCGTAAGCGGCCAGGCGGCCGCCGTCTCGGCTAGCGAAACTCCAAGCATGCCACATTACATCCCATTCCGAGGCGAATTGGCAGGCTAAAGTGAAAATCGAGACGGTCGAAAGCTTGCAAGGAGTGGGTGCTCTGTTCCGGTGGCGATCTCGGTTGCAAGCAGTTCGCCGGCAATCAAGCCAAGTGTTGCGCCGCTGTGGCTGAAGGCGACGTAATACCCCTCGATCTCCCGCAACTGGCCGAAGACCGGCTCGCCGTCTCCGGGGATCGGCTTGGGCCCGACACCGTAGCTCTCCAATTCCAATTTCGGATGACCGTCGAGAACATTCGACGCTTCGTCGAGAAGCCCCTGGATGGTCGATGCTTTTACGCGATAAGTCCCGTCCGGATTGACTACCACCTCTTTTTCCGACCAGGCAGAATCGAGCGCGAGGGCGCCATCAGGCGTCGGCCGGATGGCGACGCGCGGCGTGTTGAGCACGGCGCGTAGAGGCAAGTCGACTGGCTTGGTCCTGACCAGCAGCGCGATTGGTGTCCCATCGGCAATACGCTGACCGGCCACGGCAACCATTCGCGGCACATCCGCACCGGTCGCCAGAAGCACCGCGTTGGCGGCGAAGCTGATCCCGCTGGTGGTGGTGACGCCGGTGGCGCGGCCGTTGGCGACGGTGACGGTAGCGCTTCCGGCCTCGGTGACCACCTGGCCGCCCCGCTCCACGAATTCCGCGATCAATATTTCGATCAGCGACGGCAGGTCGACCCAGCCCTCGCCCGCGTTGAAGATCGCGCCTTGAGGCGTGACAGCGCTTGCGCAGACACCCGGCGTGACCAACCTTATGGCGTCCGCGGACAGATGCTGCGCATCATAGCCGAGACGTTTTTCGTGAGCGAAGACATCGGCGATCTCGTTTGAGGCATCGTCCGCATCCCACGTCAGGCCACCGTCGAAACGCAGCCAGGCGGCATCCGGGCATCGCGCCGACAAACTGCGGTAGCGGTCGATACCGATCATGCGCAGGCGATGATACTCAGCCGAGCGCCTGCGCGCCGAATTGATCCAGGCGAGCGAGCGGCCGGAAGCTCCCTTGGCGAGCGGTCCATCATTGACCAGCACGGTCTCGATGCCGAGCCTTGCAAGATGAACGGCCGAGGAGACGCCAAAAATGCCGCCGCCGACAACAACGACCTTGGAAACCTGATGTGATGCAGCCATGAGATATCTTTCACTGGTGGAGGTTGGTTTGGGCGGCCGTCTTGAAGGGCTCATGCGTGATCAAAGCACTTCGGCAAGGAAGTGCTTCAGACGCGGGCTTTTCGGCGTGTCGAAAATCGCGGCAGGCGTGCCGGCCTCGATGATGCGGCCTTCATCCATGAAGACGACCTGATCGGCGACCTTGCGGGCGAAGCCCATTTCATGCGTCACCACGACCATTGTCATGCCGCGCCGACCGAGATCCGCCATGAGGTTGAGCACACCCTTCACCAGTTCTGGATCGAGTGCGCTCGTTACCTCATCGAACAAGATGACCTCCGGGTCCATCGCCAATGCACGAGCGATTGCCACACGCTGCTGCTGGCCACCGGAAAGGCTCCCTGGACGATGGTGTTTGCGGGTCGCAAGCCCGACGTCGGCAAGGCGCGCCTCGGCGATGCGCTCAGCTTCCTGTACAGGGAGCCCCTTTACCTTGGTCAGCGACAGCATGACGTTTTCGAGCGCGGTGTGGTCGGGAAACAGATTGAACTGCTGGAAAACCATGCCGACACGCCGGCGCAGTTTTTCAGGCTTCATCGCCAGGATGCTCGCACCATCGAGCAACACCTCACCGCCCTTGGGCTCGACCAGGCGGTTGAGGCAGCGCAGCAGGGTCGACTTGCCCGAACCTGATGGGCCGATCACGCATGTGACCGTGCCAGGCTTGACTGCCAGGCTGACGCCTTTGAGAACATCGAGGTCGCCATAGGCCATGTCGAGATCGGTAATGGCGAGACTGCCGCCCTTGAAGCGGGGCAGCGCTGAGCGGGCATCAGAGCCGGCCTCCGAAAGTGCACTGCCGGTGGCGCCCTCCAGTTCGCTCACTTCGGCCAGGCCGCTGATGACGAGGCCTGCCTTTTGCTTTCCGACCCGCAGCGAGTTGTCGATGTAGTTGACCACATGGGTCAACGGCACGGTGATGACGAGATAGAACACGCCGGCCAGAAGCAATGGCGAGAGATTTCCGGTGACCACTGCCTGGTCCTGACCGACACGGAAGATCTCGCGCTCCGAGGCGAGCAGACCGAGGAAGTAGACAAGGCTTGAATCCTTGACGTTGCCGATGAACTGGTTGACGAGGGCCGGCAAGACGCGGCGGATGCCTTGCGGGATCACGATCAGGCGCATGCCTTGGCCGTAGCTCATGCTGAGCGCCCTGCAGGCCTCCATCTGCCCGCGCTCGACGCTCTGGATGCCCGAGCGGAATATTTCGCCGATATAGGCGCCGGCGATCAGGCTCAGCGCAAGAATGCCGAGCGGAAAGGGCGAAGGGCCGAAGATTTCACGGCCGATGCGGGCAAAGCCCTGGCCTATCAGCAGGATGGTGACGATCGCCGGCAGCCCACGGAATATATCCGTGTAGACCCGCGCCGGAATGCGCAGCCAGCGCGATTGCGAGATGCCCATGACCGCCAGGATCATGCCGAGGATGACACCCAGTACCGTCGACGCGGCCGCGAGGATCAAGGTGTTCTTCAATCCGATGGTGATCATGCTGGGCAGCACGTCCGCCATGGCCTGCCAGTCGAGGAAACTGCGCCGCAGGTTTTCGAGCCAGTTCATTCGCCCCCCTTTTGGTTGCGCTATTCACATCGTCCGCATCAAGGACGGAGGCGTAATCCGGCCGCCAGCATGAAAGCCAGCGGCCGGTACGGTCTACTTCTTGGGAAGATACTGGTCGGGCATCGGCGAGCCGGGGAACCACTTTTCATAAAGCGTCTTCCAGGTGCCGTCCTGCATGGCCGCGTGAAGGGCGGTGTTCAGCGCATTGCGGAGCTTGTCGTTGCCCTTGCGCAGGACAAAGCCGGCCGGCGCGTCAAAGGAAGGAATATTGACCGCGATCTTCAGGTTCGGGTAGCGAAGGCCATAGTCCTTGGCGGCCTCGTAATCGAGGAAGTGGGCATCCACGGTTCCGTTGTTAAGCGCCGAAACGGCGGAGTTGTTGTCGGGGAATTTGACGAGATCGGTTCCGACAAAATTCTTCGCCGCGTAGATTTCCTGGAGCGTGCCTTGTACGACGCCGAGACGTTTGCCCTTGAGCCCGTCCGCCGCCGTGATCGCCTTGTCGGCGGTAAGCACGGAGAGATAGCCTGCGATATACCCGTCGGAAAAGTCGACGGTCTTTTTGCGTGCTTCCGTCGTGCCGATTGCCGCGACCGCGACATCGAAGCGCTCGTTTGCAACGGAAGGCATCAGCGCCGAGAATTCCTGGCCGGTGAAGGTCACCTGGTCGGGCTTGAATCCAAGGCGGCTCGCGACGTTGCGGAACAATTCGATGTCGAAGCCGGTGAACGACCCATCGGCCTGGGTGAAAGCGTAGGGTTTGGCGTCGCCCATGGTCCCGACGCTGATGACCTTCGCATCAATGAGGCCATAGGGATTGTCATCCGCGGCGGCCGCTCCTGAAACCAGCCCGGCGCCGACGCACATCGCCATAAGAGCCATTGCGCCGGTTCTGACCGGGCACATCAACGACTTGAGAATTTCTTTGCTGCTCATGTCTTTCTCCACTCTGAAGGTCTGTTCTTCTTGGTATTTCCGTCGAGCCGCCATCTGGCTCCCCGACATGCCCTTGCCGAAATCACGGTCCGTCACGCCTCTCGGCTCCACTCCTTCTAAAGAGACCGGTCTCATCTTGTGTGAGACCGGTCTCTTTGCTAATCGTTATCGCCACGTTGACCTCCCGTCAACAACTCTTGTAGTCGTCATCCGATGAAAAGAACCGCCCGCAAGACCCCGTCGATAACGGTCAGCGACGTCGCCCGTGCGGCCAATGTTTCGAAAGCGACAGCCGCGCGCGTGCTCGGCGGATACGGCGTCGTCAGCGACATGATCCGCGCGGAAGTCATGGCCGCGGCCAAGGCCTTGGACTATCGTGCGAACGAGCTCGCCCGCAGCATGACGACCGGCCGCTCCGGCATCATCGGCGTGGTTGTCGGCGACATCGAGAACCCGTTCTTCAGCCTCGCGGTACGCGGCATCAGCGACGCGGCAAAGGCAGCCGGGTTCAACGTCATCCTGGCCAATTCCGGCGAGAAGATCGAGGCGGAAAAGGCGGCCGTGAAACTGCTCATCGGCAAGCGCGTCGACGGGCTGATCGTCACGCCGTCGGAATCGCGCGACATCGCGCACCTGCGCGATATCCACCGCTCGGGCCGACCGCTTGCCCTGCTGGATAGGGCGCTGGCAGATCTGGATGTCGATACGGTCACGACCGACGATCGCGGCATCGCCATGCTGGCGACCCGCTTTCTAGCCGATGCCGGCCACCGCAACATCGCCTATGTGACCGCGGTCGACGCCGAAGGGCACGAGTACCGCGATCTCGGGCAGATCTACACCTCGTCGGTCCGTGAGCGCATCGACGGTTTCCTCACCGTGTGCCGAGAGGCCGGACTTGATCGGCCAGAACGCTTTGTTCGCCTTGGCGCGACAAGCCCCACCGAAACGCGCAGGGTTGCCGGCGAGATGCTGTCGGCGCCGGATCGGCCGACGGCGATCCTCGCCTCCGACAGCGTCATTGCGCTGGAGATCTTCAAGGTGACCCGCGAGCGCGGCCTGCGGGTTCCCGACGACATTTCGCTCATCACTTTCCATGATGCGGACTGGACGAGCGTCACCACGCCGCCCATCACCGTTATCGACCAGCCCGTCTACGCGCTTGGCAAGAGCGTCGCGGAATTGCTCATCCGGCGATTGAAGGGAGATTCCCGCCCGGCGGAAAGGCTCGTTTTGCCGACCGCCATCATTGCACGCGGATCCGTTGGCCCGCCCTCGGATGGAAAGCCGCAAGTGCGCCAAGCATAGGCCTGGCGGCGGTACGGCCCACATGAATACGTTAGAACAAGGTCGACGCACTCCGCTTTAAGAATGTACGTCGATCAACCCAGCAAACACCCTGATCGCAATGCCGCGTCCACCGTCATCGGGACGGCACGTGCCGGCTCATGGTTTGAAGAGCGTGACGATGAGCCAGATGCCCGGCTACTTCTTGCGCCTGCCTGGCTTCAGGGCCGCCAAAAGACTGCTGATCCTGCCGGCCTTGCGGTTGCGGATCTCGGCCTCGTTCTTGCGGCGCACCGCGGCGCGGACAAGTCTGGCGCCGAGATAACGCAAAGGCTCGGGCGGCAGCGACATGCGCCGCTCGATGCCGACCAGACCGCTTTCGCTCCAGCGATCCTTTCGCTCGAGCACCAGGCTCGCCAGAATGCGTCCGGCTATCGGCGTCTGCGCGATGCCGGTGCCGTTAAATCCCATGCCGTAGAAGATATTGGGATGATCGCGCAGGTGGTCGAAGACAGGAACGTGTTCAGGCACGCAGTCGATCGGCCCCGACCAGTCATATTCGATCGCCACACCGCGCAGCGACGGGTAGACCCGATGCAGCTCTCGCATATTGTCGCGGCCGTGCTCCGGGCTGCGGTTGAAGCTGGCGCCGAAATTTCCACTGAAGGCGACGTTGCCGCTGCCACGACCGAAGACCACCCTGCCCCCGATGGTGCGCTGGCAGTAGAGCACCTGGGCCTGAGAATCGCAGATCGAGGCACCGTCGCGCCAACCGATGCTGTCGAGCAGTTCGGGAACGGCGGCAGTGGCAATCACCTCGCTGCCGACCACATAAAGATGCCGCCGCAGTTCCGGCAGCGCGGAAAGCCAGGCGTTGGCGGCAAGCACGATTTTGTCAGCCCGTACCGCGCCATGCGCCGTGCGCACCGTGCATGTCATGCCGGGTTCGATGGCGAGGACCGGGCTGCGCTCATGGATGATGACGCTGCGTGCCAGTGCCAACTTGCGCAATCCGATGGCAAGTTTGGCGGGATGGACCGTGCCGGCAGTGGTCTCGACCACGCCGACATAGGAGGCCGATGAACCGGTGCGGCGTTGAATGTCCTCGGCTGTCAGCGGGCTGAAACGGTTTTCTCCAACAGCCGCCGTCAAGGCCACGGCGGTCTCCCAAGCGCCTTCCTGCGCAATGGAGCTTGCTGTCCACAACCATCCGTCCAGCCTCAGGTCCATGTCTATGGTGCCGTTTTGCTGCAGCGTCTTCAGCTCCGCGATCGATGCCACCGTGTCGGCGCACAGCAGGCGCGCTTCCTCGAGACCGACGACCGCACTGATCTGGTCGATTTCGGCGAACCATGAATGGACCTGACCGCCGTTGCGCCCCGAGGCCCCCGATCCGCACAGATCGGCTTCAAGGATGACCACCCGCGTTTGCGGCGCCAGCTCAAGGATCCGCAGCGCCGTCCACAGACCGGTATAGCCGCCACCGACGATCACCACGTCGGCGCGCTCGTCGCCTCGCAATGGCTCGGTTGCGGGGGCGGCGGCAATGTCCTGCAGCCAAAACGACCGGTCAGATGCAAGCGCGACCGCAGGCTGCCGCAAACGAATTGTACTCACGCTTGGGCTCCCTGCGCATCGACAATGAAGCTGGCATATTTGGCTGGCAGCCAATCGGGTATCGGACGCGGTCTCTGGGGAAACCCGCCAAGATGGGTGCAGGTCTGCGCCGCCGCGATCGACGCCCTGTGCAATGCCTCCAGGGCGCCGAGGCCGCCGAAATGGAAGCCGGCGAGGAAAGTGGCAATGAAACTGTCGCCGGCGCCACACGTATCCACGACATCGACAAGCGTCGCCGGCGCATGCACGACATTCGTGCCATCGTCGAAGTAGGAGCCGCGTCGACCACAGGTCAAAACTACCTGCCTTGCGCCGGCCGCCCTGAGCGCGCCCAGCGATGGCTCGATGGGAACATCGACATCGTCCGGTCCGGACGCAAACAAAAGCGGGACACCATCGAGCGGCAGCGCCATATGGGCGGTCGATAGATCGATGCTGAACGGCACATGGTCCGCCACCAATCGTTGGACAAGGTGCTTGTTGGCGTTGGTGCCGAGATGCACCCAGTCGGCCGCGGCGATGACCGCATAATGCGCGGGCAGCGGCATGAAGTTTTCGCCCACACCGAAGGATTCGTGCAGGAACTTCCGGTCGCCGGATTCATCGCGCAGCAAGGTGACGGCCGTATCGCCGGGACGCCGTTCGACGTCGTCGGGGGATAGGCCGGCACCTGCCAGCTCGGCAAGCACCACGTCGCCTTCGGGATCGTTCCCGACGGCGCCGAAATAGCGCGCGGACCAGCCGTTGCGCCGCCATTGCGCCGCGACATTCAAGGCATTGCCGCCCACCGTCATCAAGTTGTTGGTCAAATAGGCATCAAGGCAATTGTCCCCGACCGCGATAAGCTTTTTCGACCTCATGCCGGCACCGTTGCGCGATCGATATACGGCGCGATGGCGCCAAGGCAGCGTGTCCAGGCTTTTACCGGATCGAGCGCGTAGGAGCCGTTGCCGAACGGCTCGAAGGTGAACTTACCGGCATAGCCGAGGCGCGCGAGTTCGCTGACATAGTGGTCGAGCGGCAGCGTGCCCTCCCCCCACACCAGATGCCCGCCTGGCGTGCCGTCGACCAGATGAACATGCGCCAGCCGCGAGCCGAACAGGTCGACATAGCCGGCCACGGTGTCGCCGGCCGTGGCCATGGCGACAGTGTCGAGCACGATATCGATATTGCCGGCGCCCACCTCATCCAGCATTTGGCGCAGGCCTGCCGCATTATTGACGAGGTTGCTCTCGAACCGCTGCAACGGCTCGAGCAGGCAGCGCACCCCGTTTGCGGCGGCGCGCCGGGCGATCTCGCCGATCGAACCGACCGCGCGGTCCCATGCCGGTTGCCGGGGTTCGCTCTCGTAGCCCCGGCCGGGCGTCAGGAAGAGATAGCGGGCGCCAAGCGCCGCGCAGATGTCGGCTGCACGCCAAAACCGCTCGATGCTGTCCTGGCGCAGTGCGGCGTCGCCGGAGGCAATGTTGATTGGATACAACACCTGCTCAGGCGTAAAGCACCAGGCCGACAGCTCGTTGTCGGCGAGTACCCGGCGAACGGATTCGACACGTGCGTCCGTGGCGTGGAACAGGTCCAGATGCTGGGCAATCCCCCACAGCTCGATCTCGCGCAGGCCAAAGCCTCGGATCGTCCTGGCGACCGCATCGAAGGGGAAGTGCTGGAAGCTGAAATTGGCTCCGATCAGCTGATGAGCAGCGAGCTGCGGCATGAAGGCTCCTTTCGGGAATTGTTATTTGCCGATGCCTTCGGCCAAGCCACGGATGAAGTAGCGTTGCGCGCCAAAGAACACGATCACGATAGGCAGCGCCGAGATCGTCATGGCCGCGAACACCACGGCATAGTTGGTCCCGTGGGTTGCCATGATCGACGTCAGTCCGACCGGCAGCGTCTGCACATCCGAGCCGCTCGTGAAGATCATGGCGAAGAGATATTCGTTCCAGGCGAACAGGACGTGCAGGATGACGCAGGAAATGATGATCGGCCGGCACAGCGGCAAGGTGATGCGCCAGAAGATCTGACCCTCGCTGGCGCCATCCATCGTCGCCGCCTCGTCGATGTCTTCAGGCAGATCCAGCATGTAGGCGCGGATGAGGAAGGTGGTGAACGGCACACGGAACGCCGTGTAGAGAATGATCAGCGCCCAGTAGGTGTTGTAGAGACCGAGCGCCTGCAACATCTTCACCAGTGGAATGATCGCCACCGTGGGGCTCAGCATCAAGCCGCCCAGAACGATGGCGATAACCAGCGGCTTTGCCGGCATCTTGGTGCGGGTCAGGCCGAAAGCCGTCCAGGCGCTGATCAGCACGGTGCATATGGCCGAAGCGACGGTCACCAGCACCGAGACTGTCACGTAGCCACGCACGCCCTGGTTCCACGCTTGCACGTAATTGTTCCACGACCAATGGGTGGGCAGGGCGAAGGGATCGCCGAAGATCTGCGCATTGTCCTTGAAGCCGCTCAGCGCCATCCAGATCAGCGGATAGATGACGACGACACCAAGGCAGACCAGGAATGAATAGAGCAACGTCCTGGCGATGACCGACCACACATTGACGTGCCGGCTGCGACCGGCTGCGACCATCGCACTCATAGCTGCACCCGGCGGCGCTTGGTGTACCAGAGCTGTGCCGCACCTGTGAGCATGGTCAACATGAAGATGACGGCGGCGATCGCCGCGCCATAGCCGAAATTGTCCTCGATGAAGGCCTTCTGGTAGAGCCACGTGCCCAGCACCTGGCTGCTGTTGTTGGGCCCGCCTGCGGTCATCACCATGACCTCGTTGAACACCTGGAACGCGCCCGTGATGGTGACGATGATCATCAACCCCGTCATTTCCCGGGTCAGCGGAAAGGTGATGCTCCACAGGCGGCGAAGAGGACCCGCGCCGTCGATCGTTGCGGCATCGTAGAGGTCGCGCGGGATCTTCTGGATGGCGATGGCGAACAGCAGCGTCGAATAGCCAAAACCCTGCCATTGGCTCATGGCGATGATGGCATAGATGGCGGTGTGCTCATTGCCGAGCCAAGGCATGACGAGCTGGCTCAGTCCAACACGGCTGAGCGCGGCATCCAGCAAGCCGATCTGCGGCTGGTAGATGAAATAAAACAGCAGGCCGGTCACCGTGATCGAGATTGCCGACGGCACGAAATAGACGGCGCGCCACAGCCGGCGCCAGCTTTCGCTTTTCAGGTCCTCGATAATGGCCGCCAGCAGGAACGCGCCGAAGACCTGGAAGATGACGGAGATGAGAGCGTAGAGGCAGTTGTTCCACAGCGCCAGCAGCACGACCGGGTCATGCAGCAGCCGGTCGTAGTTGGCGAGGCCGACATTGGTGACCTCGCCGGTGTAGATGTCCTGGTCGGTGGTGCTGACGATGAAATTGTCGACGATCGGATAATAGACGAACCAGCCGATGAGGATGAGCGCGATCGCCGCCCATCGCAACGACAACAGGTTGGCGAAGCAGGCCCGCCGGCTCTTTGGCCGTTGCGGCCTGGCGACGCCGATGTCGGCGCCGCTGTCCACTGTGTCCGAGGCCCTTGCCATGCTCGCCTGCTTTATTTGGCCGCGGATGCGGCTTTGCGCACCTCGTCCATCACTTGCTCGGGCGTCATCGAGCCGCCCGCCAGCGCCTGCAGGCTGGACAGCCAGACGGCGGCGACGCGCGGTGGGTTGGCCGTATCCAGCCAGGGCATGAGGTATGAGGCGGCGTTGATATCCTTGAGGCCATCGACCACAGCCGCGCTCATGTTCGATTCCGAGGCGCCGCCGATGGTGGCGCTCGGCTGGCCATAGGGTGGCGCAGACAAGACCTGCGCATTTTCCTTCGAGGTCACGAACTTCACGAAATCGATCGCCAGCGGGATGTTCTTCGATGCCGCATTGATCATGTAGCCCTCCGGCGCGCCCTCGATCGACTTGGCGTCACCCTTGGCGCCGGCGGGCACCGGCAGCCGGAAGAATCCGAAATCGGCGGGCTTTAACGCCGACTCCGGCGTGGCGGCCTGATCGAACTCGATGATTTCCTGGTAGTACATGGCCGACTGGGCGTTGGTGAAGGCCTGGAGAGCCGAGGCATAGGATGTGCCGTTGACGCCGGCGCCATCGGTGCAGCGCTCGACAAGCTGGCTGAACTGCTTGAGTGCTGCGACATAGCCTGGATCGCTGTATTGGGCGGTGGCCGGATCGAAGTCGCGTTCCAGCGTTGCCTGCGGCACGTTGTAGGCGAGCAGCTGGCCTGCAAAGTGGATCGCCGGCCAAGCCTCCTTGTTGCCGAAGGAGATCGGTGTCACGCCGGATTTGCGGATGGCGTCGCAGCTGGTCAGCAAGTCCTCGAAAGTGGCGGGTGCCTTGAGGCTGAGCTTGGCGAAGATCTGCTTGTTGTAGCCCATGAACTTGGCATCCTGGTAAAGCGGAATGCCATAGAACTTGCCGTTGTACTGGAACGCCTTGACGGCGGCTGGAGACAGCGACTTGCCCCACTCGGTATCGGCAGCAATGACGGGCGTGAGATCAACGGCGCGATTGCCGCGCACGAAATTGCCACCCCAACTGCCTGTCCAGGAGAAATAGATATCGGGCAGCGAGTTGGAAGCGACCAGCGTCTTGGTCTTGCCCTTCACGCTGTCGTCGCTCTCCTGGATAAGTTCGACCTTCACATCCGGATGGAGCTTCTCATAGGCCTGTGCCAGGTTGACGAAATAGGGCGACAGCTGTTGCAGCCCGAACTTGGTCAGGACCGAAAGCGTGCCGGTGTATTCCACCTTGGCGTTTGGGTCGGCCGTGACAGCCGGCGAAGCGGCGGAACTGCCGCTTATCGACAACCCCAATGATGATACCGCGGCCACCGTGACCGCCACGACTTGCAGCGAACGTTTCATGGATAGCTCCTTCAGAGGTAAGAGGGGATCAATATTCCACGCGTTTGTAGTAGCGACGGGTGGTCAGCGGGTGGTTGCGCAGCACCTCGAGATGGGCGCTCAGCCGCTCGAGCAAGGTGGCGAGCAGAACCGGCGAGATCATGCCGCGGACCTTTGCGGAGATGCCCGGCAACTTGACCGAGGCCGCGTCCAGCGTGCGAACGCGGTCCGTGTAGCGCCTGGCGAAGTTCTCGACCCGGTCGGCCAGGGGCCGAAGGGCATCTTCGCCCTTGAACACGAAAACGCTGACGCCCGGCTCGACCAACTCGAGCGTACCGTGGAAGAAGTCGGCGGCGTGCACCGGGCGGGTGCGAATCCACTGCATCTCTTCGAGGATGCACATGCCGTAATAGTGTGCCTCCGGCCACAGCGAGCCGGCGCCGGTGAAGATGTGATAGGTATCGTCCTTGATTGTCTGGGCCAGTTCGGCCGCCCTGTCCTCAAAGGCAGCCTTGGCGTCGGCAAGCAGATCCGGCAGCAGTTTGAGTTCGGCGACAGTGCCATCAAAATCATCATATTCGCCGCGCTCTTCCAGCAGGGCCAGGACGATCAGCAGCGTCTGCAGGTAGAAGGATTCCGACGAGGTGTCGTCTTCGGCGAAGTTCGTGAAATTGTGGTCAGCCTCCCGTGCGATTGGCGTATCCGAATGGCCGGTGAGCGAAATCGTGCGCACACCACGTTTTTTCAGAAAGGCCATGAGCTCGACGCCTTCCTTGGTCGTGCCCGACAAGGACGGGATGACCACCACGGCCTTGCTGTCGAGACCGGCGGGCGGATCGATCACGACCTGCGCCGGATAGGCACCGCTCACCGGGAAGGTAGAACAGCGCTGCGCCAACTCGATCGCGGGCAAGGTTAGAAGCTGCACGCCGCCGGTGCCCATGAAAAACAGCCGCTCGACGCCATCTGCCAGCAGTGTGCGCATGAGTGAGCGAACCTCACCTGCGACGGCGACGGCCCCGCTTTGGATCTTCACGAAGCGGTCCCTATCGAAGTTCAGCATGACGTTTTCCTTGTATTTCGCATGTGACAGGCCTCTAGCCCGCCTTAGGCGTCGGTGGGCCGTCTAGCTCGTTTTTCCGATGTGAGATCGATCTCACAAGCAATAATGGGCACGCAATTTCGCCAATGGCAAGTCCTTTAGACGAGATTCTCCGAAATCGAGGGGTTTGCTCTTTAGCGCACAGCGCGCCGGGCAACCGATCCGCGTACGATCAAGCGGGTCTGAAATCGGGTACGGCGCGGTGCAACCTTTTTGCCGGCAAGCCGCTCCAGCAGATATCTGGCGGCGAGCGGTCCGATCTCGGAGATGGGTTGCGCCACGACCGTTATCTGCGGATCGGTGAACGTGGCGAGGTTGAAGTCATCGAAGCCAACCACCGACACATCATGCGGAATCGAGAGCCCCATTGAACGCAGGCCAAGAAGCGCGCCTTGCGTCATGAGGCTGTCCACCGTGAACAGTGCGGTCGGGCGATTGCGCCGGCTGAACAGGCGGATCGTGGCTTCGATGGCGTGCTCGACGGTCGAGCGCGATACGCCGATGAGCGCTTCATCGATTGCGATCCCATGCGAGTGGAGCGAGTTTTGGTAGCCAGCCAAGCGTTCCTGTGCCGTAAAGATGCGTGACTCGTCGCGCAAAAGACCGATCCGGTGGTGACCGTTGCCAACTAGATAGTCCACTGCCTCGCGTGCCCCGCCCTCGTTGTCGACGACGACGCTGTCGCATTGCAGGTCCTTTACCACGCGGTCGATGAGCACGATCGGTGCGCCTTCGCGGGCCAGTTGCACAATATGCTGGCTGTCGGTTGCAGACGTTGGGGCAAGGATGAAGCCGCGAATGCTGAGCGAGCGAAGGCTCTTAAGCAGTTCTTTCTCCTGTTCTACATTCTCCTCGCTGCTGGCAATCAGAAGATTGTGGCGGTGCTTGCGCAGTTCCACCTCTATGTCGTGCGCGATTCGGGCGAAGAACGGATTCTGGATATCGCCGGGCACGAAGCCTATGATCGGCAATTGTCCGCTGCGCAGCGCCTGCGCGACGAGGTTGGCCCGATAGCCCAGCCTTTCGGCTGCCTCAACCACGCGGAGCGCCGTCTCGTCGCCAACGTAACCATAGCTATTGAGCGCCCGGGCGGCCGTGGCGCGCGACACCTTAGCCGCTGCGGCAACGTCCTTTAGTGTGATTCCTTTCTGGGCCACAGGTAACCGTCCTTCTTGGATCTGAACATTGCGTCAGATCATTCTCGGCTCGTCTTGCCGGCATCGTTGTGCGGCATATCGGACGATTCTCAAACTGCGAACATAGCTTTCGCAACTCCTTGCCACCTAATCGAGATACGCGCGCTGTTTGGCTATCTGGAAATTTGATCCACGAATGCACCTACATGTTGTGCAGTCAGTTCATTGCCTTGCACTGCCAGCATACGGCAATGAGTTCACGCCATGGTCCAGGCGGCCTCCCTGGCATCGATCATAACACCGATGGAGACGACTAGCCTTGCCGCCAAACTCGTCCAGCGATTGGAGGCGAGCTTTCAAAAAGGCCGAGCCAGACGCTCAAGGCCCGCTGCACGGAGAGCCACAGGCTGGGAGACTCTGAGCAAATCGGGAATCTGAGTCGCTTGCTCTGAACCGTCGGCATCATGCTGCTAACCGGTTTTGATCCTTCGGGGCTCCGCATTGGCAATAGCGACGAAAATGCTGTCGAGCAGACCCTTGTCGCGGAAGGAACTTGCCAAGCAAGGGCACCTCGGCCAAGTACGCAAACAACGCCCGGAGACGAGGCGCATCCGGCAGCACCCTTTTGGGGCCAGATAGAGACTCAGAAACCCAAAGCTTTCATCTTCCCGCTATTGAAACGGAGGACTCGATCGTGACGCGTGCGCCCGACCATCGCCAACGGTGGGCTCCAAACTGATCGAAACTTCTCGTCGACCTTTGCAAGGTGATTGATCATCGGGGAGACCAAAGCCGAAACACTGGGGTTGGTGTCTCCAGGGACGCTGAACGAAAGCTTCAGGGAAAATCCCAAATCTGCCGATTTCCCTGGCGCTGTCATTGCAACGATCGAGACAATCAGGGAGACCGGACCGGAGGCACGAGAGGCCGCGTCCTTCCGTGGGGTCGCTCCTCCAAACCGTTTGACGCAATTTAGAGATGTTGCCTTGACCCCGCACTAGCGTCTACTGCATCTGCTAGTAGGAGCGTCACGAATGGCGAGAAAGTCTGTCCGACGCAAGTCAACGATTTATGACATCGCGGTGGCGGCAAAGTTGTCCCCGACAGCGGTTAGTCTCGTCCTCAATGGCTCGTGGCAACAGCACCGGATCAAGGCGGAAACCGCAGCGACCATCCTCGATTGGGCTGAGCGGCTTGGCTATGCTGTCAACCTCAAGGCACGAGGATTGCGGCTTTCCCGATCCGGGCTCGCTGGAATGATCTTGCCACATTACCGCAATCGCTTCTTCGCCGGATTGGCCGAAGCCTTTGAAGCGGAATCCCGCGTCCACCGCTTGTGCCCGATCGTCGTCAGCACCCATCGCAATCCTGATAACGAGTTGAGTGTGACGGAAACCCTGCTGGCCCAGCAGGTGGAATTTCTCTTCCTTGCGGGCGTTCGTGACCCCGATCCGCTGAATGATCTGTGCCGGGCAGCGGGCGTCCGGTGCATCAACATCGATCTGCCAGGCCGCCGGGCTCCCTCAGTTGTTTCTGACAACTACGGGGGCGCCAAGGCGCTCACAGAGATCATTGTTCAGAAATTGAAAGAACGAGGGGGCTCCACCGAAGATCTCTTCTTCTTTGGCGGGGTCAGCGATGATGACGCAACACGTAGCCGTTTGCTGGGTTTTCACGATGCGCTGGCAGCGCATGGGATTGTTACGGGCCCGGGCACGATTGACTGCTGCGGATACGCACCGACCAACGCTGCTCGGTCTCTCGCTGCACGATACGCTCAGCTTGGGCATCTGCCCTCAGGTATGTTCGTCAACGGCGTGACCGCACTTGAAGGAACATTGCGGTTCACTTCGACGCTAGCCTCAAGTGAGCTTGGACGGGTTGTTGTCGGAAGCTTCGACTGGGATCCATTCGCGGCGCATTTGCCCTTCGATGTGACCATGGTCCGACAGAATGTCGAGGTGATGATTGCTGAAGGATTTTCGCTTCTGGAGAATTATTCGATAGACCACTTTCCGCTGGTGACCGTACCGACCAGCTTTGGGCGAACCGGAGAGCATGACGGCGCCCAAGAAGATTGGGATTCGGCATCCAAATCGAGCATCGACCACTAGCAATTCTTTGTCACGAGACATCGTTGCAGAAGTTCAACTCCGTTCATCAGCACCTCGGATCTGGGTAGCACCGCCTCCACCCAAGGCTCGCGGGGGATCGCATGTCCTTTCTACGGGTGCAGCCTGAGTGCGAAAGGGCGGATCGTTTACATCAATCGAGAAATGTTTTTAGACGCTGGTGGCGTGACCGCCTTGCTAAATCTATTTAGCACCTTGACCGCCCGGCATTCAAAGTCTTTTATGGCGCGTTCTGGGAGGAATGCGGCGCCGAGTGCGTCAATGCCGTCGGGCACAAAGGGGTGGGCCAAACAAAGCCGACATGGGCAATAGGCAACTCAAAAACTCGTCAATCAGGGAGGAATTAAATGTTAGCAAAAACTATACTCGCGGCAGCGTTCGGCGCAGCCCTTTCCGTCGCCACAATGAATGCTGCGCTGGCAAAGGACGTCAAGGTTGGAGTCGTCGTGAAGATCGGCGGCATTCCCTGGTTCAATGCCATGGAAACGGGAATAAAGGAAAAGTCGAAAGAGCTTGGCGACGACGGCTTCATGGTCGGGCCGACCAGCGCCGACCCGGCACTTCAGGTCCGCGCGATCGAAGACCTGATAGCTCAGGGCGTCAGCGTAATTGGCGTCGTGCCGAATGATGCAAACGTTCTCGAGCCGGTTCTAAAAAAGGCGCGCGACACGGGCATCAAGGTCATAACCCATGAATCGCCAGACCAGGTGAACGCTGATTGGGACTTCGAAATGGTCTCGGCCGTTGGTTTCGGTGAGGCCCATGCCAAGCTATTTGCCGAGAAAATGGGCGGCAAAGGCAAGTACGTGGTGTACGTGGGTTCTCTTACCGTGCCCGCACACAATGCCTGGGCCGATGCTGCAATCGCCTACCTGAAGAAGAACTTTCCCGACATGCAGATGGTTGGCGACAGATATGGCGTGGCCGAAAGCGCCGATGACAGCCGGAAGACGGCTCTGGATGTGCTTGCCGCCAATCCTGACCTCGGCGGCTTCCTGACGTTCGGCAGTCAGGGACCGATCGGCGCCGGACGCGCGATCGAGGAGCAGAAGCTTGGTGACAAGGTGGTTCTTGTCGGTTCATTCTCGCCTAGTCAAGGCAGCGCAATGCTCAAGTCCGGCATTATTGACGGCGGCTATATGTGGAATCCTCTGGAAGCGGGCAAAGTATTCGTAACGATGGCTGATTTTCTGGCGGGCGGCGGTGAAATCACCGACGGCATGACGATCGAAGGTCTGGGTGTCGTTCACCCTGACTTCAAAACCGGCACCATCATCGTGGACGCTGTGCAGCCTATCACGGTCGAAACTGTCGATGGTCTTGCAGCCCTAGGGCTTTAGATGGCGGACCATGGCTGGCGTGCCGGGGTGGCAGATCAATCCCGGCACGCCCCATCCTTGTCATTTCAGAAGGGCCCGCCGTGAACCTCGTCGCGTCTACGACGCAGGACCTCCCATCGGTTCTGTCGTTTAGCAACATAAGCGTCACATTTGGTGGCGTTAGAGCCCTCCAGGATGTCGCCTTCGAGGTTCTCCCGGGTGAAGTGCAATGCATCGCCGGTGAGAACGGCAGCGGCAAGAGCACCCTGATCAAGGTAATCACCGGCGTTTGTCAGCCGCTAGCCGGCGCAAACATGTCGATCGCCGGAAAGTCTGTCGACATCATGTCGCCGGCTGCGGCGCGCAGCGCCGGGGTGGAAGTCATCTGGCAGGACCTCGCACTGTTTCCTGAAATGACAGTCGCGGAAAATATCGGGATCAGAACTGTCCTCGGCAAAATGCCTCGGCTCGTCGATCATTCGCGCATTCGCGAGGTGGCGCGAGGGCTGTTGGCGCGGCTTGGCGCCGACCTCGATGTCGACGCGCCTCTGCGTAGCTTTGCAATCGCCCAACGTCAGATCGTCGCCATCGCCCGGGCGCTCGCCGGCGATGCGAAGGTTATTTTCATGGACGAGCCCACATCGTCGCTTACTCAATCGGAAACAGACCGGTTGCTCGCGATCGTTCGAACACTCTCGAATGAAGGCATGGCCATCGTCTTCGTCAGCCATCGCCTTGCAGAAGTTCTGGAGATCTCAAGTCGCGTCACCGTTCTGCGCGACGGTAAGGTCGTTGGGGTGTTCCCGACCGCCGGAATGACCCAATCACGCCTAACCGAACTAATGACCGGCAAGACTTTCGACCAAACCGTGAGCACGAGAAACCTTAGTGGATCACCCGTCGTGTTGAAGATCGACCGATTGACCCGCGCAGGCGACTATGACGACGTTTCGCTGACAATACGGCGCGGTGAAACGCTTGGCCTGACCGGGCTACTCGGCGCCGGTCGCACAGAACTCGCGCTTTCGATTTTCGGCATGCTGCGCCCAGACCGCGGCAGCATCTCACTTAACGGGACGGTTCTTCATCTGAACTCCAACCGCGACGCAATCCGGGCAGGTATTGGCTACCTCTCCGAAGACCGCTTGTCCCTTGGTCTCATACAAGCTCAGTCCATCGCCGACAACGCCGTTATCCCGGTGCTCGACAAGATCCTTGATCGAGGGCTGATCTCCTCGGAGAAGAAGGATGCGCTCGTCAATCATTGGATCGAGGAATTGGCGATAAAAATCGGGCGGCATACGGATGCGATTTCCACACTCTCGGGCGGCAACCAGCAAAGGGTGGCCATCGCCAAATGGCTGGCGGTCGGCCTGAAACTGATCATTCTTGATTCGCCAACCGTGGGGGTGGACGTTGGCGCGCGGGCCGGCATCTTCGAGATTGTCGCCAAGCTCGCTGCCGAAGGCCTGGCGATTCTGCTGATATCCGATGAAGTGCCGGAGGTCTATTTCAACGCCGATCGCATCCTCCATATGGCCGCGGGCAAGATAGTCGCCGAATACGACCCGCACGCCATCTCGCTCGGCGACCTGGAAGCTGCCGTCTATGCGTAACCGCGGCAAGCTCTTCCGGGCTCATCCCACCGAGACATGGCTCGTTGTGGTTCTTCTCATCATGAGCGCAGGTCTCTCCGTTGCGAGCGACAAATTCTTCACCATTGCCAATCTCTTCAACCTGCTCAACACAAGCTCGACAAATCTGATCTTCGCGGTTGGGCTGCTGGTGGTGTTGATCGCTGGGGGCATCGACATCTCCTTCGCTGTGGCCGCGTCAGTGGTTCAATACGTCGTGGCGCTGGCTCTAGCCCAAATGGGAGGTGGTGATTGGTTCATCGGCCTCACCTTGGCGGCAATTGTCGGGATCGCCCTGGGTGCGGTGAACGCCGGCCTCATCTACTATTTCCAGATCATTTCAATCGTTGTCACCATCGCCACCTTCAATATTTTTTTCGGCCTGCTGATGTTCTTCACGCACGGTGTATCGATCTACAATCTGCCTGCATGGTGGACGCATCGCACTGTGCTTTTCGAGTTCCAACAGGCGAATGGCAATTGGGCCGAGCTAACACTGCCGGTTGCGATCATGGCGGTCTGCGTCGCCGCCACCTGGGGACTTATCCGGTATACCACCACGGGACGGCAGCTATACGCTTTTGGCGACAACCCGGAGGGCGCCCGTCGCCTCGGTATCAACATCGCGGCGATGCACTTCATTGCCTTCGGCTGGCTTGGTTTGATGGCCGGGATCGCGGGACTTGTGCAGGTGCACTATTCCCAGGAAGTCGTGCCCAACGCATTGGTGGGGCGCGAGCTGGACGTGCTGGCAGCGGTAGTCCTTGGCGGTGCCAGACTGGGTGGCGGGCGCGGCACCGTGCTCGGTTGCATCCTTGGCGTGTTTCTTGTGTCGGTGACGCAAAACGGGCTGAACCTCCTCGGCATCTCGCCCTATGCTTTCAAGATGATCGTCGGGGCGATCATTCTGATTGCCATCACGCTGTCCAACGCCCCGCTCGGGCTCATCCTCGCGGGCTTGCGGCAGAGGATGGGTACATGACGCAGCGCGTGCTCGAAACTGGAGCCCTACGGCATGAATCCTTGAGCCGTCTTGCCAGCAAGCTGGGCGCCGAGAATATCGGGCTTTTGCTGGCATTGATTTTGGTGATTGGATTTTTCGGGTCTCTCTCGCCGCGGTTCCTGTCCAGAGCTACTTTTGAATCGGTGGCCTTCCAGTTGCCTGAACTTGGACTGCTTACGCTCGCGATGTTGATGCCGATCATCTCGGGCGGTATCAATCTCGCCGTGACGTTCACGGCCAATCTCTGTGGCCTCACGCTCGCCTGGGTTCTTCAGGCCAACGGAGGACCGGACGCAAGCATCTATGCCTTTCTACTCGGTTCCGTTCTTGCGGTCGGCGTTGGCACGGCAAGCGGCTTGGTCATGGGCCCGGTGATAGCCTATACCGGCGCGCACCCCATCCTCGTTTCGCTCTCGGTGATGATTTTCCTGCGCGGCCTTGGCGAGTTTCTGACCCGCGGCGCCGATATTTCGGGCTTTCCCGAATTCATCCAGCCCCTGGGCCACGGCAGCATCGTCGGCATTCCTGTCCCGCTGCTGATACTGCTCGGCGCAGTCATCGTCTGGCATGTCTTGATGACCCGAACCAGGCTTGGTTTTTCAAACTATATGGTCGGCTCCAACATCGAGGCGACGCGCTATTCCGGCATCTCGACGCGACGCGTGATCATTCTGATCTACGCGCTGTCTGGCGCCATGTGTGCGTTGGCCGGCATTATCATGATGGCACGATTCAATTCCGTCCGTGTCGGCCATGGCGAGTCCTATGTGCTGATTACGGTGCTTGCCTGCTTCTTGGGCGGGGTGAATCCGTTTGGCGGCTTCGGCAAGGTCGTTTCGGTCTTCCTAGCCCTCATCGTTTTGCAGTTGCTTTCTTCGGGACTGAATCTCTTGGGCGCCAGCCAGCACCTGGCCACAGCCATTTGGGGCATCATGCTGATCGGCGTCATGATCTTGCGGTGGGCTGCCGGGCAGCTCAATTTCATGAGGATAATACGATGAAGGGTTTTGGCGTTCATACCAGCATGTGGACGAGTGGTTGGTCCGTAGAGGGCGCCGAGCACACTGTAGCGGCGGTGAAAAAATACGATCTCGATTTCATCGAAATTTCGCTGGCCGATCCATTTTCTTGCGATGCCGATCACACCCGCAAGCTGCTGGCGGCAAATGGCATGCAGGCGGTGTGCTCGCTAGGGTTGCCCGAATATGCGTGGGCATCGCGCCACCCACAGGAGGCGATTGACTTTCTCAAGGTGGCTATCGACAAGACGGCCGACATCGGAGCCCAGGCGCTGTGCGGCGTAATCTATGGCGGCATCGGCGAGCGTACTGGCGTGCCACCTACCCAGGACGAACTTGATAACGTTGCGAAAGTGATGACGTCCGCCGCCGCGCAAGCCAAGTCTCGCGGCGTCGAACTCGGTGTCGAAGCCGTGAACCGCTACGAGAACCACATCATCAACACCGCGGCTCAGGCGGTGGCTTTGATCGAACGAGTGGGCGCCGACAATATGTTCGTGCACCTTGATACCTACCACATGAATATCGAGGAAAAGGGCATGGGCAACGGCATTATCACCGCCCGCGATTACCTCAAATATATCCATCTCTCCGAGTCTGATCGCGGCACCCCGGGCGAGGGCAATTGCAATTGGGATGAGACGTTCGCGACGCTGGCCGCGATCGGCTTCAAGGGCGGGCTCGCGATGGAGAGCTTCATCAACATGGATCCGCGTCTGGCGTTTGGCCTCAGCGTGTGGCGTCCGGTGGCCGAGAGTGAAGCGGTTGTGATGGGCAACGGTCTGCCGTTCTTGCGCAACAAGGCACGGCAGTACGGGCTGATCGCATAAGTTACATCACCATGCGAGATCGAAACTCGGCACATCATGAGCCGACTGCATCGACATTGCGGCGACTGCCTTCGAAGCAGGAGCCGATCGAGAGGCAATATTGCGGCGTTTTAGATCCCGGCCTTCGGCTGCCCCCCGGGCGCAAGCAGCCAACCGGTCGGCGATCGCAACTGCCGCGAACATCTATTTCACCGGCTCGGGCATCGCAGCCCTACCTTCGGCGGCCGCGAGCCGGCTCCGACCCGCTCACCCAACTCGATGGCGACGCCCTCACCGACCGCGGTCACGGTGCCCGAGAGTTCATGCCCCATGATGCGCGGATAGGCCAGGTAGGGAGCTTGCCTTCAAAATATGGTAGTCGGTCCCACAGAGTCCGACATGGCTGATGCTGACCAGCGCCCATCCGGCTTCCGGCTGGCCGGGCGGCGCGGCGTGAATCACCTCCGCCGTTGCGGCAAAGATGCTTATCATGTTAAGGAAGACGCGGCGCTGCCGCAGCGTCACAATCCCGCGACAAGACGGGAACAATGAGAATGTGGAGGAGACTATGACCGCCCACCACGTGAGCGTCGCCGATGGCGAGGCTTTCCTATCCGCGTCGCGGATGCTGTTCGGCCCGATCACCCAGCGTTTCTCGCGCGGCGAGGCGCCGTCGCTGCCGAAGCTCGTGTCCGTGCATCTCGGCTCCTGTCGGCTCTCCGAGATCAAGGCCAAGTCGCATCTCGTCGTCAGCGACCGCACCTTCTGGCGTAGCTTCGATCCCGATGCGATCAAGATCCTGATGCAGCTCAGCGGCCGCAGCCGTTTCGAGCAGAAGGGGGTCGCGGTCGATCTCGGCCCACGCGCTGCGATCATCTATGATCCAATGCGCAGCTATTCGCTGCAAAACCTGTCGGATGTCGACCAACTCATCCTGCAGGTGCCGCGCTCGACTTTCGGCGACGGGACGTTGACGCGTCTCTCGGCGCCGGTGCCGTTGCCCGGCAACGACGATAGCCTTACCCATATCGTTTCCGGTCTGATGCAGATGGCGATCGGCACCGCGCACAAGCTCGACGACGCCAGTTGCCGCCGTGTCGGAGAAAGCCTTATACAACTCGTCAACGGACTGATCCAGGCAAGGCCGACGGCGCCGGAGTTCCGCCGCTCGCCGCTGGAAGCGCTGCGTGAACGCATCGTCGCCTATATCGACGCCAACCTGGCGCGTTCAAACCTGTCGGCCGAGGACATAGCCCGCCACATGGGCTGCTCCCGCCGCTATCTGCACCGCGCCTTCGAAGGCGAAGGCACCACACTGGAGCGATTCGTGTGGGATAGACGGCTGGAGCGCAGCAAGGAGGAGCTGCTGTCGCCCGCCCGCGCCTCAGCCTCCATCTCGGAAGTCGCGTTTGCCTGCGGGTTCAATTCTAGCGCACATTTTTCGCGGGCGTTCAGAAGCAAGTATGATGTTGCGCCGAGAGACTTGCGGGAGCGAGTGCGAATGGTGGTGGTGCATTAGGAAGGTGCTGCTAGCCGTACCTTTATCGGATACCGCAAACTGTTTTGCACCCATATACGGGCACATTTTATCTCACCTTCTCAAGGACTCTCACTCCCGACCTGCAGCGCTTACGTCTCAAAAGGGCTATACTCAGGCCTCAAGCTGTCTGCGCCCGGCCCGCAAAACTCCGCATCAGCCCCTTCGGCAAGAACAGCATCGCCAAGATGATGGTCAGACCCGAAATCACCGGGTGGTAATCCGGCACCACTATGCGCGCCAGGTCGAACACCGCGTACATGACGAAGGCACCGAGGATCGGGCCGAGCACGGTGCCGGTGCCGCCGACCACAGTCATCATCAGCGGCAAAAGCATCCAGTCAAGGTCAAAGACGGAGTCCGGGCCGACATGGAAGATGTAGTAGGTGTACAGGCTGCCGGCGACGCCGGCGATAAAGGCGCTGCCAGCAAAGGCGGCGACCTTGACCCTTAGCGTGTCAATGCCGTTGGCCGATGCCGCCATCTCGTCGTCGCGCACGGCGACTAGCGCCAGGCCGTAGCGCGAGCGCATCAGCAAGCGGATGGCAAGCGCCGTGCCCACCATCAGGCCGAGCCCGACCAGATAGTGCGGCAAGAGCGTATCGAAGGTGCCGGCGGGCGCCACGACGCCGAAGGCGCCGCCGGTGAAATCACCGCCATTGATGAACATCACCTTGACGATCTCGCCGAAGCCGAGCGTGCCGAGCGCGAAATAGTCGCCGCGCAGCTTTGACAGCAACGGCAGGCCGATGATGATGGCGGCGACGGCCGCGACCAGTCCGCCCAGCATCATCGTCGCCGGGTCGAAATAGTAGATCCGCGGATAGGCGTCATAGAACGAGCCCCAGAGATAATTGCCGCTCCACAGGATGGCGGTGGTGTAGGCGCCGAGCCCGAAGAAGGCATGGTTACCGAGGCTGATCTGGCCGCCGAAGCCGGCAACGAGGTTCCAGCCTTGCGCCATGGTGGCGTAGATGAAAACGAAGAACAGGAGCGAAAAGGCATAAGAATCGATCGCGCCGGGCACGAGCGGCACCAGCGCGAGGGCCGCGACCACAGCAATTGCGATCCCAATCCAGAATTGTTTCGGCAAGGCTTTCTTGATCATGACGCTCAAGCCTTCTTGTAGGGCCGGCTGAACAGGCCTTCCGGCTTGAACATGAGCACCGCCAGGAACACGCCGTAGGCTATGGCGTTGGTCCAGCCGCCCGAGATGAAATACTGCACATAGGCTTCGATCAGACCGAGGATGATGCCGCCGGCAAGTGCGCCCGCTACATTGCCGATCCCGCCCAGCGCCAGCGCCACCAGCGCCTTGAGGCTGAAGATGAAGCCGGCGAACGGGTTGAACGGGAATGTCGTCGCCACCGCGACCCCGGCCGCTCCGGCAAGCGCTATGCCGATCGCGAAGGCGATGGCGTTTACGCGGTGCGGGCTGATGCCCATCAGAGTCGCCGCCTCAATGTCCTCGGAGGCCGCGCGCACCGCCTTACCAACCAATGTCTTGCGCAGGAACAGCACCACCAGGCCGGTACCGGCGAGCGCAATCACGAAGCCCATCGAACGGGTGAAGGAGGTGCGCACGCCCAAAATCTCGATGCCGCTCGCCGTGTAGGAGGTGACGATCGCCGCGGTGTTGCCGCCCCAGATAACCGTCATCAGGTTCTGGATCAGGAACATCAGACCGACCGCGATCAAGAGCGAGATGTTGCGGTCCTCCGCTGCCGCCGCGCGGCGAAACAGGCCTTGGTAGACCAGCCAGCCGACAACGAGCCCGACGGGCACGACGATCAGCAGCGACACGAAAGGGTCGATGCCGACGCCGTAGAACAGCGCTCGTACGAAATAGGCGGACAGGATGATCATCGCGCCCTGCGCCAGAAAGATCAGCCGCATGGTGCCGAAGATGAGGCTGAGGCCCACCGCCGCAACGCCGTACATGGCGCCACCCAGCGCGCCGTTGAGCGACAGTTGCAGCAGGATTTCGGGAGGCGGAATGTTCTGCATCATTGCACCTCCAATACGCCCATATAGGCCTTCTGGATTTCGGGATCGGCGATGAGCTCGGCACCGGTGCCTTGCATGGCAAGCTCGCCGGTTTTCAGCACAAAGGCGTAGTCGGCGACCTTCAGTGCCTGATGGATATTCTGCTCGACCAAGAGGATGGTGACGCCCTGCTTGTGCAAGGTCTCGATCAGAGCGAACATCTGCTGCACCACGATCGGGCTCAGCCCCAACGACGGTTCATCGAGAATCAGCAGCGACGGGTCCGACATGGTGGCGCGCGCGATGGCCAGCATCTGCTGCTCGCCGCCGGAGAGCGAACCGGCCTTCTGCCCTGCCCGCTCCTTTAGCCGCGGAAACAGCGTGTAAGCTTTCTCCAGCGACTGCTTGAAGCGCTTCCGAACTTTGGGTTGGAAGGCGCCGAGTTCGAGGTTTTCCAGCACCGTCATCTGCCGGAACAGGCCGCGCCCTTCCGGCACATGCGCGATGCCCATCTTCGCGATCTCCTCCGGCGCCTTGCCGGCCAGCAGCGCGCCAGAGAGGAAGATCTCGCCGCGCTTCGGCTTCAGCAGACCGGAGATGGTCTTCAGCAGCGTCGTCTTTCCCGCGCCGTTGGCGCCGACAATGGCGACGATGCTGCCGGGCTCGACGTGGATCGACACGCCCCACAACGCGCCGACGTCGCCATAGGCGACTTCCACGTTGTTCACTTCAAGCAGCCGGTTCGCCAAGATAGGCCTCTATCACTTTGCGGTTGGCAACGATCTCGCGCGGCGTGCCGTCGGCGATCTTCTCGCCATGGTCCAGCACGATTACCCGGCTGCACACCTTCATGATGGCATCGACCTTGTGCTCTACCCACAGGATCGAGACCCCCTTGTCTGTGCGCACGCGGCGAATGACATCGACCATGCGCTGGATCTCGGTCGGGTTCAGCCCCGCCATCGGCTCGTCCAGCAACAGCAGCCCCGGGCGGGAGGCGACGGCTCGCGCGATCTCCAGCAGTCGCCGGTCCGACAGCGTCATGTGTGCAGTGCGGATATCGCGCTTGCCAGTCAGCCCGACCAGTTCAAGGGCCTCCTCGGCGGCTGCCGTCGCATGCTTGACCCGGCCGCCGGAGCCATAGACGGCGCCAACCATGACGTTCTCGAAGGCGGTCATGGTCAGGAACGTGCGCACCAGCTGGAAAGTGCGGGCAATGCCGAGCCGGCAGATGCGATGCGGGGCCGTGCCGGTGATGTCCTCGCCACGGAAGCGGATACGGCCCTGGGTTGGGGTGTAGAGCGCGGTAATTACGTTGAACAGTGTCGACTTGCCGGCGCCGTTGGGACCGATCAGGCCGATCAGCTCATTGGGTCCGACGGCGATGTCGATGTTGTTGAGCACGACAAGCCCGCCGAACCGCTTCTGGATCGCCTCGAGGCGAAGCAAGGTCTCGTCAGGCTGCATCGTGTGTTTCCGTTTCTCCAGGGGAAGCTGTCCATGCAATCTGTCGAGGTCAGCGCCGCCCTCGTCGCCCCGCCGCCCTTCTCCCCGCGTACGACGGGGGAGAAGGGGCGGGCGGCAACGTCGGAGCCCGTGCCCTCGCCGCTCAGCGCTTGTCCCAGGCCGGCGCCGGCTTGTAGGTCCAGTTGCCATTGGGGAAGATCAGCTGGTGCTTGCCTTGCCACCATTGCGTGGCGACGCTGGGGATCAGGGCAAAGCCTGTCTGGTCGAATTTGAGATCGCCGACGACGGTGTCCTTGAATTCCTGGTTGAAGATCACGTCATGCAGCGCGGCGGCATCGGTGGTTCCCGCCTTTTCGATCGCCTGCGCCAGCACCTGCGCATTAGCGTAGAAGGCGCCGACTGTGACGGAGTCCTTCTTGAATTCGGCCTCGTAGCGATCTCCGAGTTCCTTGGCGCCTCGATAGGGATAGCTCGACGACCAGAAACCGTCAGTCATGATGTAGTCTGAATCCGCTCCGAGCGCTTCGTGGAACTCGCCCGTCCAGGTGCCCTTCCAGCCATGCAGATAAGGTACGGAGAAGCCGAGCTCCTTCATCTGGCGCAGCAGCGTCACAGTGTCGGCCGGCGAGCCGAACACCAGCATGGCGTCGACGTTGGCGGCCTTGAGCTTGGTGATCAGTGCCGAGTAGTCGGTGGCCCCGATCGCCCAGGGATCGTCCACGGCGAAAGTGTAACCATATTTCTTCGCAGCCGCCTCGAAGGCGCCGCCAAAGCCCTTGCCGTCGGGCGAATCCTCGGTGACAAGAGCCGGGTTCTTCGGCTTCTCATTGGCCGGCAGCTTGTTCCAGATCTCGAATGGCACTTCGGCGCCCGGCCCCGGGTGGAAGAAGAAGAGGGCCGAATATTTGAGCTTCAACGGCTGCCACTCGAACGGGAACGCCGTCGTGATCATGTAGAACTTCTTGTATTTCTCGGCGACGATGGCACCGGCGATGTTCATCGGCCCGGAATGGGTCGATAGCAGCGCGTCGACCTTCTGCACCTTGATCAGGTTTTCCAGCGCCGAGGCGACCTTGCCTTCCGAGCTTTCGTCGTCGGCGACGACGAGGCGCACCGGCAGCTTCTTGCCGGCCGACTTGAGCATGATGCCGCCAGCCTTGTTGATATCGGCCACCGCTTGCTCATAGGCCCATTTCTGCTCCTTGCCGTCGCCGGCCAGCGGCCCGGTCAAGGAGATCGGCGCGCCGATGACGATCTCATCGCCGGCGGCATTCGCGACCCCTGTGACGCCGGCCGCAACTGCGGTCGCCAGCACCAGGCCCGCCAGAATTGCCTTCAGATTTTTTCCCATTGCATCCTCCCAGGTTGTTTCATCGGCCAGACGCATCGGCGCCCGCCCGCATGCCTCAGACCGTCGCTGCCGCGACCAGTCTGGTGTCGGTGAATTGCTCGAAACTCACGGCTTTACCGTCGTCCATCTCCCAGACATGGACGACGCGCGCGGACATTGGCTTGCCGGTCTTCCTGTAGGTGCCCGAATAGGTGCCGATGCCGACGATTGTGGCGCCGCCATCGACCAGTCTTTCGAGCTTCAGCGTGTAGCCGTCCCACTCCTCGCCGATGCGCTTGAAGACCCCCGCTATGATGGCGTCGGGGCCGACATAGGTGCCGGCATAGGGGAAGCCCGCCATTTCGGTCCAGGCGGTGCGGCTGGTGATCGGCGCCATCATCGCGGCCAAATCTTTGGCATCGGAGCCGGCGTAATGAGCCTTGATCGCTTCGTAGTTCTTGTTCATCGCGTTCTCCCGCACGGTCAGACCGGCGCCTTGCCTTCGTCATAGACGGTTCTGGATTTCTTCTCGATGTGAGCGCCTGCCGGCTTGTTCTCGACCTTGCCCAGGCCGGTCACGCCGAGGAATTTCCCGGTCGAGCGCATGACGTCCCAATTGTAGAAGAACAGCGAGGCGACCGGGATGATGAACTCGCGAAAGCCGAACACATATTGGTTGTCTGCAAACTTCCAGGTGGTCGCGAGGTCGACGTCGCCATGGCCACGCTGGATGCCGACGAGGTTCTGCCAGCCATAACGCTCGGAGCTCAGATAGATGTGCTCGTAGACGTGGTTGGGGCTGTAGGTGTAGTGCGCGGTGAGCCCGATCAGGTCCCGGCTCGGCGCCGGCTTGATACCGGTCGGCGCCTTGCCGGGATCCCCGAGTACGCCGGCCGACCAGGTCTGCGCGACGAGCGGCTCGCCGGGCGCTTCGCCTTCTTCACGCACCCGTTCGCGCACCGACAGCACCCGGCGCGTGCTGGTGTTCACGACGTAGGCCTCATCCTCGGTCGGCAGGGCGGCGAAAGTCATGTTGATGAAGAACACATTTGCGGCGACTTCGAGCGCCTCGTACCAGTCCGCCCCCGCCTCGCTACCCTCGCTCCACGCCACCGTGTCGGCCGACGTGAAGGCAAGGTCGATTGTTCGCCCGGTGTCCAGCGTGATCTTGAAGGTCTGGCCGCGCAACGCTGACGTCGTCGCCAGCCGGTTGGTGGCGATGCCGGCGGCGAAATCATCGAAATGCTTCCAGTCCGCCGGC
Source organism: Mesorhizobium sp. M0016 (assembly GCF_040324035.1). Classification (NCBI taxonomy): domain Bacteria; kingdom Pseudomonadati; phylum Pseudomonadota; class Alphaproteobacteria; order Hyphomicrobiales; family Phyllobacteriaceae; genus Mesorhizobium; species Mesorhizobium sp. M0016. The sequence goes on along the minus strand of NZ_JAMYVM010000032.1, from coordinate 24,221 downwards.
CTGTTCTGGTCCTTCATCGCACTCTCCCAATCAATCGACAAAAGCTAATGTCGGCAGGTCGACGACGGTAGCGCCGCCGTCGACGGTCAGGATCGAACCGTTCATCATGGCCGCCTCGCTCGAAGCGACGAAGCAGATAACGTTGGAAACCTCTTCCGGTGTCGCCGGACGGCCGAGCGGCACATCCTTGGTCACCAGACGGTAGGCCTCGTCGGTCGAGCCAAGTCCGTGTTTCTCGACGATCAGCGCCATCTGCTCGTCGGCCATGTCGGTTGAGACCCAGCCCGGGCAGATGATATTGGTGCGCACGCCCTTGCGGCCATAGTCGCGCGCCAACGATTTGCCGAAGCCGATGCAGGCATGCTTCATGGTGACGTAGCCGGCAGCGTCCGGGCCGGCAAACAGCCCGGCGATCGAGGCAACGACGACGATGTTGCCCTTCCGCGCGAGCAGGTCCGGCAGGCATTCGCGGGCGCAAACGAAAGCGGTGTCGAGATTGGTGCGCGTCGCCAGGCTCCAGGTTTCGTCGCTCATCGAAATCGTCGGGCCGACACCATGGCCGCCGGCATTGGCGACGAGGATATCGACCGGTCCAATTTTTTCATGCACTTCGGCAAGCGCCGCACGCACCGCCTTCGGATCGGCGGCATCGCCCTGCACCACCAGACCGCCAATATCCCTGGTGACGGCCTCCAGCGGCTCGCGCCGCCGGCCCATCAGCACCACCTTGGCGCCGTCCGCCGCCATGCGCCTTGCGACCGCGGCACCAATGCCGGTGCCGCCGCCAGTGATGAAAGCCGTCTTTCCGGAAAATCGCATGGTTCCATCCCGATTGGTGCTGTGCCGGCTGCGCCGATCTTCGCTGGGCATAGTGCGGCATCAGCCGTTTCGCGTCTTGTCCAAGCGGGAACTTTGTTTTGACTGAGCGCGCACTTCGCGCCTCGTCCATTGATGCCGCGCGACCTCTCGGCCGCGCGGCAGCCGCCACCCCCGCAAGAGCAATTCCAGGAAAGTGTGAAGCGGTTTTCCCGGGGAAAGTGCGTAGCGCTTCCCCTGGGGAATTGCGCCAAACAAAGAAGGGGCCTATTTCTTCACCGCTTCGAGATCGATGACGATGTCGACATCCGGGCCGAGGCCGAAGCCGGCGGCAGCCTTGGCCATCGGGAAATCCGCGGTGCTGATCTTTCCGGTGGCCGTGAACGCTGCCTTGGTCAGCGTCGCATCCCAGGGCGCCGGCGCCTCGTTGATCAGCGTCACGTCGAGTGTGATCTCCTTGGAGACGCCGCTGATGGTGAGATTGCCGGTCACCTTGCCGGTCTTGTCGCCGACCTTCTCGATCTTGGTGCTCTCGAACAAGATCGCCGGGAATTCGGCGGCGTTGAAGAAGTCCGGGCCTTTCAGGTCGCTGTCGCGCTGGTCAAAGGCGGTGTGCACCGAGCCGACATCGAGCTCGGCCTTCACGCTGCTCTTCGACGGATCGGCCTTGTCCATGACGATGGCGCCCTTGACGGCATCGAACTGACCATGCGCGATGCCATAGATGCCGTGCTTGATGGTGAAGGTGACCCAGGCGTGCTGGCCATCGATCTCGTAGTTTTCGGCGTGCGCGGCCGATGCGAATGCGCATATCGAGGCAAAGGCCAGCGCGGCCGTCAGTTTTCCTATTGTCACGTATCTCTCCCCATTGTTGGTTGTCATTTCTTGGCTCAGGAAAAGCCAAGCGCGGCTCCGTGCGGCGCCCGAACGATGGCCGTGAGGATGGCCAGCATCGCCGGGATGGCGATCAGCAGACCGGCAACCAGCGGCCGCAATGGCCTGATGCCGGGAACAAGGCGCCGCAGCGGAGCGGGCACCAGGGCAGCCACGATCAGCGGCAAGGGCGAAAGCACCAGCGCGACCGGATTGGCCTTAGGCGCCAGCAGCGCCATCTGGATCAGCACCGTGGCCGCGGCGTAGACGACGATCAGCTCGGCGCCCTTGCTCCAGGCGGCCGCCGTGCCGCCGCGCAGCACCGCGATGTACTGGACGAGGCACCAGCCGCCGGCGAGCGCGGCCAGCGATCCCAGCAACTGCCCGGTGACGATCGACGCGCCAAGCACCGAGATGATGGCGCCGGCCAGGCACATGGCGAGCATGGCCGCGGGTGCCAGGAACGGATCCTCCACCGGCGGCGACGGCAAAGCCTTCAGGGACAGCAGCATCGCGACGCCGACGATTGCGAGAAGGCCGGTGACGAGGGCTGCGATCATCTGCGGATCGAGCGAACCGCCAGCAAGGCGGCGCCAGCCGAGCCACAACAGCGCCGCCGCAAGGGCCGCGGCGACCAGCACGCCCGGGGTGCTCAACAGGCGCTCGGGCAACAGCCCGATGAGAATACCGGCAACAGCGAGATAGATCAGCTTCTGGCTGGCGGCGACGGGCGGCACGACCGGCGGGCCAAGCGTGTCCCAGTAGAAGAACAGCAGCAACGCGGCCCAGATCAACGAGAGCGCCGGCGAGGATCCCGGCAGCGCAAATCGTGCCAGCAACGCCATCGCCATGCCGAGCACAAGCGGCAGCGCCGCCGTGGTGACCATCGGATTGCCCAGCAATGCGCTCAATGCCGACACCTCTTCGACGTCAGGGAGGCTCGCGCAAAACGCGCGGCTCGATGCGATCCTGATCTAGGCCACTCAATCGCGAGGTGTCTTGTCCGAGCGGGAACTTTGTTTTGACTGAGCGCGCACTCGCGCCGCCTTTGGCTTGAAGCCAGTCCATGCGCTCCATAACCCTCGCTGCACCGTGTTCATCAACATCGAGGAGGATGGCATGAACGAGAGAATGGTGCCGCCGATCAGCCCAGCCGCCGCCGCGTTCCTGGCGCGTTCGCACCGGCCCTTCATCAATGGCTGCTTTGTTGACGGCCTTGCCGGTAACGACCTCCCCGTCGACGATTCCGCCTCCGGCGAGATCGTCGCCCGTGTCCCCGAAAGCGGCCCCGAACTGGTCGATCGGGCGGTGCACGCGGCGCGTGCGGCGCTCGAAGGCCCCTGGGCGTCGATGCGGCCGGTCGATCGCCAGAACCTGATGCTGAAACTCGCCGACGCGGTCGAGGCCGACGCCGACCTTCTGGCCGAGATCGAAAGCATCGAGAACGGCAAGTCGCTCGGCGTCGCCCGTATGCTCAGCGCCGGCGGCACCGTCGACTGGCTGCGCTACTATGCCGGCTGGGCGACCAAGATCGAGGGCTCGACCTTCCAGGTGTCCATCCCCGTGCCGCCGGGCGCCAGACACCAGGCGATGACGGTGATGGAGCCGGTCGGCGTCGTCGGCGCCATAGTGCCGTGGAATTTTCCGCTGCTGATCGGCATGTGGAAGATCGCGCCGGCGCTCGCTTGCGGCTGCACCGTGGTGCTGAAGCCGCCGCAGGAAACGCCACTAGGCCTGCTCAGGCTCGCCGAACTGATCGAAGCCGTTGGCTTCCCGCCGGGCGTCGTCAACATCGTCACCGGCAGCGGCAGCGTCACCGGCGAGGCGCTGATCCGCCATCCCGGCATCGACAAGCTGACCTTCACCGGCTCGACGGAAGTCGGCAAACGCGTCGGCCATGCGGCGGTCGACCGTGTCGCCCGCTTCACGCTGGAGCTCGGGTCGAAATCGCCGATGATCCTGCTTGCCGACATGGAGGAAGGCATCGAGCCGCTGGTCGCCGGCCTTGGCATGTTCTTCAACCAGGGCCAGGTCTGCACCTCGGCCTCGCGGCTCTTGATCGAGAAATCGATCTACGACCGCACGCTGGCAAGGCTGGCCGAAATCGCCGACGGCATGACGCTGGGCGCCGGCCGCGATGCCGAAGCGCAAATCAATCCGCTGGTCTCGGCCAAGCACCGGAAAAGCGTCGAGGGCTTTGTCGAGCGTGGACTGGCGGCCGGAGGCGAGCGGGTCAGCGGCGCGCGACCGGTGCCGGCCAGGGGCCATTATGTGGCGCCGACCATCCTGCACAATGTCCGACCCGACATGGAGATCATGCGCGAGGAGGTGTTCGGGCCGGTGGTGGCGGCAATGCCAGTCGCCGACCTCGACGAGGCGATCCGCATCGCCAACGACACGCGCTATGGTCTCTCAGCCTCGATCTGGACCCGCGACCTGGGCAAGGCGATGACCGCCATCCACAGCCTAAAGGCCGGCACCGTGTGGGTCAATTCGCACAACACGCTCGACCCCGCCGCACCGTTCGGCGGCTTCAAGCAGTCCGGCATCGGCCGCGAACATGGCCGTGCCGCGATCGAAGGCTATCTCGAGACCAAGACCGTCATCATGCGCTACGCCTGACACGATGAGCGCCGAATACGACTACATCATCGCCGGCGCCGGATCGGCCGGCTGCACGCTGGCCAACCGGCTGGTCGGATCAGGCAAGCGCGTGCTCCTCGTCGAGGCCGGGCCGGCCGACAACACCAGGCTCATCGACATGCCCGCCACCTTCGCCAAGGTGATCGGCACGGCGCGCAGCTGGATCTACGAATCCGAGCCGGAACCGAGCGTCGGCGGACGCCGGCTGCCGGTGCCGCAGGGCCGCACACTGGGCGGCGGCTCTTCGATCAATGCCATGCTCTATGTTAGGGGCCAACCGCAGGATTATGATGGCTGGCGCGACCTCGGCTGCCCCGGCTGGGGCTGGGACGAGGTGCTGCCGGTGTTCCGGCGGCTTGAGCGCAACGAGCGCCTCGCCGGCGAACGCCACGGCACCGAGGGACCGCTCCCGGTCTCCGATCCGCGCTACCGCCATCCGTTGTCCATGGCCTATGTCAAGGCGGCGCAACAGGCCGGCTTCCGCTACAATGACGACTTCAACGGCGCCGGGCAGGAGGGCGTCGGCTTCTACCAGACGACTACATCGAATGGCGAACGCCAGTCGGCGGCAAAAGTGTTCCTCAAGCCGCTGGCCGGCAATACCAATCTCACCGTCGTCACCGATGCGCTGGTCACCGGCGTGACGCTGGAAAACGGCGCGGCGAGCGGCGTTGCCTACACCACTTCGGATGGCCGGAACCACGCGGCGACGGCAAAGGCCGAGGTGATCCTCACCTCGGGCGCGCTGGCAACGCCGAAATTGATGATGCTGTCGGGACTGGGACCCGCCGAACATCTGGCCGGGCTCGGCATTCCGGTCATCCGCGACATGCCTTCGGTCGGCCGCGACCTGCAGGACCATGTCGCCGCCCCCGTCTATGCGCTGACGCGCCAGCCGATCTCGCTGCTCGGCGAGGACCGTGGCCTGCGGGCGCTGCGCCATGGCATACAGTACATGCTGTTCCGCAGCGGCCTGCTCACCTCCAACGTCGTCGAAAGCGGCGGCTTTTTCGACACCGATGGCGACGGCCGGCCCGACATCCAGTTCCACGTCCTCCCGGTGATGATCGAAAGCGCCGAGCACGGCTCGATCGATCGCCACGGCATGGAGCTCAACCCTTGTGTGCTCAGGCCAAACTCGCGCGGCATGGTCAGGCTGCGGTCGCGCGACGCGGCCGCCCCGATCCGCTTCACCACCGGCTTTCTGACCGATCCCGGCGATCTTGCCCTGCTGCTCGCCGGCATGAAGATCGCCCGCACCATCCTGCGTCAGCCGGCCCTGCAGGCGGTGATAGCCGAGGAGCTGTCGCCGGGCGGGGCCGCCGACCTTTCCGATCAGTCCATAACAGACCACATCCTCGAACACGCCAAGACGGTTTATCACCCCTGCGGCACCTGCCGGATGGGCACCGATGACCAGGCGGTGGTCGACCCGCAATTGCGCGTGCGCGGCGTGCCGCGCCTACGCATCTGCGACGCCTCGATCATGCCGCGTCTCATCAGCGGCAACACCAACGCGCCGGTGATCATGATCGCCGATCGGTGCGCCGATTTCATCCTCGGCAGCGCTTAGCGAGAAACGGGCAGCCCAGAGAAATCCAGGCTGTTTTGAGACGGTGTATCTGTCCAGCGCATGCAGCGACTTTGTCGCGACCGAAACCGGACAGCTTGACGCCGCCGGGCGGCACGGTGATGTCGGCGCCGCCATACATTGCATAGGTCCTATCAAATCGAGACTGGGATAGCGATGCCAACGCGCTGCTGTTGGCCGCCAGAAAGCTGGTGCGGAACGCCTGGAGAAATTCAGGCGATGCAGGCAGCTTCACCAGACGCAGCAGTTCCAGCAGCATCCATGACGGCGCCGAAGTCGCGCCCGGCTTCCAGATCATCGCTGCGCCGGCCACACGCCCGGCCACTCGGTCTACCTCGCAAACTACGGCAAGGAACAGCGCATGATTTCGGGCGACACGATGTATGTGCCAGCGCTGCTGGCGCCGCATCCGGAGTGGCAAGGCAGCTACGACCAGGACGGGCCGATGGCGATCACCACGCGGCACAAGCTGATCGATCGCGTGATCGCCGACAACATCCGGATCTCGGGCGGGGGCTCTCAGAGAAGTTCCTGCTATTGCTGCTGCAGGCCGGTGATCATGGCAATGATCTCGTTCTTATCGGTCTTCGCGGTCTCGCGAATTCCAATCTGCTTGCCACGCCTGAGAACACAGATGCGGTCGGAGAGCTTGAAGACCTGGTCGAGGCTGTGGCTGATGATCAGGATGCCGACATTGCGCTGCTTCAGCGACTGGACGATAGCCTCCACCCGGGCGGTTTCGGCAACGCCCAGCGCCGCCGTCGGCTCATCCAGCAGGATCAGCTTGCTTGCCCAATGCGTGGCGCGCGCGATCGCAACGCCCTGGCGCTGGCCGCCGGAGAGATCGCGGATAGTGGCGTGGGCGGAGGGGATGCGCACGTCCAGTTCCTTCACCAGTTTCTCGGTCTCGTCGATCATGCGGCGGCGGTCGAGCAAACCGAGGCGGTTCAGCGGCTCGCGGCCGAGGAACATGTTCATGTAGACCGTCTGCTGGTCGGCCAGCGCAAGGTCCTGGTAGACGACCTCGATTCCGTGCGCGCGCCCCATGGTGGCATTCGACATCGTCACCGGCTTTCCTTCGATGACGATGGTGCCGGACGAGGGCGGGTGGACGCCCGAGACGATCTTGACCAGCGTCGACTTTCCGGCGCCGTTGTCGCCGACGAGTGCAACGATCTCGCCCGGGAAAACCTCGAGCGAAAAACTCTCGATCGCGGTGATGCCGCCGAAATTCTTGCGAATGTCGTGCAGCTGAAGGATGGGCGTGCTCACCGTCATGTGTTTCTCCTAGACTGGCCAGGCATAGGGTTCACCGAAGCCGTTCTCGATGGTTTCCACTTTCGGATTGCCCGTCGAAATGCCCGACACGCCGACAATATGGGCGCGGGTGACGAAGGCCTGGCCACGGAAGCCGAACACGGCGCTGTCGCCAGGCTTCGGCGCGTTCGCGCCGGCGACATCGATCATGGCGTAATAGTCGATCGCCGAGGGCGGCGGCACCTCGACGCTGCGCAGTGCCGAGCCTGCCGTCGTCGGTTCAGCCGAGACGATCGCCTTGACGTCGTAGTCGGGGAAGATCGGATCGATGTAGAAGCCGCCGCCAAGGCAATAGGCCTTGCCGCCGGAGAGATGCGAGACCTCGGTGAGATAGAGCACCGCCGGAAGCTCCGGCAAATCTTCCATGACATGCAGCGCGGTGGTGCCATGCAGTCCATTGCCGGGCTCGCACTGCGTCGCGCCGGCCTCGGCGAGTGCCGCCAGCATAACGCTCGACGTGGTGCCCGGCGCGTTGATCTCAATGTCCTTGCGGCCTGCCTTAGCCAGCGCTTCCGCAGCTTTCGCGAGCGTCGCCAGATTGGGGGTCGGCAGCACTTTTCGCGAAGCATGGTCGAACAGCAGAGCAGGGAAAGTGGTGATGCCGGCGAAACGGCCGCCTTCGACGGCATCCAGCCGGTCGGCGACATCGATAATGTCGGCGGCATTGAAACCGCCTTCATGGCCGCGATAGAAGATATCGCCTTCGGCGGCGATGCGGGCCAGCAGATGCTGCACATAGCCGGCCGCCTTGGCGCCTGTTGCCGCTTCCCCAGCCTTGGTATCATTGAACACGGTCCAGTAGTCCGGCTTGAAGGTTTTCGCCGCAGCCGCCGCTTCGAATTTTGCGACCTGCTGGAGATGGCCGAGATGGCCAAGCTTCATGCCTGCCTTGTGGGTGGCGCGGGCGCAAGCCATGTCGACGGCGACCGCGCGGTCAATGCCGCCGCGCATCACAGCCCGGCAGAACGACGAGGAGCGGCCGACCTGCTTGGTCATGGCGAAGATCTTCAGGCCGTTGCGGTTGGCCTCGCTCTTGAGAACCCGCGCATTGGCCTCAACCGTGTCGAGATCGAGCACATAAGCATTGGCCGGCAGCTTACCTTGCTGGTGCAACCGGATAGCTGATTCGATGAAGGCGGGGTTGCGGCGGCGCAGAATCTCGAGAAACATGGATGGCTTCCTTCAGCGGTTCTTTTCGCGCAGCGACACGGCGACTGCGGTCAGGATGATGAGGCCGCGCACGATCATCTGGTCGGAGACCGACAGGCCCATCAGGATCAGGCCGTTGTTGAGCATGCCCATCATCAACGAGCCGACCAGCGCGCCGACCACGGAGCCCTTGCCGCCATTGAGCAGCGTGCCGCCGACGATGACGGCGGCGATGACCGTCATCAGGTCGGTTTCGCCGAGAGTATATTTCGCCGCCTGCAGGCGACCGGCATAGAGCAAGCCGGCAAGACCGGCGAGCCCGCCGCTGATGGTCAGAACGGCGAGCCTGATCCTGGGCACGCTGATGCCCGATACGCTTGCGGCGCGGGCATTGTCGCCGGTCGCCAGCACATGTGCGCCGAAACGGGTTTCGCGGAACACCAGGTGGCCGATGGCCACGGCAATCACCGACCACCAGACGAGTGAGGGGACGCCGAGCAGCGAGCCGGAACCGAAGAAGCCGGTGAACGCTTCGTTGGTCACCGAGATCGAGCGAAGGTCTGTCATCGAACGCGAAACGCCGGCGAACAGGCCGAGCGTCGCCAGCGTCACCAGGAAGGAGGGCAGCCTGACATACGCCACCAGCACGCCGTTGATGACGCCGATCAGCAGGCCGGCGCCGAGGCCGGCGACTATCCCTGCCGGCATGCCGTACGCGTTGATGGTGACGGCGGCTGCAAGGGCCGCCACCGCCACGATCGAGCCGATCGACAAATCTATTTCGCCGGCCGACATGACGAAGACCAGGCCGATGGCCATGATCGTCACCGGCGTCGTCTGCAACACGATGTTCGATAAGTTTCGGACGGTGAGGAAGCCGCTGTCCCTCAGCACAATGGCGAAGAACAGGAAGATCGCCAGGAAACCGAGGTAGACGACATATTGCTGCAGATTGAAGCGGCTGGCGAAGCTGCTACCGGCGCTGGTGTTGGCACTGGACATTTTATTCCTCCGGTGGTGAGCGCTTCGCCTCGAGCCTATTTCACCGCGTCCGCGATAGCCGCCGGTACGTCCCTGTTGAGGGACTTCTTCCAACCGTCCTTCACCGTGTCCTTGGTGACGGCGATGGAATCTACGGCATAGAATGGTTCGGCCTTCTTGCCGACCAGCGAACCTGCCGAGGCGCGCGCCAGCGTCACGCCGATGCTGTAGGCCTCGTCGGCGACGAGGGCCGCGATGTTGCCGCCCTTGACCATGTCGAGCGCGGCAGGCTCGTTGAGGTCGAGCGTGACAATCTTGGTGTGTGTGTTGCCGGCGCCGCGCAAGGCCGAAAGCACGCTCAGCGCCGGTTCGGCCCAGGTGACATAGATGCCGTCCAGGTCCGGATGCTGGGTGATCATCGCCTGGGCGATGTCTTCGCTGCGCGCCGGGTCGGCCATGCCGGCCTCGGCCTCGATCTTCATATCGGGATAGTCCTGCTCGATGGTCTTCTTGAAGGCCTGGTCGCGCTGGTTGGTGACGTAGAAGTCGGCATCGTGGAAGATGTAGCCGACCTTGCCTTTCTTGCCGAGCGCCTCGGCCATGGCGATGCCGGCCTTGTTGCCCATCTGAAAGAGATCGTCGGAGACGATGGTGACATAGTCCCTGCCCTGCTTGTAGCCGGCCGGGGAATTGTCGACGAAGCCGAGCTTGACGCCGGCCTGGCGTGCCGGATCGTAGACCGAAGCTGCGGTCGCCGGATCGACGGGAAGCGACAGGATGATCGACGGCTTTTTGGCCATCACCGTCTCGATATCGGCCTTCTGTCGCGCGGCGTCGAAACCGGCATCGGTCTGCGCCACCACCTCGATGCCGAGGCGCTTGAATTCGTCATGGGCGCCGGCGTTGACGGCGTTGGTGTATTCGCTCATCTCGTGCCAGACGAGGGCGGCGGTGAACTTGCCGTCCTTGATCTGCTGCTCTTCGGCTGGCGTCAGCGTAAGACTGCTCACCGGCACCGGCTTTTCACCATTCGGTCCTGTGGTGACGCCTTCAGCGGCGAAGGCGTGCATGGCTAGCAGGCTCGCCACTGTCGTTATGATTACAGATGCTTTGCGCATATCCCGGTTCCCTTTTTGTTGTGTCGAAGAAAAGCTCCGGTGCGGCGGGCCGCGCCCGAGCGAGAGCCTTACTTGGCCGCGTCGAGCACCGGCTGCGGCGCGTCGCGGTTGAGCGAGTCCTTCCAGCCCTGCGCGACATTCTCCTTGGTGACGGTCAGGGCCGGGGCGACGACGAAGGCCGGTGTCGGCTGGCCAAGCAGCGACTTCATGCCGGAAGCAGCCATGGCGCGGCCGAGTTCATAGGCCTTGTCGGCGACGAGGGCTGCGACATTGCCGCCCTTGACCATGTCGAGCGCGACCGGCTCGGCGAGGTCGAGCGTGACGATCTTGGTCCTGGCGTTGCCGGCGCCGCGTAGCGCCGACAGCACGCCGTCGGCCGGCTCGGCCCAGGTCACGTAGATGCCGTCGAGATCGGGATGCTGCAAAAGCATCGCGTTGGCCAGTTCCTCGGCGCGGGCCGGGTCGGATATGCCCTGTTCGGCGACGATCTTGATGTCGGGATACACCTTCTCGATGGTGGTCTTGAAGGCTTGGTCGCGCTGGTTGGTGACGTAGTAGGCAGCGTCGTGGAAAATGTAGCCGACCTTGCCCTTGCCGCCAATCGCCTTGGCCATCGCGTCCGCAGCCTGCTTGCCCATCTGGAATAGATCGTCAGTCACGATCGAAGCGTAATCGGTGCCCTGCTTGTAGCCCTTGGGCAAGTTGGACAGGAACACCAACTTGGTGCCGTCCTTGACCGCCTGGCGGAAGGCTTCTGCCGAGGTGACCGGGTCGAGCGGCAGCGCCAAGATGACGTTGGGCTTGGCGGCCAACGCCGTCTCGATGTCGCTGCGCTGGCGGGCGGAGTCGAACTGGGCATCCGTTTTGACCGCAATGGTGATGCCGGCGCGGGCGAATTCGTCGGTGGCGCCGGCGGTTACCGCATTGGTGAAATCGGACGAGGTGTGCCAGAGCAACGCAGCCTTGTAGCCCTTGTCCTTGAGCGCGGCGATGTCGGCATCGCTTAGGATCACGTCGGCGCTCGGCGTGGCGCTCTCGCCCTGCGGGCCGACCGTCTGTGCGAAAGCTGGGTTGGCGGCAAGCATCAATCCGCCGGCAAAGGCGGCGGCGATCAGTGTCTTCATCGGCATGTCAGTTCTCCCATTTTGCTTCGTTGGTGGTTCAGTCGGCCACGCCGCAATAGCGGGCCATGAAGGCGGCGAAGCCGACTATGCCGGCGAAATATTCCTCGACATCCACGTGCTCCTCGAATGTGTGGCAATTCCTGATGTCGCCGGGCGCGCAATAGACGGCAGGAATACCGAGCTGATTGATGATGAAGGGGGACTCCGACCAGAACGGTGCGCCCTCGATGACGCCGCGTCCGCTCATTGCGCCAGCCATCGCGTCGGACAGCATGGCGACTTCTGCCCGCGTTTCGCCGATCTCGGCAGCGGTGCCGCCCAGCCTGTGGTCGCGGCCGGCGGGGTAGGCGAACTCTACCGAAATATCCGGATCGGTGATCGCGCCGCGCACGGCAGCCTCGATCTCGGCGGCGGCGGTGTCGAGGTCTTCGCCAGGCAACAGCTTACGGATCAGCGAGAGCGTGCAGCGCTCGGGAACGGCAATGTAGCCGCCGCCGGCAAGCCCGGTGATAAGCAGGAAGCCGCGCCCGACCAGTTTGTGCTCGGCGCGCGCGGCGACCTCATCCGAATGCTTCCAAAGCGCCGTCATCGCGGCATGGCTTGCACGGAGCGCATCCTTGCCGAGTTCTGGCACACCGAAATAGGCGGATTTGCCGGTAATCGAGATATCGGTGATGAAGAAGCCGATCTGCGCCGCATAAACGGCCAGGCGGGTCGGCTCGACATAGACGCTGAAATCGGGTGCTGTGACCTCGCCGGTCTCGATGCGTCCGACGAAGTGCTTGATCCCGGCGGAAATGCCGGTGCCGGGCTGGCCGCTCTCCTCGTCGCCGATGAAAGCGAAGGCGACGTCGCCCTTGAGGCGAACGCCTGCCTTGTCGAGTAGCGCGAGTGCCGCCAGCGAAGCAGTGATGCCGGCCTTGAGGTCGCCTGAGCCGCGGCCCCAGACAGCACCATCAATGATCGGGGCGGCGAACGGATCCTCACGCTCGGTGCCTGCCCAATGCTCGCGCCAGCCGTCTGCATGGACGGTGTCGGTATGGCCCATGAACAGCAGGCGCTTTCCCTGGTCGGCCCCCTTGCGCTCGCCCCAGATGTTGGGCCGCCCGGGAAGAAATTCCGTCCTGGTCAGGCCGCTGAGGTCAAGGTCGCGCATCCTGGCTTCTAGGAAGTCGACGAAGTTGGCTTCGTTGCCGGTGATGCTCTCTCGGCCGATGGCGCGGCGAAACAGCGTTAGTGCGTCGTCGCGGTCGAGCGCTGCCTGCAGGCGGGCGGTAATATCGTGAGTCATATCGCGGCCTCCTTCAGGGCGGCGGCCTGGGCAGGCGGCAGCGAAATCCGGCCATCAGGCGCGTCGACGCCGAACAGCGTGTTGTGCAACTGGCCAAGGCCGATTGCCGCCGCGCCAATGAGGGCTGCGCGTGCGCCGAGTTCGCTCGCCTCGACCCTGACCGGATAGGGGAAGCATAGCGGCAGAAGCGCCTGCACCCTGGACAGGATTTCGGGCCGCAACCCAATCGAGCCGCCGAGGATAAACTTTTCTGGATTGGCGATTGCCGCGATTGCCGCAACGCCTTGCGCCAGATGGCGGGCAGTTTCGTCGAGCACGGTGAGCGCGTCCTTGTCGCCAAGCGCGGCATTCTCGAATATTGCCGGCACCGAGACCTGCCTGTCGGTGAGAGCGTGGTAGCGATCGGTCATGGCGTGGGTGGCCACCGCGCGTTCGAATGCGCCGGTGCGCAGTGATTCCTCGGTGAAGGGATCGGCCCCGATCGGCATGAAACCGATCTCGCCGGCGGCGTGCCCAGCACCCCGCACCAGATGGCCGCCCAGCATCAGCCCGCTGCCGATGCCGGTGCCGAGCGCGATGTAGGCGAGATTGTCGATGCCCTGGCCTTGGCCGAGCCAGTTCTCGCCAAGCACCGCGAGATTGACGTCGTTCTCGATCATCACCGCGACGCCGAGCGCTTCTTCGAAGGCATCCAGCACATTCATTGTGTCGAAGCCGGCAATGTTCGGCGCCATTAAAATGCGGCCGGTGGCCGGGTCAGGAGCGCCAGGCGCGCCGATGACGGCCAGGCGTATCTTCTTGCGCGCGACGTGCTGTCTGGCCGCGGCATCGAAGGCCAGCGCTGCAATCTGATCGACGACGAACTGGCCGCCGCGCGGGTCGGTCGGTGTGGCGGCTTCGGCAAAGATCTGGCAGGCAAGGTCCGTCAGCGCGACCCGCACCTTGGTGCCGCCAAGGTCGACGGCGATGATATAGGCTGCGTCGTGGACCAGTTCGTAGGTGACGGCGGTGCGCCCGACATGGCCGCTGGTGCGGCCGGTTTCCTGGACCCAGCCCTCCTGCTCGAGCCCGCGCATGATTTCGGAGATGGTCTGCTTCGACAGGCCCGTCAGCTTGGCGATCGAGGCGCGGGAGATCGGCCCGCCCTGGACGATCGCTTCCATCACGGAGCGCTGTGAGAACTGACGGGATATGCGCGGCAGGTCAGTCACATTGAACTCCCGTTAATTCGTTCTATGAGCGAACTTATTATTCGGAACTGGACCTGTCAATGTATGTTCGCGAGCGGCCGTTTTTGCGCACGCGAACATTGATCCGGAGGCAGGATTCAGGCGCGGTGCTGCCGTTCGGCAGAAGATAAATGCGGTCAGGGAGTGGCTGGATCAGCTTCTTGAATCAATTGGGCGAACAGCTTCGCAGCGCATTGACAAATAACGATCATGCTAGTCTCTGAGGGGCACTGTTTTCTACAGGAGATCAATACAGCGGATGGTTCGCCGGTCCATATCTCTCGTATTCTCTCGTATGGGTCTGTCGAACCATGGGACGATGAACGAGACCAACTATTGGCTTCGAGAATATCGGTGATGTACCGCGGGTCTGCGTCCCAGTGAATGGCTCAAATGGGGCCGGCAGCGGAACGTCCGTTTGCAGTTTGCAAACGTGGATAACTACCATACCGCCTTAACTCGCAAAGACCCGTTTGACGCCAACTGGGCTGGCCCGAAGCCGACCTCTCCGTCCAGCATAGTCCGATCATATTCGGCGCAAGCTGCTCGCTTGAACCGTGGGATAGAATTCCGCCAATCTCGACCCGCCTATGCCTGGGTGGCCCCTGCTCACAATCACGAGCGTAGCGCCATCTTTCCGAATGGCCGGGTGAGGCTGGAGAAATCGCCGCTGAACCTTCTCGACCAGCCATTCTCCGGCTTTGGCAAAAAGCCGGTTCGAAGGCTTTTCCGCCATGTGCCGTTGCCTTTCGCAACGAACGGTCAACCGACTGTGAATAGCACTTGCAGGCACGTGGTTGTCAGGCGCCCACCGAACTTGACAAGCAGTCTTGCAGGAACTGCGTCGAGCACTGAACGTTTGACCAAGCGCGGGCATCTCCGCCTTGGCTAAGGACCATCAATGTTCACGTTCATGTTTGCCACCGGCATCGAGAACAGCACCCCCACCATTCGACAAGGCCGGGAGCGCGTCGACGAAATGGAAAAATGCCGCTTCTACGAACGATGGCGCACCGACTTCGAACTGGTCCAGGATCTCGGGGTGCATTTCCTCCGCTACGGACCTCCCATCCACAAAACATGGCTGGGTGACGGACGTTATGATTGGGCATTCGCCGATGAGACCTTCGCGGACCTGAAGGCGAAAGACATTCTTCCGATCGTCGACCTTTGCCATTTTGGCGTGCCGGACTGGATTGGCAACTTCCAGAACCCGGACTTTCCGACACTATTCGAGCACTACGCCAGGGATTTCGCGATGCGCTATCCGTGGATCCAGCTCTTCACCCCAATAAATGAGATGTTCATCTGCGCCACCTTTTCGGCCCGCTGGGGATGGTGGAACGAACAACTGAGCAGCGACACTGCTTTCGTCACCGCCCTCAAGCACATCGTGAAGGCGAACGTGCTTGCCATGCGGGCGATTCTCGAGGTGCGGCCGGACGCCATCTTCATTCAGAGCGAATCCTCGGAATACTTCCACGCCGATTCTCCCGAGGCGGTCGGCAGAGCGGAACGGTTCAACAGCGAGCGTTTCCTGTCGCTTGACCTCAACTACGGTCATGACGTCGACGCGCACACCTATCGCTATCTTCTCGAAAACGGGATGACGGCCGAAGAATACAGTTTCTTCCTGGAAAGCCATCTGCGCAGGCATTGCGTGATGGGCACCGACTATTACCAGACCAACGAACATCGGGTTTGGGCAGACGGAACGACGTCCGGGTCCGGCGAGGTGTTTGGCTATGACGAGATCACGCGGCAGTACTTCAACCGCTACCGGCTTCCCGTAATGCATACGGAGACCAACATCAGCGAAGGCCCCAATGGAGACGAGGCCGTCTATTGGCTGTGGAAAGAGTGGGCCAACGTGCTGCGGATCCGCAACGATGGCATCCCCATCGTAGGCTTCACCTGGTACTCGCTGACGGATCAGGTGGACTGGGACAGTGCGCTTCGGGAGAACAACGGACGGATCAATCCGCTCGGCCTCTATGACCTCGACCGAAATCCGAGGGCGGTGGGGCGCGCTTTCAAGGCGCTGATCGCGAACTGGAACAAGCTGTTGGCCACACAAAGTGTCTGCCTTGCTTTGCCGGTCTTTCTTCCCTCACAGCAAGACGATGCCATTGTTCGCGCGCAACAGGATTATGCGCGCAGCCTGCTGAGCGTGGATCGGGTCGCTGAAGGCTGGACTGAACCACTTGCTGCTCCCCAGAAAGAGGTCGAACCCGATGCGCCTGGATAACAAGACTGCATTGTAACCGGTGCTGCAAGCGGCATTGGACTGGCCATCGCCATGCGGTTGGGCACCGAAGGTGCACGGGTGAGCCGACGTGGGTGGAGGCAAGGTCGAGAAGGCGCGCATCGGTTCGACAAGGGGCGCGCCGGGGAGGCCGCTATCACGGTGCTGTCGACTTGCGCTCACGCGTTCGGCAGGTTGGTAATAATCGTCAACAACGCGCCGGCCTGATAATCTTTAACCATTGAGGCATTCACTAGAGCGGGCTGGCTGAAGGTGCTGAGCGTCGACCTGCTGGGAGCAATTTATTTCGCCGGAAAGGCATTCGCTCATATGACATCTGGGGGGCGTCATCGTAAAACATATTGAGTGTGCGCGGTCGAGACGAGCTCCGCATGTCGAGCTATACGCCGCGGCAAAGGCCACCCTCCTGTCTCTAACCGAGACCCGACGCAGTTCGCACCTTGGCCGACTGGGCATGAATCCGGACGATTACCGAACCAAATGGAACCTGCCTCGCAATTACCCGATGGTGGCACCCAACTATTCGGGAAGCGTTCCGCATATCGCCTCTAACACCCAGTAGCGGACAGCTCTCGCCTGAGGCGTCAGTCGTCGTTGAAGCGCTCCGGCATCGCATTCGAGGCCAAGGCTGGTGCACAAGGATCATGACATCGAATTCCACTCTTTACAGGAACAAGTGCCTTTCCTCGGGATTAGGATTCGACGCCGCAACGGCGTCGAACCCCAAAGGAGACTCACATGAAACGTAAGATTTTGACAGCTACAGCGATCTCTCTCTGTCTCGCCACCGCGGCCTTGGCGCAGTCGTCGGGAACATCCAGCGGCACGAACGGAACGTCCGGCTCATCGGCCGGGTCCAGTATGAGCTCTACGTCCGGCTCCGGCCAAAGCGGTATCCCGAGCGGCTGGGACAGCAAGCTCTCCGGCTCATTCTTCAGCGACGCCAATTCGGGAAGACTTCTGTCGCAGGATGAGATCCGCAAGAACTGGTCGTCCCTGAGCTCTGAACAGCAGGCACAGGTTCGCTCCGACTGCTCGAGGATGACGGCCAGTAACGGCACTGGCTCTGGCACAATGACCGGCACGTCAGGTAGCTCGGCTTCGACCGGCAGTGATACAACGGCGAGTATCGGCACCGGCTCTGGCACAGCCACCGGCACTTCAGGCAGCTCTGGTTCGACCGGCAGTAACACCACGGCCAGCAACAGCACTGGTTCGGGTACAACCACCGGCACGTCGGGATCCTCGAATACAGCTGGCGATACGACCGCCAGCACCAGCACGGGTTCGGGCGCGAACTCGGCTGCTCAAATGGCTTCGATGCGGCAACTCTGCACTCAGGTTCAAGGGATGTGAGTGAATGCGGCGCTCCGGGCCGGCTTGGCCGGAATAAGAAGAGGCCTTGGAGGCCCGGGCATCGCTTTGGTTTGGTAGCCATTTCGGCGCTGAAGTCGGCCGGAGACCGGGGTGACAACTCGGCGCTTGTCGCGCTGCTTTTCTATCGCCGGCGACCGTCACTCGCCAATAGCGCGCTTCGCGTCGAGACACTTCTCCCGGCTGAGGCAAGCGAGATTCCGTCCCGTCCATACCTGCCAAGATAGACCGTCTCGCGGCCTCCGTTGAGCCTGTAATCCAGCCGAAAGGAGATCGCGCCACTGGGCATGACGCGAACATACATGCCGTCGCAATCTTGTAGATGTTCTCTTTTGGTTCAGGGCTTTAAGGGCGACGTCCGTCAGCATTCCCCGCTACCTCCTGAAAAGTACCGTCAGTACAATTTCGAGGCTCTTCGGCAGAAATTTTGTTTTATCTTCAATTCCTTAAGGCATAAAAAAATACCGTCAGAGCCTCATTGGATCTGACGGTACTTCGAAAAATCTGAGCTACCAATATGCGGAAGGTCCCTCAGCCGGTCCGTCAATCCAATCTCTGCGCACCGATTGTCGCCGAATGGGTTTATATGTGTTGTCAAATAGTTATGGCGTACAATGGCGTGTTTTCGGCGGCGTTTGAGTGGGCCTGAATCACTCCCACTCGATGGTGCCTGGCGGCTTTGACGTCACGTCGTAGACGACGCGGTTGATGCCGCGGACTTCGTTGATGATGCGGGTGGCCGCCGCGCCGAGGAAAGCCATGTCGTAGTGGTAGAAGTCGGCGGTCATGCCGTCGACGGACGTCACGGCGCGCAGGGCGCAGACGAATTCGTAGGTGCGGCCGTCGCCCATCACACCGACGGTCTGCACCGGAAGCAGCACGGCGAAAGCCTGCCAGATGGCGTCGTAGAGGCCGGCCTTGCGGATCTCGTCGAGATAGATGGCGTCGGCCTCGCGCAGGATTTCGAGCTTTTCGCGGGTGATACCGCCGGGGCAGCGGATGGCAAGGCCTGGTCCAGGGAACGGATGGCGGCCAATAAAACTTTCGGGCAGGCCGAGTTCCTTGCCCAGTGCCCTCACCTCGTCCTTGAACAGTTCGCGCAGCGGCTCGACCAGCTGCATGTTCATGCGCGCCGGCAGGCCGCCGACATTGTGGTGCGACTTGATGGTCACCGACGGGCCGCCGGTGAAGGAGACGCTCTCGATGACGTCGGGATAGAGCGTGCCTTGCGCCAGGAAATCGGCGCCGCCGAGTTTCTTGGCCTCTTCCTCGAACACTTCGATGAACAGCCGGCCGATGGTCTTGCGCTTCTTCTCGGGGTCGGACTCGCCTTCCAGCGCCGAGATGAATTTTTCCGACGCGTCGACCAGGATCAGCGGCAGATTGTAGTGCTGGCGGAACATCGCCACCACGCCGGCGGCCTCGTCCTTGCGCATCAGGCCATGGTCGACAAGAATGCAGGTCAGCTGGTCGCCGACCGCTTCGTGGATCAAAAGTGCGGCGACCGATGAATCCACGCCGCCCGACAGCGCGCAGATCACCTTGCCCTTGCCGACCTGTTTGCGAATTGTCTCGACCGCATGCTCGCGATAGGCGCGCATCGTCCAGTCGCCTTCGATGCCGGCGATGTTGTGCACGAAGTTTCTCAGCAGCCTGGCGCCATCCGGCGTATGCACAACTTCCGGGTGGAACATGATGCCGTACATCTTGCGCGCGACGTTGCCGAAGATGGCGAAAGGCGAGCCTTCCGACTTGCCGAAGACTTCGAACCCCTTGGGCAGCGAGATGACGCGGTCGCCATGGCTCATCCACACCTGGTGGCGCTGGCCTGGCGCCCACAGGCCCTCGAACAGCGGGCTGTCCTTTTCGATCTCGACGAAGGCGCGGCCGAATTCGCGATGGTTCGAGCTTTCGGCGACGCCGCCCATCTGCACGCAAATGGCCATCTGGCCGTAGCAGATACCGAGCACAGGTACGCCGGCATCGAAGACGATCTGCGGCGCGCGCGGGCTGCCGATGTCCGATGTCGAGGCGGGACCGCCCGACAGGATCACGGCTTTCGGATTGATGCGCTTGAAGGCAGCTTCGGCCGATTGGAACGGCACGATCTCGGAAAACACGCCAGCCTCGCGGATGCGGCGGGCGATGAGTTGCGTAAACTGGCTGCCGAAATCGACAATCAGGACTGTATCGGGATGATTGGCTGTCGTCATGGCGAGCCTTTAGAGAAAGAAACGAGTCGGCGCAATGGGGTGCGCAACCCGACTTTCAGAGCGGCGCCGACTCTTGCCCAGGCTGCTCCTTGTGTAGCGTGCCGGAGCCGATGGCCTGTTCGAGCCGAGCGACCGCATCCGCCAGCTTCTCGTCGATGACATGCAGATATTCGGTCCAGTCGCCAACGTGGCGCAGATCGGCTGCACCGTCTGAAATGCCGCGCAGGCCGATAAGCGGGACATCGAACAACTGGCAGGCGCGCAGGCAGGCGAAGGTTTCCATGTCGACCATATCGGCGGCGATGGCGTCGTAGGCGGCGCCGGTGATGATGGCGCCGCCGGTCGACAGGCTGGCTTCTTTAATGCCCGGTATCCTGAATGATAGCGGGACGGTCACCGGCAGGTCGAGGAACGGCGTCGCGCCTTTTTCGAAGCCTAGCGGCGAAGCGTCGATGTCGCGATAGCTGACCGAGACCGCCTGGTAGATTTCCGTCTGCTCCAGTGTGCGGCTGCCGGCGGAGCCGAGCGAGACGACGAGATCGGGCAACGCCTTCTCGGATTTCAGCCATGACAGTTCGGCGCCGAGCCGCACACCTGCCTCTACCGGGCCGACGCCCGTCATCAGCGGCGTGAACAGTTTTTGCAGATGCGGACCGTACTCGGCCTGCGCCGCCATGACGAAGAGGACGTCCTTGCCACCAATTCGCGTAATTTTGGCCATCAGCCTGCTATCCCGTCACGGCCAACCACCGTCATCATCGTGCCGGTCATGGTCGCGATCAGCTTGGCCTCGCCATCGGCGGCAAAGGCGTAGGCCTGGCCGTCGGCGACGATGATGGTGCGGCCGGGCTTGGTCACCGAGCCGCGGAACAGGAAGCGTTCGCCCCGGCCGGGCGCCAGGAGATTGACCTTGAACTCGATGGTCAGCACGCCGGAATTTTCCGGCATCAGCGAGAACGCGGCGTAGCCGCAAGCCGAGTCCAGTGCGGTCGAAATCACGCCGGCATGCAGGAAACCATGCTGCTGCGTGAGTGCGGCCGAATAGGGCATTTCGATCTCGATGATGCCCGGCGTCACAAGGGTCAGCTCGGCGCCAATGGTCGCCATCGCCTGCTGGCGGGCGAACGACGCCCTGACGCGGTCCTCATAATCGGGTGCGGGTACGATCTTTGCTGCCATGGCCATCGCCCTGATTTATCTGCAAAGCTTATCGCAGACGCCTGAACGCCACGCAAATGCTTTTGCTGCACTGCAGCAAAGCACTCAGTTCAACAGGAGCAGCGACGCATTGAGCAAGGTGGCGAAGGCCACCCATAGGGAATAGGGCGCAAACAGCCAGCCGGAAACCCGATCGCGGTTCCACACCGTGGCTATGAACAGCGCAATGCTGGCGAGAAGAGCCAGGATCACGACCAGTGCCGGCCCCACCAGTTTGGCGCCGAAGAAAGTCGGCGACCAGGCGAAGTTCAGAACAAGCTGGAGGGCCCAGATCTTCATCGCGGCGCCTGCTCGTTCCCGCTCCCATGTCCGCCAGCCGGCTACGGCGATCAGGACATAAAGGAGCGTCCAGGCCGGCGCGAAGACCCAGTTGGGCGGGTTGAAGGGCGGCTTGGCGAGCGAGGCATACCATTCACCCGGCAACGTCGCATAGCCGATCAACAGGCCGCCGCCGAGCACCAGAATGAGGAAAAGCAGAGGCGACACATATCTTTGCAAGAATTCTACCCCGTCTGGCGGCCGACGCCGCGCATCTGCAACTGGCGCTATGTCAGCCTGTCAATCGCAGCGTCAATTCGCCCGACGCAGCGCACAGAAATGGAACCCGTCGGTGCCGCTGAGCGCCGGCGACAGCGAGATATCGCTTGTCTTGCCGATCCGGGCGGCCGCTGCGTGACCGGGGAAGCTGGCATCCCAGAGCGCGCGATGATCGACCGGGACAAAGCCCTTGTGCCGCTCGCGGAAGGCAGCGATCTGCTCGCCATTCTCCTCGTCGAACACCGAACAGGTGATGTAGACCAGCAGGCCGCCCGGTTTGACATAGGCCTTGGCCGCGTCGAGGATCGCCGACTGCTCGCCCTTGCGGGCATCGAGCTGTCTTTGCGTCAGCCGCCATTTGGCGTCGGGACGGCGCCGCCAGGTGCCGCTGCCGGTGCAGGGCGCATCGACCAGCACAATGTCCATATGGCCCACGAGGGGGCTGAGTTCAGCCGGCTTGGTGACGACCTGCACGTTGCGGTTTTCCGAACGGCGGAGGCGGTCGAAGATCGGCGCCAGTCGCGCCTTTTCGGCATCATGGGCGAAGACCTGGCCTTTGTTGGCCATCGCCGCAGACAGCGCCAGCGTCTTGCCGCCGGCGCCGGCGCAGAAGTCGAGCACCTGCATGCCGGCCTGCGCGCCGGCAAGGGCGGCAACGATCTGCGAACCCTCGTCCTGGACCTCGAACCAGCCTTTCTGGAAGGCCGGCTCGGCCTGTACGTTCGGGTGCCTGCCGTCGCCGTCGATGGGCGGGATGCGAATGCCTTGCGGCGCGATAGCAGCCGGTTTGGCGCCAGTGTCGGCGAGTTCGGCCAGCACTTTGGCGCGGTCGGATTGCAGCGTATTGACCCTGATGTCGAGCGGCGGGCGGGTCGCCAAAGCCGCCCCTTCCGCAACCCAGTCTGCGCCAAAGGATCGTTCGAAGAGCGGCGCGCACCAGTCGGGTATGTCCGCCCGCACCGCCTCCGGCGCGTCTTCAGGCCGGCGCTCGGCCAGCGCCTGCAACTCGGCGGCGCTGAGCAGCGGCGGCGCGAACTTGTCACCCTGGAGCGCATCGTTGAGCGATTGCGGCGTCTGGCCCCATTCGATGAGCAGCGCGCCGAAGCCGATGGTGCGGGGCGTGTCTTCACCTAAAAGCCAGCCGGCGGAACGTTTGTGGCGCAGCGCGTCGTAGACGATGTTGCCGATCGCCGCGCGGTCGCCGCCGCCCGCAAAGCGATGCGACAGGCCCCAATCTTTCAGCGCATCGGCCACCGGCCGGTGGCGCCGGCCAATGTCGTCCAGCACTTCAATGGCTGCCGCCAGCCGTCCGCCCAGTCGCATTCGTCATTCCATCTATCGAGCACAGTATCTTTCGGCCTGCTCTTAGAGCGTTTCGCGTCGAGATTGAACCCCGCTTGAATTTCGCGGCGACGAGGCCTTCCGCTCGCGGCCGACGATTTTCCCCGCCGGCAAATGTCCGCCCGCCGGCGATAACAAATCTCAAATATATGCAAGGTCTCTAATGTTGGTAACTGGCCGCCGTAAGCACGATCTGTGGCGCAATTGCTCTGCTTTCCAAGCTTTTGCGTTGGGAATACTCTTTGCGCCATGATTCGCGGCGCGGAAAAGCGGACCGACGGATCGATACGAGGAGAGGGCAATGAAAACGTATCTTGCGGAAGTTCTAGGGACATTTCTATTGGTGTTTATCGGCACGGCGTCGGTGGCGACGGGTGGCTTTCTCGCCGACTTGCCGCTGGGCCAGGAAGCCATCGGCCTGGCGTTCGGCATCGGCCTGATTGCGGCGGCTTACGCGGTGGGTCCCATCTCAGGCGCACATCTCAACCCGGCCGTCACGCTCGGCGTCTTCCTTGCCGGCCGGCTGCCGGCCAAGGGTGTGATTCCTTACTGGATCGCGCAGATCATCGGCGCCATTCTGGCCTCGCTGGCGCTGTGGATCATCGTCTCCGGCCAGACCGGCGGGCACACCACCGGTTTCGGCGCCAATGGCTGGGACGTGGCGAAATGGGGGACGAGTTCGGCCTTCCTGTGGGAGCTGATCGGCACCTTCACCTTCGTCACCGTCATCCTCGGCGTCACCGCCGAGAAGCACTCGACGGCGTTCGCCGGCCTGGTCATCGGCCTGACGCTGGCCGGACTGCACTTCGCAATGATCCCGGTGACCGGCACCTCGCTCAATCCGGCGCGTTCGATCGGCCCGGCGCTGTTTACCGGTGCCGCAGCCCTCAGCCAGCTCTGGCTGTTCATCGTTGCGCCGCTGATCGGCGGCGCAATCGCTGGCGTCGTCGCCAAGGCACGCATCTTCGAAAAGGACTGATTTCGAAGCCTGCGAAAACGAAGGGGGGGGGGGGGGGGGCCCCGCCCCCCGCCGGGGCGGGGGCGGCGGGCCGGGCGGGGGAGGGGTGGCGACGACCAAGAGTAAATTAAGAATAGTAGACGAATAAAAAAAAAGAATAGGGTGGGGTGGGGGAGGGACGG
>NZ_JAMYVM010000031.1:0-76106 GCF_040324035.1 Mesorhizobium sp. M0016 | reverse complement strand
AACCGATACATCAACATGGACGACCTGCGCGAGCACAAGAAGCTCGCTCTGCGCCAAGCCGCATGACCAGCATCATGGCCGCCCCTTTTTGCAGAACTTGACGCACACAACCCGGTCAGCATTGAGAACTCAACTGGGCTGCCTGCATGACGGCGATCGCCGACATCGGTTATCAAGCTCAATCACGCTGGAAAGCATGAACCACGTCGACGTCGACATCGCCGGCGGGCTTACGGTATGGCGACCGGTGGCGGAAGATTTGCCACCGCGGTCGGCACCTCGATGCTGCGACGCTACTGCGAAGAACGGTCGCGCCCAGCAGCGCTTCTGGCGGAACTCTCAGGCGGCCACGACGCGGGCCAGCAGTGACGCGGCCTCGGTACCAGCCAAGCCAAGGTCACGGACGCTGCTCATGTGATTGGCCCCACCAAGGGTGGTGCGCGAAACAGTCAGTCCCTGTGTGTCAAGGTGGTCCGTGAAGAGTGCGGCCTGGCTGTGGAACGGCGACGTTTCATCGGCGCCGACCGAGATATCTACGCCCACGGATGGATCGAAACTGTGGTCGATCGGCGAGAATCGGCGGGCCTCCTCGTCGGTGATCGCGATCTCGGCGGCAAGGAACGACATCTGCAATGGCTTCAGGTCGTAAAGGCCGCCAAGCAGCAGCGCAGCTTTGATGCCGGAAGGCCGCTCGTCACCGTCGAAAAGCATTGTTGCCAGATGCGCACCGGCGGAATGACCGCTAACGGTCAGCAGGCCGGGATTGCCGCCATGGTGTGCGACATTGTCAAATACCCATCGCTTGGCGCGGCGCACCTGGTCGACGATCCTGGCCATCCTGACGGTAGGCATCAGCGCGTAGTCGACAATGACCGCGATCGCACCTGCGTTCGTAACGGTCTCGGCGACGTAGGAATAGTCGCGCTTGGAGAACATGCGCCAATAGCCCCCGTGGATGAACATGTGCACCGGCAGGCGGTCCCGTTTGCCCTCGGGAAAGAACAGATCCATGGTTTCGGTGGCGTCAGCCCCGTAGGCGACATCGGCGACCATGGGAACGTTCGCCCTGGTCTCCTCGCTTCTGCGAACGATCTCGGCGACGATGTCGTCGAACTCGACCACATGATCGCGAATGCGAAACGGATCTTTGGCGGGATGTCCGCTCACAGGGTCACGGCGATGTACTTGGCCTCCATGAACTCGGCAACGCCATGCTTCTGGCCGCCTTCTCGCCCCAACCCGCTTTGCTTGACTCCGCCGAAGGGCGCCGCCGGATCCGACATCAGGCCGCGGTTGAGCGCGATCATGCCCGACTCGATCTTCGATGCCACGCGCATTCCTCTGGCCAGGTCGCGCGTGTAGATGTAGGCCGCGAGACCGTATTCTGTGTCGTTGGCCTTGGCGATGACCTCCGCCTCGCTGTCGAAGCGACTGATCGGCGCCACGGGACCGAAGATCTCCTCGTGAGCCATGGCAACGTCGGCCGGCACGTCCTTGAGCACCGTTGGCGGATAGAAAAAGCCTCTGCCTTCAGATACGCCGCCACCACACAGGATTTTGGCGCCGCGGGCAACGGCGTCCTGCACAAGCCGGTCGATCTTGTGCACAGCCTTCCTGGTGATCATCGGCCCGCATTCTGTGTCTGAGTCTGTGCCCGGGCCCACGTTGAGTGCCGCCATGCGTTTGCTCAAGCCTTCCGCGAAAGCATCATGGATGCCGGCCTGGACGTAAAGCCGGTTGGCGGCCGTGCAGGCTTCGCCGGCGTTGCGCATCTTGGCAACCATCGCACCGTCGAGGGTTGCTTCCAGGTCGGCGTCGTCGAAGACGATGAAGGGTGCGTTGCCGCCAAGCTCCATGGAACAGGAAATGACGTGCTTTGCGGCTTCGGCCAGCAGCACGCGGCCGACGCCGGTCGAGCCGGTGAAGGACAGCTTTCGCACGCGCGGATCGGCCAGCATGGCCGCCGTCACCGGCCCGGGGGTCGAGGTCGTCAGCACGTTGACGACGCCGGGCGGCACGCCGGCCTCCTCGTAGAGCGCCGCAAGCGCATAGGCCGTCAGCGGCGTCTCGCTGGCGGGCTTCAGGATCACCGTGCAGCCGGCCGCGAGCGCCGGAGCGATTTTGCGTGTCGCCATGGCAGCCGGGAAATTCCATGGGGTGATGAGCACGCAAATGCCGATGGGCTGGTAGTCGACAATGATCCGGTTCGCGCCCGAGGGCGCAAGGCCGAACTCGCCGTTGATGCGGACCGCTTCCTCGGCGTTCCAGCGAAAGAACTCCGCCGCATAGGCGACTTCGCCGCGCGCATCGCGCAGCGCCTTGCCGTTCTCCAGCGAGATCAGCGCGGCCAACGTCTCCGCCCGTTCCGTCATCAGTTCGAAGCAGCGTCGCAGGATTTCCGATCGCCTGCGTGGCGGGGTCTCGCGCCAGCCGGCCGCCGCCTTCGCGGCAGCGTCGACGGCGGCGGCGGCATCAGTGAGCGTTGCATCGGGAACCGCAGCGATCACGGCTTCAGTCGAGGGATCGACCACTTCGATCACGCGGCCCTCCGATGAGGGCCGCCAGCGTCCGCCAATGTAGAGACCGTGCGAGACCGTGGCGTAGTCGAACATATCTTGATCCTCGTCGGATATGCCTGCGGCGATGTTCATTTTGGATGAGCTCCTGGTCGATCACATCGTGGTGGCGGACATGTCGCCGTCATAAGCAGCCCTGACCAGCTGTCGCATCGCGGTAAGGTCGAACGGGCGGGGATTGTTCTTGATCAACCGGTCGATGCCCAGCGCCTGCTCAGCCGTCCAGTCGATCTTGTCTTCGGGAAGACCCAGTTCGGCCAATGTCGGTGTGATGCCGATGGCGCCAAACAGCCGGCTCACCTCACGGATGGTGGCGTGCGCCAAGGCATCGGCGTCGCCGCCGCCCTGATGGGAAAGGCCGAGAGCAGTGCCGACTTCCGCAATCTCCGCGGCTGCTGCGGCCAGATTGTAGGTCATCACGTAGGGCAGCATCGTGGCCACTCCCAGGCCATGCGGGGTGTGGGTAAGCGCGCCAACGGGATACTGCACCGCATGGGCGGCGGCCGTTCCCGCCGTACCGAAGGCGCAACCGGCGGCCAGCGCTCCCATCATGACGTCGGCGCGCGCATCCTCGTCCGATCCGTCGCGATATGCCTTTTCCAGACTGCGGCCGAGCAGCCTGATGGCCAGAAGCGCGAAATGATCGGTCAGAGCGCTCTTGCCGATGAACACGTGCTGTTGCGGCAAATGAGGGTCGGCGCCGCGTTTGGCCGCTGTGAAGGCCTCGATTGCGTGCGTCAGCGCGTCGGCGCCGGCGATCGCCGTCAAGGATGGTGGACAGGTCACCGTCAGATCCGGATCGCAAAGCGCCACTGCCGCGATGAGATGCGGACTGGCGATACCCACTTTCAGCGTCCGATCCGGGTCGGAGATCACGGCGACGGGGGTCACCTCGGAGCCTGTTCCAGCCGTCGTCGGCACTGCGATCACCGGAAGGGTAGGGCCGGGTACCTTGAACTCGCCATAGTAGTCCTCGAGCTTGCCGCCGTGGCTGAGCAGAAGTGCAGCGCATTTGGCCATATCGAGGCAGCTGCCGCCCCCGATGCCGATCACCATGTCCGGCTTGAAATCTTTCGCTTGCACAATGCAGGCGGCGACGCTGTCGCGCGGCACATCCGGCAGCGTTCGGTCGAAGACCAACGTCTCGATCGCCGCGTTGTGCAAGCCAGCGAGAATCTCGGCGAACTGCGACGTCGCCGCGAAGCGCTCATCGGTACAGACGAACGCGCGGCGCCCATATTTGGCGGCGATGGAAGGCAGGACATGGCGCTGGCCTTTGCCGAACAGAATCTCGCTCGGCAGGCGCGCCGCTGCAAACAAGCTCATGTACAAGATCCTGCGAAGACGGGTTGGAAGCCGACAGGCTTGGCTTCGTGCCAGAGGCCGACCTCGGCGCTGCAGGTCATGATCATGCGATGCCCTCTAATAAAATCGTATAGGATATAGGATTGAGTTTCGCGGAGCATCGTGTTAGTGGGTGGTTCTGTCAAGAGGCAAACGATGCAGAACACGGACCTGACGGTTGACAATGAAGCCCGTGCCAGGGGTCGTATCCAGCGCGCCAACAGTCTGGCCGGCGACGTTTACGAAGCAATCTTCGCGCAGCTCATGTCCTTGAGGATTGCTCCGGGATCGCGCATCACCGTCGACAATCTCGTCAAGGAATTCAACGTCTCGCATACCCCCATTCGTGAAGCGCTTGGCAGGCTGGAGGGGGAAGGGCTGGTTCTGAAAACCCATCTGATCGGCTATCGCGCCGCCCCGCAAATCACCCGCCGGCGCTTCGACGAGCTTTACGAGCTGCGTCTATTGCTTGAACCTGCCGCCGCGGCCAAAGCCACCGCAACAATGGACGGCGAGCGCCTTGCCGCGCTGCAGGAGACGGCCGGCGTCATGGCTCGGCGGGTGGGGAAAGACGAACGCCTGCGCTATTCGAACTTCGCCCGTCAGGATGCGATCTTCCACGACAAGATCGTCGAGTTCGCCCAAAACGAACTCATTCGCGAGACACTGAATCACCAGCATACCCACTTCCATATCTTCCGGCTGATGTATCACTCCAGGGTGACCGAAGAGGCGCTCGACGAGCACGAGGCTATTCTCGCTGCCTTTGCCGCGGGCGATCCGGACGCCGCCGAAAAAGCCATGCGTGCGCACATCGAAAATTCGCGGGACAGGCTCCTGCCTGCGTTCGAGTAGCCTGGCGATGCTGCTTGCCCGAGGCACCCTCAAGCGCGGCGCGCCGCTGTCCGCCCAGCCTGCCGCCTACGAATTCTCGTTCTGAGCCGATTTCGATACCGGGAAGGAGGCGCGCAGTGCACCTCGCCCCTGAAACAAGCCGAGAGGAAAAGACATGCCAGCCAAAAAAATCCTGATGCTGACCGGTGATTTCACCGAGGAGTATGAAATCTTCGTCTATCAGCAGGCGATGGAAGCGGTGGGACACACCGTTCATGTCGTGTGCCCCGACAAAAGCGCCGGAGACATGATCAAGACGTCGCTGCACGATTTCGAGGGCGATCAGACCTACACCGAAAAGCCCGGCCACAATGCGCTGATCAACAAGACCTTCGCCGACGCCGAGAGGCAGCTGAGCCAGTACGACGCTGTGTATTGCGCCGGCGGTCGTGGCCCCGAATACATCCGCACCGACAAGCGGATCCAGGCAATGGTGCGCCATTTCCACGAGGCAAAAAAGCCGATCTTCACGATCTGCCATGGCGTCCAGATTCTGATCGCGGTGGACGGCGTCGTGCGCGGCAAGAAGGTGGCGGCGCTCGCCGCTTGCGAGCCGGAGGTGACGCTTGCCGGCGGCACTTATATCGATTTGTCTCCCACCGACGCCTATGTCGATGGGACCATGGTTTCAGCCAAAGGCTGGACCGCGCTTGCGGCATTCATCCGTGAATGCCTGAAGGTGCTGGGAACGGAAATCCACCATTCTTGAACCGTTTGTCCCGGCGCATCCTGAGGGGATGCGCCGGCTCCCTAAACGGCGCGGCGACTTCCGTCATTTCATCAGGTTCAGATCAGGAACCTGCGGCAGGTGTGCTCCAGAACCTGTGGCCATCATCACCTCGGACGCCTTCAAGGCGCTGCCGCATCGCGTGCGTGCACAGCGCGCCATCCTCGTTGAGCTTTCCCAGCTTGACGGGTGCGAACCCGAGTTGATGGACTCAATGGGAGGTCGACATGAAGTCGGCGCCCGGGAGCTGTCAGGGCTTCACGAACCGAAACGCGAAGCGATCGGTCTCGCCCTTGGTCGCGGGATCGAACACCTTGATCGAGTGCGGGTCATCATTATTCACCGGCACGGTGCTTTCCGCGTCCAGTACGAAGCCGGCCGCCTCCACCTCCTCGCGGACGAATGCAGTCGATCCGATGCAGCGACTGAGGTCGCTCGTGCCCGACCCAGCGGCGGCGGCGTGGTCAACGATGACGTAGGACCCACCGGGTTTCAGCCGCTTGTAGACAGCTCGATTGAAGTCGGCCGCCGTCGCACCTTTCTTCTGGATCAGGGCGGTGTGAAGATCGTGGTAAAACAGGTGCAGCCATAGGACATCGGCTGCCTGCGTGACCTCCGGCATCGCGACGAGGTCCGCCGAGGCGGCTTCGACGTTCTCTCGGCCCGGCTCCTTCGCGAGCGTCCGCATGAGGCCGACCGGATCGTTCTTGAAGTGGGCGACTTCGGCCGGCACGAAGCTGTAGACCCGCCCCTCTGATCCGACGATGTCGGAGAAGAGGCGCGTCCAGTCTCCGTCGCCAGGGTAGACGTCGATCACGGTGGAGCCCGCCTCGATTCGTGCGAACCGGATTAATTCGGACACCTTGGATTGGTCGTACATCGAAATCTCCTTAGGAGTGGATATTCTTCTCGGTGCTCATAGTGATTTCTCCATTTGCTCGGATCGGATCGGGCTTGATCCGATCCGAGTTCCGATCGCGTGCGTCGTCTCTTTGCCGAGGACGTCGCGCTCGTCAGTCGAATTTGACCAGGTCCTTGGAGATCAGATGACCCCAGCTGTTTCCGCGCGCCTGGACCAGCAGGCCACCTTCCGACACCCCGCCAAGCTTGATCGGCGCGAAACCGAGATTTTCCGCAAGCTCCCCAATCTGTGTTGCGGCAGCGTCATCGTCGCTTGCCAGGAACACGACCCTCCGGCCACCATGTACGGCCGGATCCTGATCAAGCACCGGGGCGACCAAATGGTTGAAGCCCTTGACCAGTTTTGCGCGAGAGAAGGCCTGCGCGATGAACTTGGAAGAAGGTTGTCCTCCCAGTTCCTCCGGGGGCACGCCATAGGCATTGGTCACATCGATGATCGTCTTCCCCTGCCAGGTGGGGAGCGCCTTCGCGACATCCGGGTGCGCCTCGAAGCGGACAGCCAAAAAGATGATGTCTGCCTTGATGGCTTCCGCCAGTTTTTTGGGGATGATCGTGGGTCCGATCGCGGCCGCATCGGCGGCAAAGCTTTCCGGGTCGCGTGTGGTTGCAACGGAAACTTCGATGCCGTTTCGGGCAAACGCCTTGGCAAGGGCCTGTCCGATATTGCCGAATCCTACGATTGCATAGTTCATAGTGCTTCTCCGATCTTGGTGCTAATGCCGGGATCAGACTTGCGCCATGCCTCCGTCGACGGCGAGATCCACGCCGGTGACGAAAGAACTTTCATCGGAGGCGAGGAACGTGACGGCAGCAGCGATTTCCTCTGGTTTGCCCCTGCGGCCCATTGGGATCTGTGACGCAAACTGGGCGGCCGCTTGCTCGGCTTGCTCAGGCGTAAGGCCAGTCGTTGTCTCCAAGGCCGGCGTTTCGATTGGTCCCGGACTCATTGCATTGACGCGGATTTTGCGGTCTTTGAATTCCAGTGTCCAAGCGCGCGCGAAGTTGCGTACAGCCGCCTTGCTCGCGGCGTAGGTACTAAACCCTGGAAGCCCCAACACGTTCGACACTGAAGAATTCAGGATGATCGAACCGCCGTCTTTGAACAGGGGAAGGGCCTTCTGCACCGTAAAGAACAGACCCTTCACGTTCACATCGAAGGTCTGATCAAAATGTGCCTCGGTAGCGACGGCGAGCGGTGCGATCGTCCCCGCGCCGGCGTTGGCGAAGAGAATGTCGATATGACCATGTTTCTCCTTCACGACGGCATAGAGGCGATCCAGATCTTCCAGGAGCGACACGTCACCCACGACCGTCGTAACGTTTTTCATGATGAAGGCTGCGGCCTCCTTCAGCTCCTTCTCTCTTCGCCCGGTAATCACGACGTGCGCTCCTTCTTCTACGAAGCGCTTGGCTGTGGCCAATCCGATCCCGCTGCTTCCGCCCGTGATGACTGCGATCTTGCCTTCGAGTTTTTTCATAATTCTTTGTCTTTCGTTGCGCACGGGCCAGGTACGGACCGCGCTGGGGGTCAGAGTTGAGCCAGGCCGCCGTCGACGGCGACCTCGCTGGCGGTCATGAAGCTGCTGTCCGGCGACGCGAGGAAGGCGGCCGCGGCGCCGATCTCCGCCGGATCGGCCATGCGCTGGAGCGGGGTCATCGCGCCGTAGGCCTTCTGGCCTTCCTCGCCCAACGCCTCCTTCGCGAGTTCGGTCGCCGTCGCTCCGGGCGACAGCACGTTTACGCGGATGCCGGTGCCCTTCAGGTCCTCCGCCCAGGTCCGCGCCAGGTTGCGCACTGCCGCCTTGCTCGCGCTATAGGCAGTGAACCCCGGAGCGCCCGTGGTGCCGGCGCTCGACCCGGTCAGGATGATCGAACCGCCCTGGCTCATCAGCGGCAGCGCCTTCTGGACCGTGAAGATCGTACCCTTCACATTAGTGTCGAAGGTTTCGTCAATGTGCCTGGCGGTGATCTGCCCGAGCGGAAGCGGACTTCCCGCCCCGGCATTGGCGAAGACGATATCGAGGCTTCCGCGCTCGGCCTTCACCGCAGCGTAGAGTCGGTCGAGGTCGGCCTCATCCGAGACCGAGCCCATAACCGCGCGGGCATTAGGCCCAAGGTCGGCCACGGCGGCGTCGAGCGCTTCCTGCCGGCGGCCGAAGATGAAGACGAAGGCGCCCTCCTCGATAAAGCGCTTGGCTGCGGCGCGGCCGATGCCCGTAGCGCCGCCGGTTATCACAGCGGTCTTTCCATTCAGTCTGTTCATGTCATGCATCCTTCGTTTCGCCGTCTCGTGTCTTTGGCTGTACGGGAAAGTCCCGCGAGAGCCTCAAGATGGGTTCGCCGAAGTCGGGCGGTGAGTGCGCAATCGCGCACATCGCTGGTGCGAAAACGATCCAGCTAGATGATTGAACGCCACGATGACCGCACGAACTACGGCTGATCGTGTTAGTATGGGCTTTTGCAAGCCGCACTGCGCTGCGCTGCGCAGGAATGCACCATGATCGACTGGGATGACGTTCGCTACTTTCTTGCCGCCGCGCGCGGCGGCTCGGTGCGTGCTGCCGCCGCGCACCTCGGTGTGAACCACTCGACCGTGCTGCGACGCATCGCTCAGCTCGAGGAACGCCTCGGGGCGCAGATGTTCGAAAAGCTGCCTTCCGGCTACCGCTTGACGGCTGCGGGCGAGGAGGTCCTCGATCTCGCGACACAGATGGAAGCGTCGTCGCACCAGTTGGAGACGCGAGTCTTCGGTCGTGACCAGAGCGCGCGCGGGCTTTTGCGGGTGACGCTTCCACCGTTCCTCGCCACACACCTGCTCATGCCGGATCTCGCCGACTTCGCGCGTCTGCATCGCGACATCGAGATGGAAATCCTGTCGTCCGGCGAGCTGGCCAATCTGACCAACCGAGAGGCCGACGTCGCGATCCGCATTGTCGCCGACCGCAAGACCCTGCCGCTCAATCTTCACGGCCTGAAGGGACCGGAGCTGTTCAGCGGCGTCTACATGTCTCGCGATCGACTAGCCGCGTGGCGTGCGGGCACGCCTGATCCCATCCGGTGGATAGGCATAGACAATCATGGAATTCCGGACTGGGCGCGCGAGGGAGAAGTTCACGTAACGGGAGTACCGTTCAGGACACCTGACGCCGAGACGCAGATCATCGCGGCGCACCAAGGGATTGGGATAACGAAACTGCCGTGCTTCGTTGGAGATGCCGACCCCCTGCTGGTAAGGGTGCCGGGGATCGACGTGCCCATGCATGGGACACTCTGGCTTCTCACGCTAGGCGAGACACGCAAGACGAAGCGGGTGCGGCTCTTCACCGAGTTCGTATCCCGCAGGCTCGCCGCGTACGCTCCGCTTCTCTCGGGGCTGTCCATATTGCGCGACTGACGCCCGGCAGGTCCGCCGGCAACGCTTCCCGCAATCCGGGTGGAAGCCGAGCTGCGATCGCCTGAAGCGGCGTGTTCAATCCGCGAATCCCGTGGGAGTAGGGAAACGGCGGCAATAGCGTAGAGGTACCAGCCTAAGCTCGACCTCTTCCCACACCATGATCAGACAACGATGCCACCGTCTTCAGCGCGCCATCGAGCATGTCGCCTTTCTCGTCTTTCAGCGCAGCTTCGCGCAACCGCCTGATCCAGTCGGCAGCGTCATCGCGGCCCTTGACCAGATCGAGCGCCGACAGCACGCGATCGAATTTGGACTGGGCGCGGAGGTGGGTGTCGCTGTAGCCCTTGATCAGCCGGCGGCAGTTCAAGATTTCGACGGCGAGCGCGTAGTCCTGAGGCGCGTGGCTGAGCGCCAGCGCATACCAGCGCTCCAGATGCGCCGTCTCGACCTTGTGGCGCAACAGGCGCCGCCGCCAGCGGCGCAGGCCGCCGATGAACCAGAGGACCGCAAAGCCGGCAAAGCTGTCGGTGCGGATGCGCCGGCCATGATTGATGCGCCGGTCGAGAAAGCCT
Organism: Mesorhizobium sp. M0016; assembly: GCF_040324035.1. NCBI lineage: Bacteria > Pseudomonadati > Pseudomonadota > Alphaproteobacteria > Hyphomicrobiales > Phyllobacteriaceae > Mesorhizobium > Mesorhizobium sp. M0016. Next base: position 65,678 of record NZ_JAMYVM010000031.1, on the reverse strand, counting down.
GCAAGTTTCGATCGGTTCTCGATGTAGCTGCCCAATCCCGCCGGCAAAGTGCCGCAGAACTCCTCGATGCGCGGATGGAAATACTCGGTCACCTGCAGGATGGAGCCGTTCTTGACGCCCACCTCCTTGCGCACCCGCCGGTCACGCGTCGAACGTGTCTTGAGATCGGCGACGCGGATCATGTCGTCGTAGCACAGCGCGTTGGCCAGATGCTTGGCGGCAGCGATGGACAATGCATGGGCATGGCCGGGGTCATCAAGCGCAACGGCCTTGTCCAACCGGTCGAGATAGTCGCGGCCATAGGCGATGTCCTGGTAGTCGACGACCTTTCTCAGGCCTCGAAGCGCCATGGCGCGCACCGCCGCGGGCATCAGGTCGATGCGGGCGGCCAGCGCCTGCCAACCCTGCAGCAGGTTCTGCGGACCGCTCACGCGCCCTGCACCCGGAGCGGGGTCGACCGTAGCCGGTTCTGCCGGCTCTGACGCGGGGACCGTCGTACCGCGCGCGCGGTCGTAGGCAACGGCGAAGGCAGCGAGGCTGGCTTTCGCGCCCCGGCCGCCGGCGCCGATCGCTTGCTCATAGCTTTCACGCCTGAACGGCAATGCGTCGGAGCCTGCCAGCGCGCCAAGGAGGCTGGCGGAAATCATCGAGCCATTGTCGGCGGCGATCTTTTCCATGTCGAAGGCGATGAAGCGTTTCGATGCAGCTTCCGCCGTCGCGTGTACCTTGGAAGACGAGGCCCGGCCGTCACCCGGCTCGATCTTTTCCGACACCGCGGCGATACGGTGCGAGGAGGTGATCAGCGTGGTGCGATCGGGCGTGACGAAGCCCCTGATGATGGCGCGGCCGGCTTCCATCAGCTCGGCGGCGATCAATATGTCGACATCGCCTTGCGAAGGCGACAGGGCAAAGACCGGCAGCCGGCCGGTGTCGCGGGCCATCTCGACGTAATAGATCGTGGCGCCGGTGCGCTGGGCGACGCCGGCGACCGAGGTCGATTGCGCGACATAGGAATTGCGCTCGGCGACATCGGTGATCCAGTCGGCGAGCACGCCTCCGCCCTGGCCGCCGACCGCGAGCAAAGCGAGCTTGATCACCGGCTCGGTATCGGCGGCACCGGATTTCGGACGCAAGGGCGAAGCCTGGTCAAGCATCGGCGAACGTCAACCTGCGGCTCTCGCGGCGGCGCTGCATCAGGCCGATGGTGGCGCGGCGTGCAGATTCGAGGAAGCGGTCCCAGCGGCTCGGATTGTGCACGACATCGGCGCGGTAGAAGGATGGGCACAGCACGGCGGCGTCCGCCACCTCGCCGCAATTGCCGCAGCCGACGCAGCTCTGGTCGATCGATGCCACCGGATCGTCACGCAAGGGATCGTCGAGCGATTTCACCGACAGCGACGGGCAGCCGGACAGCCGCATGCAGGCGTGGTCGCCGGTGCAGATGTCCTCGTCGACGCCGAATTTCGGCTTGACGACACGGGTTCCGCCCTTGATCGCCTTGTCGACCAGCGGCTTTTCGCGGCGCTGGCGGTTGAGCATGCATTCGGACGAGGCGACGATGACCTTTGGTCCCTTTTCCTCCGTCGTCAGCGCCTCGCGCAGCGTGTCCTGCATCTTGCCGACATCGTAGGTGCGGTCGATGTGGCGCAGCCATTTGACGCCCATGCCTTTCACCGCCTCGGTGATAGGATGTTTTGTCGACTTGGTCTTGTTGCCTGCGCGCGACGACAATATGTCCTGCCCGCCGGTCGCGGCGGAGTAAAAGTTGTCGACGATGACGATGACGCCGTCATTCTTGTTGAAGACCGCGTTGCCGATCGAGGAGGTCAGGCCGTTGTGCCAGAAGCCGCCATCGCCGACGAACGAGATCGACCGGCGTTTGGCGTCGGGCGAATTGAAGGCTGAAGCCGAGGCCGGCCCGAGCCCGTAGCCCATGGTGGTGGCGCCAAGCTCGAAGGGCGGCATGATCGAGAACAAATGGCAGCCGATGTCGGAGGCGATGTGGTGCTTGCCGAGTTCCTGCTCGACCAGCTTGGTCGCGGCAAAGATCGGCCGCTCCGGGCAACCGATGCAGAAGCCGGGCGGACGGCCCGGCACGACGTTGATCAGATCCGCCGTGTCGACGCCGTCCCCGACCTTGTTGGGCGCGCGCACCTCGCCCGGCAAGAGATGCGGGGCCTCGGCGCGCAGGAAGGCGCCGATGCCGTCCAGCATGACCTGGCCGGTATATTCGCCGGCCATCGGCAGATACTCCTTGCCGACCAGCCTGGTACCGCGCCCGGCCTTGTGCAGCATGGCGGCAAAGGCTTGCTCGATGTAGTTGGGCTGGCCCTCCTCGACCACGAGCACCGCGTGCTTGCCTTCGCAGAAAGACAGGAACTCATCGTCGATCAGCGGATAGACGGCGTTGAGCACATAGAGCGGCACATCCGTCTCGCCATAGGTGCCGGCAAGGCCGAGACGCTGCAAGGCGCGGATGACCGAATTGTACATGCCGCCCTGCATGACGATGCCGACCGAACCATGATCCGAGCCGAAGAACTCGTTGATCTTGTTCCTGGTGATGAAATCGACCGCCGCCGGCCAGCGTTTTTGCACTTTCTCCTTCTCGTGCAGGAAGGAGGCGGGTGGCAGCACGATTCGGCCGGTGTCGCGGCGCGGCGCATCCAGCGCATCGGCCACCGTCATCGGCGGGCGCTTGTTGTCCTTGGCGATGAAATGGCCGTGGACGTGGCAGCAGCGGATGCGCACCTGCAGCATCACCGGCGTATTGGACGCTTCGGATAGCTCGAAGCCATCCTCGACCGCCTTGACGATCGACGGCAGGTTCGGGCGCGGGTCGAGCAGCCAGACCTGGCTTTTCATGGCGAAGGCATGGCTGCGCTCCTGCATGATCGAGGAACCCTCGCCATAATCCTCGCCGACGATGATCAGTGCGCCGCCGGTAACGCCACCGGAGGCAAGGTTGGCGAGCGCGTCGGACGCGACATTGGTGCCGACAGTCGACTTGAAGGTCGCCGCGCCACGGATCGGATAATGCACCGAGGCAGCGAGCATGGCGGTGGCGGTGGCTTCCGAGGCGCTCGCCTCGAAATGCACCCCGAGTTCGCCCAGAATGTCCTGTGCGTCGGCCAGCACGTCCATCAGATGGCTGATCGGCGCGCCCTGGTATCCGCCGACATAGCCGACGCCGCATTGCAGCAGCGCCTTGGTGATGGCGAGAATGCCTTCGCCCGCAAATTCCTCGCCATCGCCGAGCCTGAGTTTTTCGACTTCCTTGGCAAAAGACCGTTCGGCCATTTTTCCAACCTTCCGTTGCCGGCGGTGCGGCCGGCGCCTGCGTCTAGATGTCGTGCTTGCGAATGTTCTTCAGCATCTTCTGCAATGTGGCGATCAGACCCGCGTATTCGGCGTCGTCGACATCGTCGAACATCGCCTCGAACGCATCATGCATGGCCGGCCAGGCGCGGGTGAACTCGGCGCGGCCGTCATCGGTCAGGAAGACATGGCGGATGCGGCTGTCGGTGACGCCTTGCTCGCGCCGCACGAAACCTTGCCCTTCCAACGTGTCGAGCGTGCGGCTCAATGTCGACTGCTCGATGACGGTGTAGACCGAGAGGTCGTTGACGGTGACGCCGTCGGTGACCGACAGCACGGCCAGCGTGCGGACCTGCGGAATGGTCAGGCCCTGCTTGCGGAAATCGTCGCGCAAGGTGGCGTTGTAGCGCCCCATGATGCGGTTCATCAGATAGGGCGCGAATTGCTGCAGGCCGATCTGGCCAAGCGTCGAAATGCGCTGGCGCCTTTCCGCGACCTTCTGCTCCATCACAGCCTCCCCGCCAGCAGAAAGCCGGAGCCGCCGCCGAGGCCTGCACCCGGATGGGTGGAGGCGCCGATATGGTAGAGGTTCGTGATGCCGGTCTGGTGGTTGCGGCTGGTCTTGAACGGCCGCCACAGGAACGACTGGTCGATGGTCGAGGACCCGCCATAGGGGTCGCCGCCGACCAGGTTGATGTTCATCGCTTCGAGATCGGCCGGCGAATAGGCGCGGCGCGCAATCACGCTGCCCTTGAAGCCATCGATGTGGCTGGCGAGAATGGTTTCGACGCGGTCGGCGTAGGCTTCACGCAGCGCCTCGGTCCATTGTCCGTCAGCCGGCGTCTGCAGCTTGCCGGCGGCGTCACCCTTGATGTGCCGGGGCGCCTCGGGCAGTTGCAGCCACAGGATCGCCTTGCCTTCCGGGCAGCGCGATGGATCGAGCGCATGCGGCTGGCCGACGCAGATGGTCGGCACTTCCGGCAGCATCCCGCGCGCCGCCTCGTTGCAGGCTTTCGAGACGCCATCGAGCCCCGGCGTCAGGTGCAGCAGCGCCACCTTGTCGAGGCCTTCGCCGCGCCATGCCGGCGGCTTGGCCAGCGCATAGTGGATCTGGAAATTGCCTTTGCCGTAGCGATATTTCTGTGTCGCCTCGACCTCGGCTTTGGGAGGATCCGCGCCGAGCAGCCGGCCGTAAAGCTGCGTCGGCGTGACCGAGCAGATGACGCTCTTGTTTGCTGTAATCGTTTCGTCGGATGCCAGCCGTACGCCGGTCGCGCGGCCACCGCTCTGGACGATCGAGGCGACATCGGCGCCGGTGCGGATGTCGCCACCACGTTCCCTTATCAGAGCTTCGAAGGCAGTGAGCAGGGTCTTCGCCCCACCCTTGACGATCGGCGCCCCGGCCGCTTCCAGCGCGAAGGCAATGACCTTGGCGATCTGCCCTGAGAAGGCGTCTTCCGGTCCGAGCCCGGCGTGCAGCACCCAGGGCGCCCACAGCGCGCGGATTGTCTCGGACTGATAGGTGCTTTCCAACCAGCTGCGCGCCGGCACCAGTGCCTCACCCAGAAAAGCGGCAAGGCCACGCGGGCTGCGCCGCCAGGCATCGCCGGCCAACAGCTTGGCTGTCGGATAAGACCACAGGCTGCCGCCGAGCAGGCCGAACAGCAGGCCGGCATTGCGCTCGATGCTGCCGACATCGTCGGCGTGCCGGTCGCCATCGCCGGGGGCGATCGCATTGATTGCAGCGACGTTGGCGGCGCGGTCGGTGGTGAGCACGGCATGGCTGCCGTCCGGCCGCAGCACGCCGGTTGGCGTGCCGGTGTGACAGAACTCCAGCCCGTGCCGCGCGAGATCGCTGCCCAATGCCGCAAAGGCCGGCGAGGTGATGAACAGCACGAAGGTGGTCGCCATCACGTCATGGATGAAGCCGGGCGCGGTGATCTCCTCGGTACGCATGCAGCCGCCGATGCGGTCATTGCGCTCGAGGACGAGCACACGCGCCCCTTTGCCGCCGAGCATCGCCGCGCAGACCAGCGCGTTGATGCCGCTGCCAACGATGATGTGATCCGGCTGGCTCACCTTGGCGTGCTTTCACCTAGCCGTTGGATACAAGCGCCAGCGCGCGGATAGGGCTGCCGGTGCCATGCTCGATCTTGAGCGGTGCGGCGATCAGGATGGCGCCCTTTGGAGGCAACTGGTCGAGGTTGCAGAGGCTGGCGAGGCCATAGCGGTTCGCCTTGTGCATCAGCGTGTGGGCTGGAAATGGCGGCTCCATCCCGCCTGCCTTGCCGGCATCGGTGCCGATCGTCTCTGAGCCCCAGCCCTTGATATCCTTGCTGATCAGGAACTGGATGGCTTCGGCTGTCGGACCTGGCGTATGTGGGCCGGTTTCGTTGGCGTTGAGGAATTCGGCTTCCGAGCCATTGCGCTTATACCAGTCGGTGCGCATCACCACCCACTCCCCGGCGTTGATGGCGCCATGCTTGGCTTCCCACGCCTTGATGTGGTCGACGGTGAGCAGGAAGTCGTGGTCAGCGGCGGCTTCCTTCGAGCAGTCGATGACATTGACCGGACCAATGAAATTCTGCGCCGGAATGGTGTCGGTGGCGCCGTCCGGATAGTCCTTGCCGCTGATCCAATGCTGCGGCGCATCGAAATGCGTGCCCGAATGCTCCCCAAGCTTCAGCCAGTTCCATGCCCACCACGGGCCGTTCTTGTCATAACGGGAGATGTTATGGATCTCGACCTTTGGCGTGTCGACGGCAAGCTCCGGCGGCAGCTTGATAAGAGGCGTGTCGGGTCCGAGTTGCGCAGAGAGGTCGACCACCCTGATGGCGCCTGAAAGCAGCTGGCCGGCGACTTCGCCGAGGAGTTTTTGCGTGTCCATGGTCTGAAGTTCCCTCTTTCTGGTGAAGATCAAGGCTCGTCTCGGCCCTTAATATCCTACTAGACGAAAACATATGCATCTGCAATTATCTTTAAGCATAAAGGAAATGGGAACGGGGCGTGAGCGAGTTCGACGCCATCTTTGTCGGGGCGGGCCACAACAGTCTGGCATGCGCCGCGCATCTGGCGCTGAAAGGCTGGAAAACCGGGATTTTCGAGCGCAGCGCAGCAATCGGCGGTGCCGTCCAGACCCACGAATACACCCTCCCAGGGTTCCGGCACGATTTCGGTGCAATGAATCTGAGCCTGTTTGCCGGCTCCGCCTTCCACCGGAAATATGCAAATGAATTGAAAGCGCAGGGTCTTGAGTTCGCGCCGGTCGCCGACTGTTTCGCCAGCGCCTTTCCGGACGGACGCTGGTTCGGCGTCAGCAATGACTTGGAAAGGACTGCCACGCGGCTGGCCGCGTTCTCCGCCGCCGATGCCGCGACGTGGCGCAAGCTCGTTGCCGCCTTTCCTGCTGAGGCCGAGCATCTGTTCCGGCTGCTGGGATCGCCGATGAGTGCCCGCGCGCTTGCCGGCACCGCCTGGAACCTGTGGCGCAAGAAGGGCATGTCAGGCGCGCTCGATACCGGCCGGCTTTTGCTGTCGTCACCTCGCGCCTGGCTGGAGGAGACCTTCGAGTCGCCTTATGTGCGGGCAACGCTTGCCACCTGGGGCATGCATCTCGATTTCGCACCCGACATCGCCGGCGGCGCCGTGTTCCCCTATCTGGAATCGATCGCCAACCAGAGCTTTGGCATGGTGCTAGGCAAGGGCGGCGCCGACACGATCATCCGGGCGCTGGCAGGTATGGTCACCTCGGCGGGCGGCACGATCGTCACCGGGGCGGAAGTTGCCGAGATCACCGTTGCCGGCGGCAAGGCATCGGGCGTGCGACTCGCTTCAGGTGAGACACATACGGCCACCAAGGCAGTGATTGCCGGCGTCGCGCCCAGGGCGCTGACCGGCAAGTTGCTGCCCAACGGTTCCGGCGACGCCGGCTTCGACACGGCGATGCAGAAATTCCGGCACGCGCCGGGCACGATGATGATCCATCTGGCGCTCGACGACCTGCCCGATTGGCGCGCCGGCGCGGAGCTTCGGCAGTTCGCTTATGTGCATCTGTCGCCGTCGCTCGACGCGATGTCGCGCACCTATCAGCAGGCGATGGCGGGCATGCTGCCGGACGAACCGGTGCTGGTCGTCGGCCAGCCGACCGCGATCGATCCGTCGCGCGCGCCTCAGGGCAAGCATGTGCTGTGGGTGCAGGTGCGCATGCTGCCTGCCGAAATCCTGGGCGATGCGGCAGGCAGGATCGCGCCCGCGCATTGGGATCAGGTCAAGGATGCCTACGCCGAGCGCGTGCTCGACATCATCGAGATATACGCACCCGGACTGCGCCCGAAAATCCTCGGCCGTGCAGTGTTCTCGCCAATCGACCTCGAGCGTGAGAACCCCAATCTCGGCGGTGGCGACCAGGTCTGCGGCAGCCACCATCTGGCACAGAATTTCCTGTTCCGCCCGGCGCGCGGTTATGCCGGCTGGAACACGCCGGTCGGCAATCTGCATCTCATAGGCGCCGCGACATGGCCCGGCGCCGGCACCGGCGCGGCCTCCGGCTTCATGCTCGCGCAACAGCTTGGCGGGAGGTAGCTCGCAAGATTTCATGAAGGCGACGAGAGGCAAGGCGCTGCTGCCCACGAAGCCCGGATCGATAAACTGATAGTGCCGCGCAAAGACAACAAAACCAACAAGGGGAACGACCATGACAATCAACAGACGAGAATTGCTGGGATACAGTGCCGCGGCACTTGGGGTGGCGGCGATCGGCCTGCCTGAGATCGCCAAGGCGGCAGCGGGCGAGCTGACCATCGCCTATAACGTCAACCTGCCGTCCTGGGATCCGACCACCGGACCCTCGGCCGTCAACCCGACGATCCAGGGCCTCTACCAGTCAGTGTTCGACCAGTTCATTCCGCAAAAGCCGGACCTGTCCTTTGCGCCTGGCCTGCTCACCGAATGGGGCTGGAACGAGGATCGCACCAAGGTGACGATGACGGTGCGCGAAGGCGTGACCTGGCATGACGGCTCGCCCTTCACGCCCGAGGACGTGGTCTGGTCGCTGCAGCGGGCGGGCGACGAAAAGACCGGCAATCCGATCCAGTTCGTCTGGAAGAACGTCAACAATTTCAAGATCGACGGCAACAAGATCACCGGCGACGTCGTGCAGTTCGATCCGGTCTATTTCAAATGGATGTCGTTCCTGACCGGCTACATCCTGCCGAAGGCCTACTACGAGAAGGTTGGCGCGGAAGGTTTCGAGAAGGCGCCGATCGGCACCGGCCCGTACATGGTGGAAAAATTCGAGCGAAATGCTTTCCTCCGACTGAAGGCCAACCCGCACTATTGGGGCGACAAGCCGGCCTTCGAGAATGTGACGATCAAGTTCGTCACCGACGCGGCGAGCCGCGTTGCCGAGATCGAATCCGGTTCCTCGCAGGTGACGCTGGAGGTCCCCTATGAAGAGTATGACCGGCTGATCGCCAAGGACGGGCTTGCCGGCTCGTGCAAGCCTGTTTCCGACATCGGCATGATCTTCTTCAATGACATTGAAGCGATGCTGGACAAGAACGTCCGCCAGGCCGCTGTCATGGCTGTGGACAAGGAGCTTCTGGTCAAACGGCTGCTGCGCGGCTATGGCCAGCCGATCGCTACGCTGGAGACCCCGGAGTACACGGCCTTCGATGCCTCGATCAAGGTCGAGCACAATCCTGAAAAGGCCAAGGAGCTGCTCGCGGCTTCCGGCTATTCGCCGGAAAAACCGGTCAAGTTCACCATCCAGACGACCAAGGGCTTCAAGCCCAAGGATTATGAGATGATCCAGGCAATCGTCGGCATGTGGCGCAAGGTCGGCATCGAGGCGACGATCGAGGTCTACGAGATCGCCAAGCACTATGAGCTGCGCGCCGCCGACAAGCTGGCGCCGGCCGCCTTCTACAATTGGGGCAATGCCATCGGCGATCCGACAACGTCGACTGGTTTTGCCATGTATGGGCCGAGCCCGCATTCGGTGTGGGACAGCCAGGACCTGATCGACATGATCAATCCGCTCTGGGGCGAGAAGGACGAGGCCAAGCGCATCGCCGGCTGGAAGGCTGTCGACAAGTATATCGCCGAGCAGGCCTATGTGCTGCCGCTGATTCAGTATGCGCAACCTATCGTGCATGCCAAGGGCGTCAACGTGGTGCAGCATGTGTCCGGCGCGCTGCTGCCGGCGCTGATGACCCCTGCCTGATATCGGCTTGTGGGCGCCACCCTTCGCTGAGCGGCCCCCTCATCCGGCCCTTCGGGCCACCTTCTCCCCGCTGGGGAGAAGAGACCAGCTCAGCTGTCCGTGACCTCTTCTCCCCTCGGGGAGAAGGTGGCCGCGAAGCGGACGAATGAGGGGGCTCTTCGTTAGAAACGCACTGGGCCAACACCAGAATGCTCCTGCAACGATTCCTGATCCGTCTGCTGACGATGCTGATCACGCTGTTCGGCGTGGCTGTCGTCGTCTTCGTCGTGATCCGCGTCGCGCCTGGTGACCCGATCGCCATGATGCTGCCCCCCGGTGCGACAGATGCCGACATCGACCGGCTGCGTGCACTCTACGGGCTCGACAAGACCATCGTGCAGCAATTCTTCATCTGGCTGTCCGGCGTCGTCAGGGGCGATTTTGGCACCTCGATTTCGCTCAGGCAAGATGTGCTCAGCCTTGTCTTCAATCGTTTGCCGGCAACGCTGGAACTTGCCATCATCGCGCTCGTCATGGCGGTTGGGCTCGGCGGCACGACGGCGATCCTCGGAGCCCGCGAGCGCGGCACGGCGGTCGAAGCCGGCATCGATATCGCCAGCGGCGCCGCCCTTTCCATTCCCGATTTCCTGTGGGGCCTCGTGCTGATCCTTTTGTTTGGCGTGCTGGTGCCGATCTTCGATATCTCCGGCCGCGTGTCGCCGCAGCTCGATCTGCCCTTCGTCACCCAGTTCTATTTCTTCGAGAGCTTGCTTCGGCTGCGCTTCGACCTGACCTGGGATCTGCTGAAACACATGCTGATGCCGGCAGTAGCCTTGGCATTGCCGCTGGCGGCAATCATCGCGCAGTTGCTGAAACAGTCGCTGAAGGAAGTGCTTGACCTCGACTATGTCGTGCTGGCCCGGGTGAAGGGGTTTTCGGAAACGCAGGTTATCCTGCGCGAGGCGCTGAAGAACGCTGCCTTGCCGACACTGACTCTCGTCGGCGTCCAGTTCACCTTCCTTGTCGGCGGCACGGTCATCGTCGAGCGGCTGTTTTCCTACGAAGGGCTCGGCAACATGGCGATCGATGCCGTCATCAACCGCGACCTGCCGCTGATCCAAGGCATCGTGCTGGTGTTCGCGCTGCTGTTCGTGCTGATCAATCTTGGCGTCGACATGATGTACGCGCTGCTCAATCCGAGGCTGCGCCATGGATGAGGCACGCATCGCCCGGCGCGGACTAGGCCCGAGGCTGTGGCTGGCCGGCGGCTGGCTGCTGCTGGCGCTGCTGGCCGCGATCTTCGCGCCGCTGGTCGCACCGCAGGACCCGCTGGCGCAAGACCTGATGCTGGAACGGCTGCCGCCATTCTGGATGAGTGGTGCGGAATCCGGCTATTGGCTGGGCACCGACAGCCTCGGCCGCGATCTCCTCTCCCGGCTGATCTTCGGCGGCCGTATCGCCTTCATCGTCGCTTTCGCGGCGGCGATCGCCGCCTGCCTTGTCGGCTCGACGCTCGGACTGGTCGCCGGCTATTTCGGCGGCTGGGCCGACCGCATCATTTCACGCATCGTCGACGTCTGGATGGCATTCCCGCCGGTGCTGTTCGCCATCCTGCTGGTCGCGGTGCTCGGCACCGGCCTCAGTTCCGTCATCCTCGCCATCGTCATAATCGACTGGACGCGCTTTTGCCGGGTGATCCGCGCCGAAGCGATGGGCCAGTCGCGCATGGACTATGTCGAGAACGCCCGCATCGCCGGCTATGGCCGCATCGGCATCATGCTGCGCGAGGTGCTGCCCAATGTGGTGCCGTCGATCGTGGCACTGCTGTCGCTGGAGATGGGCATCGCCGTCATCGTGGAGGCCATCCTGTCCTTCGTCAATCTGTCGATCTCGACCGACGATCCGACCTGGGGCGGCATCATCGCCGAGGGCCGGCTGTCGATCCATCAGGCCTGGTGGGTGCTGGTGTTTCCGCTTGTAACGCTGATCCTCACCGTGCTGTCGTTCAGCCAGTTCGGTGAGGCGCTGAAGACACGCTTCGATCCGGTGCTGCGATGAGCGCTTGCCTGGATATTGCCAATCTGAGCGCCGTGCTGCCGAACGGCCAGCGAGTGCTGCGCTCGGTGTCGCTTTCCGTGCAGCGGGGTGAGGTGCGTGCTCTTGTCGGCGAGAGCGGCGCCGGCAAGACGATGATCGGCAAGGCGGTGCTCGGTGTGCTGCCGTCAAGCGTGCGCATCGTCGAAGGCGCCATGCAGCTCGAAGGCCAAGACCTCGGCAGGCTGCAGCCCAAGGCAAGGCGTACGCTGATCGGCGCCCGCACGGCGCTGATCCCGCAGGATCCGTTGACTGCGCTCAACCCGTCGCGCCGCATCGGTCCGCAGATGACTGACCGGCTGGTGCGCATTCTCGGCTGGAGCGGTGACAAGGCGGACAAGCGTATCCGGCAATTGTTGGATGAAGTGCAGATCCGCGATCCCGACCGGGTGCTGAAATGCTATCCGCACGAGCTGTCCGGCGGCATGCGCCAGCGCGTGCTGATCGCCGCCGCCTTCGCCGCCGAGCCACGGCTGATCGTGGCCGACGAGCCGACAACCGCGCTCGACGTTACCGTGCAAAAGCAGATCCTGCGCCTGATCGCCGAGCTGCAGCGCGAGCATGGCACCGCGATCCTGTTCGTCACCCACGATCTCGGCGTCGTTGCAAAGATCAGCCAGAAGGTGTCGGTGCTTTATGCCGGCAAAGTGGTGGAGGAAGCCGAGACGGCTGCTCTCTTCGACGCCCCGCAGCACCCATACACGCGGGCACTGATGGCCGCGACGCCGCGTTACACAGATCCTTTCGCCTCGCTGATGCCGGTGGACGAGACCGTGCTGGCCGGGCTTGCCGCTGAGATCGATGCGGCAGACCAGGCGTGGAGGCGGCCGCATGGTTGAGCCGCTGTTTTCCGTGCGCGGGCTGAAGGTGGCGCTGCCCGACATGACCCGCAAGCCGCTGATCGGCCGCGCGCCGCTGGCCGAGATTTTGAAAGGCCTGGATTTCGATTTGCCGAGAGGTTCGGTGACCGGCATCGTCGGTGAATCCGGGTCCGGAAAATCGACGCTCGGCCGCACGCTTGTCAGACTTCTGGAGCCGAGCGTCGGCAGCATCCATTTCGAGGGCCGCGATATCGCCCATCTGCCGGATGCAGAGCTGCGACCTCTGCGCCGCGACCTGCAGATGATCTTCCAGGACCCGATGTCGTCGCTCAACCCGCGTCGCACCATCGCCGGCATCATTGCCGCGCCGCTCAAGCAGAATGGGCTTGGCGACAGGCTTAAGGAACGCGTCGCCGAGGCATTGCATCGCGTCGGCCTGCCGCAAGGCTTCTCCAGCCGCTATCGTCATGAACTGTCGGGCGGCCAACGCCAGCGCGTCGGCATTGCACGCGCGCTGGCGCTGTCGCCCAAATTCGTGCTCGCCGACGAGATCGTCTCCGGCCTCGACGTATCGACGCAGGCGCAGATCCTCACCCTTTTGGAGAGACTGGCCGCGGAGATGGGGCTGACCGTCGCCTTCATCAGCCACGACCTGTCGGTCATCCGGCGGCTGTGCCAACAAGTGATCGTCGTGCGCGAGGGCAGGATCGTCGAGGCGAGCGCCACCGATGCGCTGTTCGACAATCCCAGGGAGACCTACACGCGCGACCTGCTTGCCGCCATCCCACTGCCTGAGGTCGACGCGGACTGGTTGCGGCCAGCAACGAAAGCGCCGGCATAGGACTGTTCACCCACCACGCCGAACAGCGGGCTTCGGACGTGCATGAGGGCAAAATCAGCCCGCGAACGGAGGGTAATATGAATTACGCAGCCCGCGGCACGATGCTTGCCGCGATCCTGTTCTGCTCGATGGGAACGGCTTCGGCCGATGCGATCCCCGGCATGCGCGGCCACGACCACACCGGCATCACGGTGCCCGACATGAAGCAGGCAGTCGACTTCTTCACCGAAGTCGTCGGCTGCAAGAAGGCGATGTCGTTCGGTCCGTTCGCCGATGACAAGGGCACCTTCATGCAGGATCTTCTGGGCGTCGATCCGAAGGCTGTCATCGAGCAGGTCACCATGGTGCGTTGCGGTTATGGATCGAACATCGAGCTGTTCAAGTACACCGCGCCTGACCAGAAGGATTTGACTCCGAAGAACAGCGATATCGGCGGCTTCCACATTGCCATGTATGTCGATGATGTCGCTGCGGCGAAAGCCTATCTCGACGGCAAGGGCGTGAAGACGCGGATGGGGCCGCTGCCGGTCAAGGAAGGTCCGGCGGCCGGCCAGACCATTCTGTATTTCCAGGCGCCATGGGGGCTGCAGCTGGAGGCGATCAGCTATCCCGACGGGATGGCCTATGAGAAAGGTGCCGAGACTGTGCTGTGGAGCCCGAAGAACCCGGAGAAGTGATTTCCAGAGCGCGCTTGCGGGGCCAACCCGCAGGCGCGCCACCCGTGTTCAGCAATCGTTCCAACATGAAACTTTAAGCTTGAAATATTTCATCTCCGGCGCGATACTTGAGATGCAGCAAGCGAAGAGGAGATCGCACGGATGAAGGTTGCGGTTCTCGGTGGCGGACCAGCCGGCCTCTACTTTGCCATTTCAATGAAGCTGCGGGACGCCGCCCACGAGGTCACGGTGTTCGAGCGCAACCGCGCCGACGATACCTTCGGCTGGGGCGTCGTGCTGTCGGCCGAAACACTCGACAACCTTGCCAAAAACGACCCGGTCAGCGCTGTCTGGATCAAGAAGCATTTCGCCTATTGGGACGACATCGCCGTCATCCATGACGGCGTGCGCACGGTCTCGTCGGGCCACGGTTTCTGTGGCATCGGCCGCAAGCGGCTTCTGATCCTGCTGCAGCGACGCGCGCGCGAACTTGGCGTGAGGCTGATGTTCGAGAGCGATATCGCCGACCCTCAGCCCTATATGGAGACGCATGATCTGGTCGTCGCCGCCGATGGGCTGAACTCAAGGGCGCGCAACACCTTCGTCGAAGTCTTCAAGCCCGACATCGACACCCGCAAATGCAAATTCGTCTGGCTCGGCACCAACCAGAAATTCGACGACGCCTTCACCTTCATCTTCGAGAAGACCGAGCATGGCTGGGTGTGGGCGCACGCCTATCAATTCGACAGCGAGACAGCGACCTTCATTGTCGAGTGCAGCGAACAGACCTGGGCTGCCTTCGGCTTCGGCGCCATGTCGCAGCAGGAATCCATCGCCGTCTGCGAGCGCATCTTTGAGAAAAATCTCGGCGGCCACGCGCTGATGACCAATGCCAATCACATCAGAGGTTCGGCTTGGATCAATTTCCCGCGCGTGCTGTGCGAACGCTGGTCTTACAAGAACCTGGCGCTGATGGGCGACGCGGCGGCCTCGGCACATTTCTCGATCGGCTCCGGCACCAAGCTCGCATTGGAAAGCGCGGTGGCGCTGGCCGAATATGTCAAAACCGAACCGGACCTCGACGCCGCCTTCCGCAAGTATGAGGATGCGCGCCGCACCGAGGTGCTGAAGCTGCAGTCGGCGGCGCGCAATTCGCTGGAGTGGTTCGAGGAGGTCGAGCGCTATCTCGGCCTCGATCCGGTACAGTTCAATTATTCGCTGCTGACCCGCTCGCAGCGCATCAGCCACGAGAATTTGCGGCTGCGCGATGCCAAATGGCTTGAAAGCGCCGAGCAATGGTTCCAGCGCCAGGCCGGAGCCGGCGGCAACAGGCAGCGCCGGGCGCCGATGTTCGCGCCATTCAAGCTGCGCGACATGCAGCTCAACAACCGCATCGTTGTTTCGCCGATGGCGCAATACAAGGCAGTCGATGGCTGCCCGACCGACTGGCATTTCGCCCACTATGCCGAGCGTGCCAAGGGCGGCGCCGGGCTTGTCTATATCGAGATGACCTGCGTCAGCCCGGAAGGACGCATCACGCCCGGTTGTCCCGGCTTCTATGCGTCCGAACATGAGGTGGCGTGGAAGCGGCTGGTCGATTTCGTCCACACCGAGACCGAGGCTAAAATCTGCGCCCAGATCGGGCATTCCGGGGCCAAGGGCTCGACCCGTGTCGGCTGGGAGGGCACCGACGTGCCGCTCTCCTCGGGCAATTGGCCGGTCATGGCGGCCTCGGCGATTGCATGGTCGCCGCAAAACCAGGTGCCGAAAGCCATGGACCGCGCCGATATGGATTTGGTGCGCGACCAGTTCGTGGCCTCCACCGAAATGGCCGATCGTTGCGGCTTCGACATGCTGGAGATCCACGCCGCGCACGGCTATCTCCTGTCGTCCTTCATCACGCCGGTCACCAACCAGCGCACGGATGAGTATGGCGGTTCGCTGGAAAATCGCATGCGCTATCCCCTGGAAATCTTCCATGCGGTGCGCGCCGCCTGGCCGGCGCGAAAGCCGATTTCGGTGCGCATTTCGGCCAATGATTGGGTCGGCATCGAGGGTGTGACGCCGGCCGATGCGGTGGAGATCGCGCGGATGCTGCGCGAAGCCGGCGTCGACATCTGCGACGTCTCGGCAGGCCAGACCTCGATTGCCGCTAAACCTGTCTATGGCCGAATGTTCCAGACACCATTCTCGGACCGCATCCGCAACGAGGTCGGTATGGCGACGATGGCGGTCGGCAACATCTACGAGCCGGATCATGTCAATTCGATCCTGATGGCCGGCCGCGCCGACCTAGTGGCCCTGGCACGGCCGCATCTCGCCGATCCCTACTGGACGCTGCATGCCGCCGTGACGCTCGGTGATCGTGGTGTCAAATGGCCGGATCCCTATCTGCCCGGACGCGACCAGATCTACCGGCTGGCCGAGCGCGATGCGGCGGCGGGGTTGAAAGTATGACGACGGCCTCGACGATCCCCGGCAAGCATGCTTTGGTCACCGGCGGCGGCTCCGGCGTCGGCCGGGTCATCGCACTCGTGCTGGCCGAAGCCGGTATCGAGGTGACCATATGCGGGCGGCGCGACGCCGAGCTTGCCAAGTTGGCCGGCGAGAACGACCGCATCCACGCCATGTCAGCCGATGTCACCGACGAGGCGGCGATGATTTCGCTCTACGCGCAAGCGGAAGCCGTGCGCGGCCCGTTCGACATCGTCGTCGCCAATGCTGGCATGGCCGGCAGCACGCCGGCGCACAGGACCTCGCTTGCCGACTGGCAGCGGACGCTCGACGTCAATCTGACCGGCGCCTTCCTGACGGTGAAGCCGGCGCTGGCCGGCATGGCCGCGCGCAAGGCGGGCCGGATCGTCTTCGTCGCCTCGACCGCAGGGCTGAAAGGCTACGCCTATGTCGCGCCCTACGTGGCGGCCAAGC
The DNA here is from genome assembly GCF_040324035.1 of Mesorhizobium sp. M0016. NCBI lineage: Bacteria > Pseudomonadati > Pseudomonadota > Alphaproteobacteria > Hyphomicrobiales > Phyllobacteriaceae > Mesorhizobium > Mesorhizobium sp. M0016. Next base: position 48,818 of record NZ_JAMYVM010000031.1, on the reverse strand, counting down.
ATGGGGTGGTCGGGCTGATGCGGGCACTGGCGGCCGAGACGGCGAAATCCGGCGTGACCGTCAACGCCGTTTGCCCGGGCTTCGTAGAGACCGACATGCTGGCGGACTCCATTCAGCGCGTCGTCGAAAAGACCGGCCGCTCAGTCGAGCAGGCGCGGGCGAGCCTTGCCTCGACCAACCCGCAAGGCCGTTTCATCCAGCCGCAGGAAGTTGCCGCGACGGTGCTCTGGCTGTGCGGCGATGCGGCTGCGTCGATTACCGGACAAGCGATTTCGATCTCAGGAGGCGAAACATGGTAGCCGGCCCATTGCCCGCGCCGTCGGGACCCGGCAAGGACCGGCTGCGTCTCTGGATCAGGCTGCTGCGCGCCTCGCGCACGATCGAGGCCGAGCTGCGCGAGCGCCTGAAGAAGGAATTCGATACGACACTGCCGCGTTTCGACGTCATGGCCGCCCTCTACCGCGCGCCGGAAGGCATGCTGATGAGCGATCTGTCGCGCTTCCTGCTGGTATCCAACGGCAATGTCACCGGCATTGTCGACCGGCTGGTTTCGGAAGGGGTGGTCGCGCGCGCGCGCCGCAATGGCGATCGCCGCACATCCATGGTGCGACTGACCGACGAGGGTTCCAAATCTTTTGCCGCAATGGCCGCGGCGCATGAGGGTTGGATCGGCGAATTGCTGGGCAAGGTCAGCGAGGAGGATGCGCGCCGGCTGACCGGCATGCTGACCTCGTTCCGCAGCAACTGGGAGGGACGCGAATGAGTTCGATGGCCGGCCTCAAGCCGAAGCACTTCCTGTGGGAGGTCGAAGGCAGGATCGCCAGGGTGCGGTTAGACCGGCCGGAGCGCAAGAATCCACTGACCTTCGACAGCTATGCCGAACTGCGCGACACATTCCGCGACCTCGTCTATGCCGACGACGTCGACGCCGTGGTGTTTCTGTCCAATGGCGGCAATTTCTGCTCGGGCGGCGATGTCCACGACATTATCGGCCCATTGGTCAAGATGGACATGAAGGAGTTGCTTGCCTTCACCCGCATGACCGGCGATTTCGTCAAGGCGATGCTCAATTGCGGCAAGCCGATCATCGCGGCGGTCGACGGTGTCGCGGTCGGCGCCGGCGCCATCATCGCCATGAGCGCCGACATCCGCATCGCCACGCCGGAGGCCAAGACCGCTTTCCTGTTCACCCGCGTCGGGCTTGCCGGTTGCGATATGGGCGCGTGCGCGATCCTGCCGCGCATCATCGGCCAGGGCCGTGCCGCCGAATTGCTCTACACCGGCCGCACGATGACGGCAGCGGAAGGCGAGCGCTGGGGCTTCTACAACAGGCTTGTCGATGCCGCAGTGCTCGAGGCCGACGCGCTCGAGATGGCGGCGCGCATCGTCTCGGGCCCGACCTTCGCGCATGGCATCACCAAGACACAGCTCAACCAGGAGTGGTCGATGGGGCTCGACCAGGCGATCGAAGCAGAAGCGCAGGCGCAGGCGATCTGCATGCAGACGCGTGACTTCGAGCGCGCCTACAAGGCCTTCGTCGCCAAGAAAAAACCGGTGTTCGAGGGCAATTGATGGCTGACAGGAGTTTCCTCAACTGGCCGTTCTTTGAAGATCGCCACCGCGAATTGGCCGAAAGGCTGGAAGCATGGTGCGCCAGGAACCTGCCGGTCGATCACCATGACGTCGATGCCGCCTGCCGCGAGCTGGTGGCCAAGCTTGGCCGCGACGGCTGGTTGAAGCCGACGGCGCTTGATACGGACAATCCGGGACCGCTCGATGTCCGCACTTTGTGCATCATGCGCGAGACGCTAGCGCGCCATGACGGGTTGGCCGACTTTGCCTTCGCCATGCAGGGGCTCGGCACCGGCGCGCTCAGCCTGTTCGGCACGCCTGACCAGCAGCAATGGCTGGCAAAGACCACGGCCGGCAAGGCGATCTCGGCCTTCGCGCTTTCGGAGCCACGCTCCGGGTCGGATGTCGCCAACACCGAAATGACGGCGATCCGCGATGGCGACTTCTATATCCTCAGCGGCGAGAAGACCTGGATTTCCAATGGCGGCATCGCCGATCTCTACGTCGTCTTTGCCCGCACCGGCGAGGCGCCGGGCGCCAAGGGACTTTCCGCCTTTCTCGTACCCGCCGACGCCAAGGGGCTTGGCATCGCCGAGCGCCTTGAGGTGATCGCTCCGCATCCGCTGGCGCGGCTTTCCTTCGATCAGGTGCGGGTGCCGGCTTCGGCGCTGATCGGCAAACCGGGAGACGGCTTCCGCATCGCCATGTCGGTGCTTGACGTGTTCCGCTCGACGGTCGGCGCGGCGGCACTCGGCTTTGCCCGCCGGGCGCTGGACGAAAGCATCAGCAGGGTGGCCGAGCGCAAACTTTTCGGCGCTCCGATGGCAGAGCTGCAGATGGTGCAAGGCCATATCGCCGACATGGCGCTGGACATCGATGCCGCAGCGCTGCTGGTCTACCGCGCTGCCTGGACCAAGGACATGGGCGCGGCTCGTGTCACCCGCGAGGCGGCGATGGCCAAGCTGTTCGCCACCGACAAGGCGCAAGAGGTGATCGACAAGGCTGTGCAGCTGCATGGGGGGGACGGCGTCCGCAAGGGCCATATCGTCGAGAGCCTCTATCGCGAGATCCGCGCGCTACGCATCTACGAGGGCGCATCCGATGTGCAGAAGGTGGTGATCGCACGGCAGGTGATGGGTGCGGCCTGACGGCGATGTATTTGATTTGAGATTGATCTTTAAGAATACCGGGGAGGCTTGAAAATGCACGAGATCCTGCAGCCGGAGGGCTGGGCGAAACCGGTCGGCTACGCCAACGGCATTGCCGCGCGCGGCAGGCTCGTCTTCGTGGGCGGACAGGTCGGCTGGAACGGGCAGTGCCAGTTCGAGACCGACGATTTCGCCGGCCAGGTGCGGCAGACGCTGCAAAACATCGTCGCCGTGCTGGCGGAAGCCGGCGCGGAGCCACGGCACATCACCACGATGACCTGGTATTTCACCGACAAGGCCGAATATCTCGGCAATCTCAAGGGTATAGGCGAGGCCTATCGCGAGGTGATCGGCCGGCATTTCCCAGCGATGGCCGCCATGCAGGTGGTGGCGCTGGTGGAAGATCGCGCCAAGATCGAAATTCAGGCAACCGCCGTCATTCCGGATTAACGAATTCGTTATTCCCGGATTGTCAGCAGCGCAGCCCCGCCCGCTTCAGCAGCGGCAATACGTGGTCGCAGAAATAGGGCAGTTCCTGGGTGTAGTTGACGAACGACAGCGCGATGCCCTGGTAGCCATGCCCGGCTATTGCCGCCATCTCGGCGGCAATCGTTTCCGGCGTTCCAACCAGCGGGTAGGTGCCGGCGCCGCCGGCGAAACGCTGCCGGTAGCGGTCATAGGCATGCGGGTCATGCGACTGCGAGAACTCCTTCTTGCCTGCCATATGAGCATCGACCGCATCGTGGTCGACCAGATCGACGGCATAGCGCGTGTAGTAGGCCTGCGCCTCTTCCATGGTTGGACGGCAGACGACATGCGCCACCGTGTAGACGCCGACGTTGCGGCCAACCTTGTCGGCCCGCTCGCTGATGTCGGCGACATGCTTGCCGGCATCGCTCATTTCCGAAAAGGTCGTGAACAGATAATCGCATCGGGCGGCGGCGAAATCCCGGCCCGGGCCACCGAAAGCAGCGTTCATGGTCACCGGGCGTGGAACCTGCAGGCTCGCCGGCCGGCTCACCGCCTCCTTGAGGCGATAGTATGTGCCTTCATAGTCCAGAGGCTGGTCCGAGGCGTAGAGCTTTTCCAGGATTTCGATCCATTCGGCGGCCTGGTCGTAGCCCTTCTCGACCAAAGGCGTGCCGAACATGCCGAATTCCTTCGGGTTCCAGCCGCAGACGATGTTCAAGCCGGCGCGGCCCTGGCTGATATGGTCGACAGTTGCCAGCGCCTTGGCGGCATAGAGCGGATGCACCAGCGGCACATGCACGGTCATGAACAGGCCGATCTGCTCGGTGGCCACCGCCAGAGCTGCTGCCCAGGTGAAGGTCTCGAACGACCATTCGCGCACCTTGTTGCGGCCGCCAAAGCCACGCCAGCGCGCGATCGGAAGCATAAATTCCAGCCCGGCGCGGTCGGCGATCTGCGCCGCCGTCAGATTGTCCTGCCAGCTTGCCGTCCAGCGTTCCGGCACATCGGTGATGGCCAGACCGCCATCGGCATTGGTCGAAAAGACGCCGAGCTTCAGTTTGTTCGAGCCGTGCAGGGGATGCGTTTTGATCATCATGGGAACTCGTGGCGAGAGACCGACACGCTAGGCCCGCGCAAAAATATTTCAAGCCTGAAATAGCTTCGCCTCGCCGCCGATTGAGGATATCAATTCGGAGGGGAAAAAGGGGGATGGATATGAGCGCGTTCCGTCAGAAGTGCATCGGCAAGACCAATCTCGTCGGCTCCTTCGCCGCTATTCCCCATCCCGTCGCCGTCGAAGTGATGGCGCTCACCGGCCTCGACTTCGTCTGCATCGACTGGGAACATGCCCAGATCGCGCGCGACACGATCGAAACCATGGTGCGCGCGGCCGACGTGCATCGCGTGCCGGCCATGGTGCGTGTTCCCGGTCATGCGCCGGAAGCTATCCAGGCGGCGCTCGACAGCGGCGCACAAGGCGTGCTCGTGCCGCGCGTCTCGACCGCTGCTCAGGCCGAGGCGGCGGTGAAAGCCTCGCGCTATCCGCCGCTGGGCGAGCGCGGCGTCGGGCCTGGCCGCGCGGCCGGCTATGGCTATCGCATTCCCGAATATCTGGCCGCGGCCAATGACAGGGTGGTCGTCGCGGTCCAGGTCGAGACATCGGAGGGGCTGGCCAACATCGAGGCGATCGCGGCCATAGACGGCATCGATGTGGTCTTCGTCGGCCCCGGCGATCTCTCCGTGTCGATCGATGCGATCGGGCCCAAAGGCGTGGACAAGCTCAATGAGGCGATCACAAGGATCATCCGCGCGACCGTCGCGCATGGCAGGACATCGGGTATATTTTGCGCCAGCCCACAGACGATCAGCCAGTGGGCCGCTATCGGCGCGAGCTTCTTCGTGCTGGCCAGCGATACGATGTTTCTTGGCGCCGGCGCTGCGGCCAACTGCACCGCTGCGCGCGCCGAGCTGCGGTAGACGGGCGGGATCGGGCAAAAACTTTTTAAGCTTAAAACTTTTTCCTTGAAAAGCGCAGAACATTGGATAGCATCCAAACTCGATGGCGACTGTCGTGCCGGTGGGGCTTGCCGGGCAGTCCGTCGCGGTGCTCCGGGTGGGAGGGGTTTCAGTCCTTGTCGTTCATACTGCCCCAGTCATCGTCCAGCGCGCGTTATGCTTTCGACGGCGTACGTGCCCAGATCCGTGACCTGCACACCGAAAACATTGCCAACCTTGCCGTGCGCGCCCGAGAACTGGGCGACGTGATCGCGCTCTGGTACGGCGAAGGCGACATGGTGACGCCCGCTTTCATCCGCGACGCGGCGAAGGCCGCCTTCGATGAAGGCCAGACGTTCTACGTCCCTAACATGCGTGGGCACCCCCTACTGAACGAGGCGCTGTCGGAATACCAAACGCGCATTCACGGCCGGACGATCCCGATTGCGCGCACCACGGTCACGCCCGGCGGCATGCAGGCGCTGTACCTGGCGCTGGAACTGCTGGTCGATACCGGCAGCAACGTCGTCTATGTCGCGCCGCAATGGCCCAACATCCACAACGCCATCCATCTGATCGGCGGCGAGCCAAGGCCGTTTTCGCTCGACTTCAAGGGCGACTGGCATCTCGATCTCGACCGGCTGTTCGCCACTTGCGATGCGCGCACACGCGCGATCTTCCTGTCGACGCCGTCCAACCCGACCGGCTGGACCGCGTCGCGCGAGGAGATGCAGGCGCTGCTCGACTTCAGCCGGCGCACCGGCATCTGGATCATCTCCGACGAGGTCTATGGCCGGCTCTATTTCGACGGCAATGTTGCTCCTTCCATCCTGCAGATCGCCGAGGATGGCGACCGGGTGCTGTCGGTCAACAGTTTTTCGAAGGCGTGGGCGATGACCGGCTGGCGCATCGGCTGGCTGACGCATCCGTCGGGGGTGGCCGACCAGCTTGGCGCCATGACGCAGTACATCAACAGCGGCACCGCCGCGCCTATCCAGGCAGGCGCTGTCGCCGCCATCCGCCAAGGCGAGCCGCTGGTCGAGGAGATCAGGCAGCGGATCAAAACCGGCCTCGACCTTGCCTATGACAGGCTGGCCCAGATTCCCGGCATCATCCTGCCGACGAAACCGCGCGGAGGCATGTATGCCTTCTTTGCCATGGACGGCGAAAGCGACGCCCGGCAGGCCTGCGCCAGGATACTGGAGACGGCGCGCGTCGGGCTGGCTCCCGGCCACCTCTTTGGAAATTCGGCAGCGGCCTTCCTGCGGATGTGCGTGTGCCGTGAACGCGACCAGATAGCGACCGCGCTCGAGCGCATGGTCGCCGCCATAAATTGACGCCCCGCTGGGAGGTGGGACGGCAACAAACCGTGCGGGAGCAAACCCGCCCGATCACAACCAGAGGGAACACAAAATGAGCTTCACTCGTCGCAACCTGCTTCTTCTCGCCGCCACGATCGGCATCGCTGCCGGCCCGGCCACCGCCTTTGCCGCCGATGTGCTCAATGTCGGCGCCTACCCGACCAATCCGCCCTTCGAATACAAGAACGAGAGCGGCACGTTCGAGGGCTTTGAAGTCGACATCGTCAACGAAGCGGCCAAGCGTGCCGGCATGACCACCGACATTGCCGACCTCGGCTTCCAGGCGCTGTTCGCGGCTGTCAGTTCCAACCGCATCGATGTCGCGATCTCCTCCATCACCATCACGCCGGAGCGACTGAAAACGCTGTCCTTCACCCAGCCCTATTATGACTCCGACATGGGCATTGCGACGAAGACCGATAGCGCTGTTAACACCGAGGCCGACCTCAAGGGCAAGATCGTCGGCGTGCTTTCAGGCTCGACCGGCGAGACCTGGGTCAAGGCGCATCAGGAGGCTGACGGCTACAGCGACGTGAAGGGCTATGACACGCAGCAGAATCTTCTGCTCGACCTCAGCGCGGGCCGCGTGGACGCCGCCGTCAGCGATATTCCGGGCATGGAATACTCCTTCACCAAGATGAAGGACCTGAAGGTCAAGCAGCGCATCAAGACCGGCGAACAGTACGGCCTGATGATGAGCAAGGACCATCCGCTGCTCGGCAAGCTGAACGACGCGCTGACCGCGATGAAGAAGGACGGAACGCTGGCCGCGATCCACAAGAAGTGGTTCGGCAGCGACGCGCCAGCCGATTCCTCGACGGTCAAGGAAATGCCGCTGCCCAAGGCCTGACCGGCAATGCACTTAAATCGTGCCGGCTCCCAGGCCGGCACGATTCATTTCACGCTCCGGCGCCTGCTGCCACACGGATAGCCTCATCGGAGGCAAGGTCGATTGGTTTTAACTTGAGCATCCTTTGCTCTGGGGTTCGGGAACGCTCCCATGTCGCTGATCGACACCTTCTTCAATCCTGACGTGATAATGTCCAGCCTGCCGGCGCTGTTGCGTGGCTTCCTGAACACGCTGCTGCTCGGCATTTTGAGTATCGGCATCGGCATTCCCATCGGCCTGGGGATCAGCCTGTTGCGGCTCTATGCGCCGAAGCCGCTGCGCTGGCTGGCGGTCGGCTACACCGACATCTTCCGCGCCCTGCCGGTGCTGGTGGTGCTGATCCTGATCTATTATGCGCTGCCCTTCCTCGGCATCCGTCTGTCGTCCTGGGCCTCCGCCGTGACGGCGTTCGCCATCATCATGTCGGCCTATTCAGCAGAAGTGTTCCGCTCCGGCATTGAGAGCATTCCGAAAGGCCAATTCGAGGCAGCACAGGCGCTCGGCCTGCCTTTCCTTTTGACCTTGCGCAAGGTGGTGCTGCCGCAGGCGATCCGCGTCGTCATCCCGCCGATGACCAGCAATTGCGTCTCGATGTTCAAGGACACGTCGCTCGCTTCCACCGTTGCGCTGCCTGAACTGTTGAAGGAAGCGACCAACGCGCAGTCGCTCTATGCCAATCCCTCGCCGCTGATCGGCGCCGCTTTGGTCTATCTCATCTTCCTCTGGCCGATGGTCCGCCTCGTCAGCCTGCTCGAAGACCGCTTCAAGACCGAGAAGACGCGCTGACCTCATCAACCGTCCCGCTTCCCAAGCCATTCGCAGGAGATACAGTTGAGCAATTCCCAAGCCGCCGGCGGCTTTCCGGTCGACACCATCCGCGCCATGTTTCCGGCCTTGCAGCGCGCCGGTGATTTCATCTTCATGGACAACGCCGCCGGCGCGCAGATCCCGCAGAGCGTGCTCGACGCGGTGACCAATCACCTGGTCTCGCACAATGTGCAGCGTGGTGGTCGCTATGGGCGCTCGGTCACGGTCGACCAATCGGTTGCGGATGCTCGGACGAGCGTGGCCTTGCTGATCAACGCCTACAGTCCGTCGGAAATCTGCTTCGGCATGAACGCCACCTCGTTCATTCGCCTGGTCAGCCTCGGCATCGGCCAGATGCTGGCCAAGGACACAGAGCGCGACGAGATCGTCATCACCGATATGGACCACGACGCCAACATCGCCACGTGGCTGGCGCTGGAGCCCGCCGGAGCCAAGTTCAAATGGTGGCGCATGCGCGAGGACGGCAACCTGCATGTCGACGACCTCAAGCCGCTGGTTTCCGATCGCACCCGTCTCGTCGCCTGCACGGTGACCGCGCATTCGATCGGCTCGATCGTCGAAGTCGCTTCGGTGGCCGCGATCGCGCATGCGGCCGGCGCCGAAGTGTTCCTTGACTGCGTGCATTACGGACCGCACGGGCTGATCGACGTGCAGGCCTGGGACTGTGATTATCTCGTCTGCTCCGGCTACAAGAATTTCTCGCCGCATATGGGCTTTCTGTGGGGCCGCTTCGAAACGCTGAAGCGGCTGCCGACCTTCCGCGAGGATTTCATCCCCGACGAGCCGCCTTACAAGGTCGAGGCAGGCACCTTCATCTACGAGAACGTCTCGGGCATGGATGCCGCAGTGCAGTACCTGGAACTGATCGGCCGCAATCTGGCGCCCTCCAACAACCGCTCGCGGCGCGACAACATCGTTGCCGGCATGGGCGCCATCCGCGATTACGAAGTGCTCCTGGCGCGTGAGATGCTCGCCGTGCTCAAGGGATGCAATGCCACGATCTACGGCGTCGCCGAGGAAGCCCGCATCAACGAACGCGTGCCGACATTCTGCTTCAACATCGGCAAGCTGTCGCCGCAGCGGATCGTCGAGGAAATGGCTGACATGCAGATCGGCATCCGCGACGGCCATATGTATGCGCCCCGGCTGATGAAGCGTCTCAACCTGTCGATGGACAGCGGCGCCATCCGCGCCTCGCTGGTCCATTACAACACGGTCGACGAGGTCAGGCGTTTCGGCGAGGCACTGCGCGCCGTCATCGCAAGGCTGTCGTAGCTGGTCCTTAAACCTCTCCGGCGCGGAACATCGGCCCGCCCTTGTGGGCCGGGAAGCCATAGCCGTTGATCATCACCAGATCGATGTCGGAGGCACGCGCCGCGATGCCTTCGGCGAGTAATGCCTTGCCCTCGTCGGCCATTGCCGCCAGCAAGCGCGTGACGATCTCATCGGGCGAAAAGCGGCGCGGCACGATGTCCTTGGCCGCCCGAACGGCCTCGATCAGCGCGGCCACTTGCGGGTCGCTCCTGCGCTCGCCGTCGGAATAATCGTACCAGCCGCGCCCGGTCTTGCGGCCGAAGCGGCCGGCCTCGCACAGCCGGTCGGCGATCTCGACATAACGTGCTTGCGGATCGCGCATCGCCGCCTGTCGCTTGCGCCGCGCCCAGGCTATCTCCAGCCCAGCCATGTCGTTGACCGCGAAGATCCCCATCGGGAAGCCCCAGGCCTCCAGCGCGGCATCCACCTCTTCCGGTGCTGCGCCATCCTCCACCATGAACTCCGCCTCGCGGCGGTAGGCCGAATAGAGGCGGTTGCCGATGAAACCCTCGGTAACGCCGCACACGACAGGCAGCTTGCCGAGCTTCCTGACGAACGCGATAGCCGAGGCGAGCACATCGGGCGCCGTCGCCGCGCAATCCACCACTTCGGTGAGCCGCATGACGTTGGCCGGGGAGAAAAAATGCAGGCCGGCGATCCGTTCGGGCCGGGCGGTTGCCGAGGCGATCTCGTCGGGGTTGAGGTAGCTGGTGTTGGTCGCCAGTATGGCGTCGGGGCGGACGATACGATCAAGCTTCCGGAAGAGTTCGGTTTTTACCGCGAGATCGTCGAACACTGCCTCGATGACCAGATCGGCCTGCACCAGCCTGCCGGCGTCACTGGCCGCTTCAAACCGGCTCAGCGCCTCCCTGCGGGCATGATCGGTGAGTCGGCCGGATTGGACCGACTTGTCGAGAAGGCCGGCGATCCGCTCGTATCCTTTTGCCGCGGCGTCGTCGTTCTGCTCGATGCCGATTACGCGATAGCCGGCATTCAAGGCCGAGACCGCGATGCCTGCACCCATCAGGCCGGTTCCGACGATACCGACGGTCTCGACCTTGCGAGGCGTGATACCCTCCAGCCTGTCGACTTTGCTGGCTTGCCTCTCGGCAAAGAAGACGTGGCGCAACGCTGCCGCCTCGCGAGAATCCCGGAGGCGCAGGAAGGTCGCGCGTTCGTGCACAAGACCGTCCTCAAGTCTGGCCGTGGACGCGGCCCGGACCAGTCTCACGGCCTCTGCAGGCGCGATCTGTCCACGGCTGCGGGAAAGCACCTTTCTTGCGGCTGCCGCGTCGGCCTCAGGTTGCGAGCGCGGGACGGAAAGCGCACCCGTGCGCCGCAGCGGTTGGCCAACGAGACGGCGGGCGACATCGAGCGCGCCTTCGGGAAGATCGTCCGCAATGGTATCGATCAGACCGAGAGCGAGAGCTTCGTCGGCATTTGCGGGCCGACCCGTGCCGATCAGGTCAATTGCGGCGACCGTGCCGATGAGGCGGGGCAGGCGTTGGGTTCCGCCGGCCCCGGGCACTAACCCGAGCTTGACCTCGGGCAGGCCGAAGCTGGCCGCCTTGCTGGCCACCCGGTAGTGGCAGGCCAGCGCAATCTCGCAGCCGCCGCCGAGCGCCGCGCCGCCTACTGCCGCGACGATCGGTTTGGCGAAGCTCTCCATCGCTTCGATCACGTCAGGCAGTGTGGGCCCGATAGCGGGCTTGCCGAATTCCTTGATATCGGCGCCACCGATGAAGGTGCGCCCAATGGCGGTCAGCACCACGGCAGACACTTCATCCGACGCCGCACGCCCAAGCGCAGCCATCAGTCCGGCCCTGACATGGAGGGACAGCGCGTTGACCGGCGGATTTTCGATCGTGACGATGAGAACGCCATCGACGATCTTGCCTGTGACACTCTCGGAAAATCGTGCTGTGTTCATGGAGTTTTATTCCGGAACAACGGCAAATCTTCCTCCTCCTTCTGCTCTCCGCCAAATGCCGGTGTCCCGGCTCGGACGGATGAAGCGCCATGGATCTTCAAAATAATTTCAAGCTTAAAATAATTAGAATTCGAAAAACTTCAAGCCTACCGGAGTCGACTGCAAAAGGCGTCGCTACCACGACGGTGATCGGTCAGACTTGACGGTTGCACTGCGGTGCCGGGTCAAGGCGAGTTTGTGGAAACCTTCGGCAGCAGGGCTTTGAAATAGTCGATCGTCTGTTGCAGCCCGGCTTCTAAAGTCACCGTCGGCTCCCAGCCGACAAGCCTTTTGGCAAGGGTGATATCGGGCTGGCGGTGCCGCGGATCGTCTTGCGGAAGATCGCGGTAAATTATATCCGAACCTGATCCGGTCATCTGCGTCGTCAGTTCGGCCAAGCGCCTGATCGTTACTTCCCTTGGATTGCCGATGTTTACTGGACCGGTCACCTCCGGCCCCGTATCCATGAGGCGCAGCATGCCGCTCACCAGGTCGTCGACGTAGCAAAACGACCTTGTCTGTGAGCCGTCGCCGAAAATGGTTATCGGTTCACCACGAAGCGCCTGCACGATGAAATTTGAGACAACCCTGCCGTCTGCCGGGTGCATGCGCGGCCCGAACGTATTGAAAATCCGCGCGACCTTGACCCACAAGCCATGTTGTCGGTGATAGTCGAAGAACAGCGTTTCGGCGCAGCGTTTGCCTTCATCGTAGCATGAGCGCGGCCCGATCGGGTTTACATTGCCCCAGTAACTCTCGGGCTGCGGATGCACAGACGCGTCACCATAGACCTCACTGGTGGAGGCCTGAAAGACTTTGCATTTCAGCCGCTTTGCCAATCCAAGAACATTGATGGCGCCGTGCACGGCGGTCTTGATCGTCTGAACCGGGTCGTACTGGTAGTGAACAGGCGAGGCCGGACACGCCAGGTTGTAAATCTCATCGACTTCGACGTAGAGCGGAAAGGTCACGTCATGGCGCATGAATTCGAAGCGGGGATGCTTGGCCAAATGGTCGATATTGCGCTTTGATCCGGTGAAAAGGTTGTCGACACACAAGATTTCGTCGCCTCGTTCCAACAGGCGGTCAATAAGATGCGAGCCGATAAACCCTGCGCCCCCGGTAACGAGAATGCGTCTGCGGCTGTCATAGAGTCTGGCCAATTTCTGCTCCCAGGCAAATGCTGATCGACCAGATATCGGTCGCCACACGCAGGATACGACGTGTCCGCAGCCAATGCACAAGGACCAAACTGAAATTTCGCAGATCCGCTCGGTGCCGATGCGAATTCCGATCCCGGCATTTGGTTTGATCAGAAGGCACGATTGAGGCCGATAGTGGCCTATGGATTGGCAGCAGAGAATATCAGCCCTGTCGTCAGGGCCGCCGCTGCGTAGATGGCCGGCAGAACCTGACGGTTCACCCCAATCCGCAGCAGAGAGTGGCTCGAAACCCGGTCCTGCTGGATTTTATCCACAACATCGATGGCATCGGCGGATGGCAACATGAAAATGGCAACGACCATTTTTCGTGAGACATTCCTCTTCGCGATAGAGCATCGTTGAATTGGCCAACAGCCTGCCATACAAGCACGTCGGCTCAACAGGTGGCTCGAGGAACCCCACGGATGTCCGAACGCATTGCAGTTATCGGCCTGGGTTATGTCGGCCTGCCGGTAGCCATTGCCTTTGGGAAGGTTTTCCCCGGCACCATAGCTTTTGACATCAGCGAGCGTCGGATCGGGGAATTGCGTGGCGGCGTCGATCGTACGGGGGAAGTTGACGCAACGGCGCTCAAGGAGACCTCGATAGGGCTGACCACCGACCGGGAGATGTTGAAAGGCGCTACTTTCTTCATCGTCGCCGTGCCAACCCCTATCGACGCAAATCGCGCTCCCGATCTAGCTTCTTTGAAACTGGCGTCCGAACTCGTCGGCGAGGCGGTGAGCAAAGGCGCCGTCGTCGTTTTTGAGTCGACAGTCTATCCAGGTGTGACCGAAGATTTCTGTGGGCCGATCATCGAGCAGGTTTCCGGCCTGCGACATCCCCGCGACTTTGCCCTCGGCTATTCGCCCGAACGCGCCAACCCCGGCGATCGGGAACACTCGCTGCAAAAGATCGTCAAAGTAGTCTCCGGCGAGAATAACGAGACGCTGGAGCGCGTCGCGAACGTTTATGGCCGTATCATCGATGCCGGCGTCTACCGCGCCCCGTCGATCAAGGTGGCCGAGGCAGCGAAGGTTATCGAGAACACCCAGCGCGATCTGAACATCGCGCTGATGAACGAACTGGCAATGATCTTCGAGCGGCTCGATATCCGGACGCAGGATGTTCTTGATGCTGCGTCGACGAAATGGAACTTCCTTCCCTTCAAACCGGGGTTCGTCGGCGGCCACTGCATCAGCGTCGATCCATATTATTTGACCGCCAAGGCCGAGGCCGAAGGTTACCATCCGCAGATCATCCTCGCCGGACGTCGCATCAATGACGGCATGGGGGCCTTCGTCGCCCAGCAGGTTGTCAAACGGCTGATTGGTTCTGACACGCCCGTCAAAGGGGCTTCTGTCGGCATTCTCGGGCTGACATTCAAGGAGGACGTGCCGGATTTGCGCAACAGCCGCGTTTTCGACATGGTCAAGGAACTAAGGCAGTTCGGAATTGTCCCCAAAGTCCATGATCCCCTTGCCGATGTCGAAACCGCTCGGCGTGATCACGGCGAAACAATCCTGCCGCTCGATGAGATAAACGATTTGCAGGCGCTTGTTCTGGCGGTGCCTCACAGGCAATATCTCACCAACGAAAGAGCGCGTCTTTTTCAAATGATCAGGCCGGGGGGGACACTGTTCGATGTCAAGTCGGCCATCAAGCCCAATGAAGTTCCCGACAACATAAAATACTGGAGCTTGTAAAGCTCGCCTGAAATTAACGCTAGGATATGCAGTGACATCAAGCAGGCCGATACTGATCACCGGCGCAGCCGGGTTCATAGGGTTTCATCTTTGCCTGAGGCTGCTTGCCGAAGGACGCCAGGTTATCGGCCTCGACTCCATGAACGAGTATTATGACGTCAGCCTGAAGCAGGCTCGTCTCGAGCGGCTGAAAGCGTTTTCGAATTTTTGTTTCGAGCATGCCGATCTCACGGAGCGGGACCGTATTTCGGAGCTCTTCCTCTCGGCCGCGCCGGAGGTTGTCGTCAATCTCGCGGCGCAAGCCGGCGTACGCTATTCGATCAGCAATCCGCACGCCTATGTGGAAAGCAACCTCAGCGGCTTTGTCAACATCCTGGAAGGATGCCGGCAGGCCTCCGTCGGCCATCTGGTCTATGCATCGTCGAGTTCGATTTATGGCGGCAGCACCCGCATGCCGTTTTCCGTGCACGATCCGGCGGACCATCCGCTCAGCCTTTACGCCGCAAGCAAGAAGGCGAACGAGCTGATGGCGCACACATACAGCCATCTGTTTCGACTGCCGACCACCGGGCTGCGTTTTTTCACCGTCTATGGTCCGTGGGGGCGGCCGGACATGGCGCTGTTCATCTTCGCCAAGGCTATCCTCGCCGGCGAGCCGATCGAGGTCTTCAACTATGGCAACATGCAGCGGGATTTCACCTATATCGACGACATTGTCGAAGGTATTATCCGCGTCATGCAGCAACCCGCGACACCCAATCCTGAGTGGAAAAGTGTCGCGCCAGACCCAGCGACCAGCAACGCCCCGTTCAGGATTCACAACATCGGCGGCAATTCGCCCGTTCAACTGAACCGATTGATCGAGGTGCTCGAAGACGCGCTGGGACGCAAGGCAAACCGCAACCTCAGGCCACTTCAGCCAGGCGACGTTCCGGCAACTTTCGCCAATGTCAGCTCGCTCGAGGAGGCGACCGGCTTCAAGCCCAAAATCCCGATCGAAATAGGGGTTCCGCGCTTTGTCGAATGGTACCGGGAGTTCTACCGAGCATGATCGGACGCTTCGCCACTTGGAGGCGGCTGGCTCCTGACCAGCCATGGCTGGCGCATGCCGCTCGGAAAACTCAATAAGCCGCAGCCGAACTGGGTGTTGCCTGAAGGCGGTCAATATCTTTCCGGGGCGGCGCACCGAACAGGCGACGATATTCTCGGCTGAACTGCGAAGGGCTGTCATAGCCCACCGCGAACCCGGCCGTGCCTGCGTTTGCGCCGCCGGCAAGCATAATCCTTCGCGCCTCCTGCAGGCGCAGCTGCTTCTGGTATTCGAGCGGGGTCATGCGCGTAATCGCCTTGAAATGGGCATGAAGGGACGACGCGCTCATGCCTGATGCCGCCGCAATCTCTTCGATGCGCAGTTGTGCCTGGAAATGATTGCGGATCGTGGCGATGGCGCGGCTGACCTGGTTCAGGTGGCTGTCCACCGACGCCATCTGGCGAAGCGTGTCACCGTGCGGTCCGGTGAGGAGCCGGTAAAGGATTTCGCGTTCGATCAGCGGCGCCAGCACGGTGACGCTCTCGGGGCGATCGAGCAGCCTGACAAGCCGACAGGCGGCATCAATCAGGTCGGGGTCACTTGGATAGGCAGCTAACACCGGCAGATCCCTGCTGGGGGATGCACGTCCTTCTTTCACAAGCAGTTCGGCCAGCGCGGTGGAATCAAAATCTATCTTGCAACAGAGGTAGGGCGCCGCCGGGCTCGCCTCCAACACATGCCCGACCAGCGGCAGGTCGACCGAGACGAGCAGGTAGCTCGATGCGTCATAGACCACGCTCTGGTCGGCCAGCGAGACGCGCTTCGATCCTTGGGCGATTATGCAAAGCGACGCCTCGTAGACCGCAGGCACGGGTGCACTGGGCTGGTTGGCGCGAATGAGCGACAGCCGCGGCACCGCAGTGCCGGCCATGCCAGATTTCGGCGCAAAGCGGGTGATCAGCTCGGCGAGTTCATTGATTTTCTCCATGCCGCATAAATCTTCATGGCGCGAAATGTTGCAAGGCATTTCGAGTTCATTTGGAGGATCGTGCAAACTCTTTGGACGATCACGCTACCGGCCTTTGCCAGTTCGCGCCATCTATCTCCCCGTCACCGCAGCGAAAAAGGAACGATCATGACGGGACTTAAAGACAAGGTTGTACTCATCACCGGCGCCTCCAGCGGCATCGGCGAAGCGACGGTTCGGGAACTTGCCGGTGCCGGCGCCAGACTGTTCATCGGGGCCCGCCGCACCGAGCGGCTCAAGGCGCTGGCCGCAGAAATAGGCAAAGGCGTCGCGTGGCGCGAACTCGACGTGACTGACGCGGCGAATTTCGACGCCTTTGCCGATGCCGCTCATGCCGAATTCGGGCAGATCGATGTGCTGGTCAACAATGCCGGCGTCATGCCGCTGTCGCCGCTTGCCGCGCTGAAGCGCGATGAGTGGTCTCGCATGATCAATGTCAACATCGGCGGCGTGCTGAACGGGATCGCCGCGGTGCTGCCGCGCTTCGTCGCCCAGAAGAATGGGCATATCGTCAATGTCGCCTCGGTCGGCGCGCATATCGTGCTGCCCACCGCGGCGGTCTATTGCGGCACGAAATATGCCGTCTGGGCAATCACGGAGGGGCTGCGGCAGGAGCATGACGACATCCGCGCCACGATCATCTCCCCCGGAGTGACCGCAACCGAACTGGGCGACGATATCAGCGATCCTCAGGTCGCCACGGCTCTGAAAGAATGGCGGCAGAAGTCGCTCACACCGGACGCCATTGCACGGGCGATCCGTTTTGCGCTTGATCAACCCGATGGCGTCGACGTCAACGAAGTGATCGTGCGGCCAACCGCTGCCAATATGTAGAACTTGCTGCCGGATGCCGGCTTTCGGCGAGCTACGGCGCTCTCCAAGATCCGGCAAACGGCCCACCCCTTAATGCACCACCGCCCTCAGCCTCTGGCGCAACTCCCGCGGGCCACATCGTACCGGCTCTCGAATGCGCGCGAAAAATGCGCACTCGAATTGAACCCGCAGGCAAAGGCGATTTCCGAGATCGTGGGCGACGCGCGGGCGGGCGACAACAATTCTTCCTTGCTGCGCTCCAGCCGCCTGTCCCAGACGAAGCGTTCCGGTCTCGCGGCAAGGCCGGTGCGCCGCTGGGAACTTAACCCGCTAATCATCTCCCCTGCGACGGTAGAGATGTCAGGCTTCGCCGGCCAGGCGCGCTGAAATCAGCCGCGCCGCCTGGATCACCGCTTCGCCTTGGCTGGCTGCCATGCTGTCATCGGCGCGTGACACAGGCGAGGCCACCGCGAGCGCACCGAGAGGACGCCCATCGGAGCCGAGGATTGCCGCGGCTATGCTGTGCACGCCTTCTTCATAGCCTTGGGAGCTCGAGGAATAGCCGCGCTTGGCGGCAAGCCGGATCGCCTTCATCAGCCTGTCGGGCTGCGTCACCGTGTGTGGCGTGAAGGTCGGCAACGGCTTGTCGACATAGGCCTCGGCCGCTTCCCGAGGCGAAGCGGCGAGAAAGGCGATGCCGGAGGCGGTGCCGTGCAAGGGCAGCACCTGGCCGACATCGACATTGACCCGGTTGGCCTTTGCCGACAACTCGACATTGACCGTCAGCAGTGCGCCGGCGCTGAATTCCGACAGATGCACCGTCTCGCCGGTTTCCAGCGCCAGCTCGCGAACCACAGGTGCTGCCACGCGCACGAAGGGAAAATGCGCGTCGCGAAAGCGGGCCAGCCGCGACAGGCCGGCGCCGAGCCGGTAGCGGCGGCTTGCCGGCTCCTGTTCGATCAAGCGGTGGTCGGCCAGCGCCATCAGCAGGCGCCGCGCCGTCGCCTTGTCGAGGCCGGTTTTGCGGGCGAGCTCGGACAGGCCGATCTCCGGTTCGCCGAGCGTGAACTGCTCCAACAGCGATATCGCCTTGCCGACTGTGCTCATCGTGCATCCTCAAGATACTTCGCATGGGACGGAAGCCAATCCACCTTGCAGTCCGCTCATAGCACATAAAATGGTGGTTCAAATAACGAACCGTTTGGAAGCGACGAAAAAACACCAGCAAGTTTCGCGGCGACATCATCTCGATGCGCCGCGCCGTGCGCGGGGTGATGCTGCGCGGCAACACCTATCAACAGGTGGATCAACTCGGCGGCGCCGTGCCTGGCCGGCGTGTCGGCCCAAACCGCCTGATCCTGGCCGGCGCCGAAGCTTCAACTCTGCCCCAGCTGCGCGCGGCGCCAGGCGGCGGGAGCCTGGCCAACCCGCTCCCGGAAGAAGCGTGAGAAATAGGCCGGATCTTCGAAGCCGATTTCGTAGGCGATGTCCTCGACGGTGCGCACGGTGAACAGCAGCAAGCGCTTGGCCTCCAGCGACCGTCGCTCGCCGATGAGTCGCTTGACGCCGCTGCCAAGCACCGTATGGGCGGCCTTGTCGAGAAGATGCGGTGTCGTGGCCAGCGCCTCGACGTAGCGGTCGACGGGCCAGTTGTCGCGGAAATGCGCATCGACCAGACAGCGCAAGCCGCGCGCCAATGCAGCATCGGAAGAACCGGTGGCATCCTTCACCTCGGGACCAAGGCGCGCGATGTGGGAGAGCGCGACGGCAATCAGCGCCGGCAGGGTCTTGTCACTCCCGGCCTGCGCCTCGGCATATTCCGTGGCGAGCATCTCCAGCACCGCCGCAAGCCTTTTCCACGCGACGTGCTGAGGAAGGCTATCGGCAAAGACCGGCCGGTCCAATGGCAGCAGGCTGTGAGCGGCTATTGCCGCAAGCGCATCATCGGCGACCGAAACGACGATGGCGTCGGTGCCGGGCCCGATCGAGAAGCCATGCACGATGGTGCTCGGCACGAAGCTGACGGCCGGTGCCGAAAAGTCCCAGGATTGGTCTTCGATGCGGTAGGTGCCGGAGCCGCTGGTCCAGTAGGTGATCTGGCCCATTTGCGGATGCTTGTGCGCGGCAACCTGGCCGAGATGTATGTTGCTGCGCGCAAGCACCGTCTCGACATGCAGGAAGCCGACATCAAGCGGCCGCACCGGCTCGCCATAGACAAAGAAATCAGGAATGGAATTGAGGCTCATAGCGCCGGAAAAAGTCCAATCGGTTTTGCCGTTACGTCCTAACCGATCCTTGCCAGGAGCGCTAGAGTTGATGCCATAAGTGGAGGAACATCATGCGATCGGAAGACTTTCGTGCCGACAATGGGCGCCCGTTCACCGGGGCCGAGTATCTGGAGAGCCTGCGCGACGGCCGCGAGGTCTACATCAACGGCGAGCTCATTGCCGAGGTCACCACCCATCCGGCGATGCGCAATTCGGCGCGGTCGCTGGCGCGCCTCTATGATGCGCTGCACGATCCCAAGCGGCGGGGCACGCTGACCTCGCCGACCGATACTGGTTCGGGCGGCTACACGCACAAATATTTCCGCGTCGCCAAATCCTCCGGCGAACTCGCGGCCCAGCAGACCGCGATCGCCGAGTGGTCACGCATGTCCTATGGCTGGATGGGCCGCACGCCCGATTACAAGGCGGCACTGATGAACACGCTCGGCGCCAATGCCGACTGGTACGGCCCGTTCAAGGACAATGCGCTCGCCTGGCACAAGCGTGCGCAGGAAGCCGTGCTGTTCATGAACCACGCCATCGTCAACCCGCCGATCGACCGCCACAAGCCGGCCGAACAGGTGAAGGATGTCTTCGTCCACATCACCAAGGAGACCGACGCCGGCATCTATGTCTCCGGCGCCAAGGTGGTGGCGACGTCCTCGGCGCTGACCCACTACAATTTCCTGGCGCAGAGTTCGGCGACGGTCACCGAAGATCCGTCGCTGTCGGTCATGTTCATCGTGCCGATGAATGCGCCGGGGGTAAAGATGTTCTGCCGCGTCTCCTATGAGCAGACGGCCAACACGGCGGCGGCTCCGTTCGACTATCCGTTGTCGTCGCGCTTCGACGAGAACGATGCCATCCTGGTGCTCGACAATGTCTTCATCCCCTGGGAGGACGTGCTGGTGCTGCGCGAGGCGCAGAAAATCCTGTCCTTCCATCCGGCTTCGGGCTTCATGCATGGCTATTGCTTCCAGGGCTGCACACGCTTTGCCGTCAAGCTCGACTTCCTCGCCGGCCTGCTGGCAAAGGCGCTGCGCGCCACCGGCGGCGATGCCTTCCGCGGCAACCAGGCGGCGCTGGGCGAGGTCATCGCGCTCAGGCACATGTTCTGGAGCTTTTCCAACGCCATGGCCTACAATCCGATCCCCTGGGCGAATGGCGCTGTCCTGCCCAACCTGGAAGCAGCCCTTGCCTACCGGACTTTCATGTCGGAAGCCTATCCGCGCGTCATCGACACGGTGCGCCGGGTGATCGCCTCCGGCTTGATCTACCTGCCGTCATCGGTGCGCGACTTCAACAATCCCGAGATCGACAAATACCTCGCGCAGTATGTGCGCGGTTCCAACGACATGGGCCATGTCGAGCGCATCAAGATCATGAAACTGTTGTGGGACGCGACCGGCACCGAGTTCGGCGGCCGCCACGCGCTCTACGAACTCAACTATGCCGGTGCGCCGGAAGAGGTGCGGCTGCAGGTGCTGAAGGGCGCCGAACGCGGCGGCCGGCTGAAGGCCATGGAAGAACTGGTCGATACCTGCATGGCCGACTATGACGAGAATGGCTGGACGGGAGATACCTGGCTCAATCCGCTCGCTTCATCGGCGGGGTGATGTCAGATGGCCACGCAGATTTCGAAGGCCGATTTCCGCGACGCCATGGCAAGGGTCTGCGCGCCGGTCAACATCGTCACGACAGATGGCCCGGCCGGGCGCGGCGGCTTCACCGCCACCGCCATGTGCAGTGTGTCGGACGAACCTCCGACACTGCTGGTGTGCATGAACGGCCGCTCGACGCAGGCGGCCATGTTTCTCGCCAACCGGCGCTTCTGCGTCAACGTGCTGACGCATGACCATATGCACCTGGCCGGCAAGTTCGCCGGCGCGACCAGGGACATGGAGGCACGCTATTCGGCGGCGCGCTGGCAAACGCTGACCTCGGGGACGCCAGCGCTGTCCGATGCGATCGTCAATTTCGATTGCGAGATCGAGGATGTGCACATCGTCGGCACGCATAATGTCATGATCGGCCGCGTTATCGACGTCAGGCACGGCAGCGGCGGCTCGGCCTTGCTCTATGTCGACCGCAATTACACGCAGCCGACGCGGCTTGGCAGCTTTGGCGGCTGAGCCGCAGCAATCAGCTCTCGCCGGCGATCAGGCTCTCCAGCAGATCGAGCAATTGCTCGAGCCTCTCATGTCCGAAGCGCTGTTCGATGTCGCGGTAGATGACGAGGCGTTCCGGCGACAAGGCATCGATCAGGGCGGAACCCGCCGGGGCGATCGTCAGCACGACACGGCGGCCATCGCCTTCCGCCTTGTTGCGGGTGATGAATTTTCGGCCCTCGAGCGTCTTGATGATGCGTGTCAGGCTGGGCGGCAGCACCGAAGCGCGATCGGCAAGTTCCGTCGCCTCGACAGGGCCGGCCTCGCTCAGAACGCGCAGCACGCGCCATTGCTGTTCGGTCACATCATGCGCCGCCAGCATTGGACGAAACCGCGCCATCACCACTTCGCGGGCATGGAGCAGCGCCATCGGCAGAGAACGACGGGTGTTTTCAGGCAGCAAGAAGCAGCGTCCCCAATGATGCGGGCGGTCGGCGGGACCGCACGCCAAAACCTGACCTTTCCATCCCGTATCGTCGCCTCAACTTGGATGCAAGGCTTGACTTCAGTGATGCTGCATGTAATTAACGCGTTAACTACAGCAGTGGAACAATACGGGGAGCGAGACGCGGTGCCTCACTTTTCCATCGAGTATTCGGCCAACCTCGATGCCAAGGTCGACATGAGCGAATTGTGCGCGCTGGTGTTGCGCACCGTGCTCGGCACCGGGCTGTTTGAAACCGGCGCGGTGCGGGTGCGGGCCTTCCGCGCGGAGGCCTATGCGATCGCCGACAGCTTACCGGAAAACGCCTTTCTCGACATGTCGTTTCGCATTGGAACCGGCCGCAGTGCCGAGGACAAGAGACGAACCGGGGAGGCGGTCTTCTCCGCCGTGAGCGAATACCTCGCCCCCCTGTTCGAGACCCCGCATTTCGCTCTTTCCCTGGAGATCAGGGAAATCGATCCGGTCCTGAGCTGGAAGAAAAATGCAATCCACCCGCGACTGCGCGGCAAGTGACGGAAGCTGATATGTCCGACCTCGAAGGCAATCTGAAAAAGGCCGAGGCCTATCTGGCCTGTTTCAAGCGCGACGGCGTGCTGAACCAGATCGGCGGCGAAGCGGTGCCGGCGGTGGATGGCTCGACCTTCGAGGCCATGTCGCCGGTCGATCTCAAGCCGCTGGCCAAGGTCGCGCGTGGCAGCGCCGCCGATATCGACCGCGCCGCCAAGGCGGCAAAGGCGGCGTTCCCGGCCTGGGCCGCCATGCCGGGCGACGGGCGCAAGAAGCTGCTGCACAAGATAGCCGATGCGATCGAAGCGCGCGCCGAGGAGATCGCCTTCGTCGAGTGCATGGACACCGGCCAGGCGCTGAAATTCATGGCCAAGGCCGCGCTGCGCGGCGCCGAGAATTTCCGCTTCTTCGCCGACCGCGCGCCGGAAGCGCGCGACGGCGAGACGCTGCGCACGACAGGCCAGGTCAACATCACCACGCGCGTGCCGATCGGCCCGGTCGGCATCATCACGCCGTGGAACACGCCGTTCATGCTGTCGACATGGAAGATCGCGCCGGCGCTGGCGGCAGGCTGCACCGTCGTCCACAAGCCGGCCGAATTTTCGCCGCTGACCGCTCGCCTGCTGGTCGAGATCGCCGAGGAGGCCGGCCTGCCGAAAGGCGTGTGGAACCTGGTCAACGGCCTCGGCGAGCACGCCGGCAAGGCGCTGACCGAGCACCCTGACATCAAGGCGATCGGTTTTGTCGGTGAGAGCCGCACCGGCTCGATGATCATGAAACAGGGCGCCGATACGCTGAAGCGCGTGCATTTCGAACTGGGCGGGAAGAACCCGGTGATCGTCTTCGCCGACGCCGATCTCGAACGTGCGGCGGATGCGGCCGTGTTCATGATCTACTCGCTCAACGGCGAACGCTGCACCTCATCGTCGCGGCTTCTGGTCGAAGCCTCGGTCTACGACACATTCACGGATCTGGTTGCGGAGAAGGCAAAGCGCATCAAGGTTGGCCATCCGCTCGATCCCAAAACGGTGGTTGGTCCGCTGATCCATCCGGTGCACGAGGAAAAGGTGCTTTCCTATATCGAGATCGGCAAATCGGAAGGCGCGGTGGTAGCCGCCGGCGGCGGCAAGTTCGCCGGTCCGGGCGGTGGCTGCTATGTCAGCCCGACGCTGTTTACCGGCGCCACCAACAGGATGCGCATTGCCCAGGAAGAGATTTTCGGGCCGGTGCTGACCGCCATTTCCTTCAAGGACGAGGCCGAAGCGCTGGCGCTGGCCAACGACACCCAATACGGCCTGACCGGCTATCTCTGGACGTCGGATGTTACCCGCGCCTTCCGCTTCACCGATGCGCTGGACGCCGGCATGATCTGGGTCAATTCGGAGAATGTGCGGCATTTGCCGACGCCGTTTGGCGGCGTCAAGAATTCCGGCATCGGCCGCGACGGCGGCGACCATTCCTTCGATTTCTACATGGAGACGAAGAACATCGCCTTCGCCACTTCAGCGCACGCGATCCAGAAACTCGGCGGCTGACCGGAGGACATCGGATGCCACTGCCCAAACCAAACCTCTATCCCGCCTTCAACATCGTGCGCCTCAGCCATGTCGAACTGGCGGTCACCGACCTTGCGAAATCCCGCGCCTTCTATGTCGACACGCTCGGCCTGCAGGTTACCGACGAGACATCGGAAGCCATCTATCTAAGGGCGTTGGAAGAGCGCGGACACCACTGCATCGTGCTGAAGAAGGCCGGCAGCGCCGAAGCCCGCGATCTCGGCTTCAAGGTTTTTTCGGATGAGGATCTCGACAAGGCCGAGCATTTCTTCAAGGCAAAAGGCCTGCCGGTCGAGTGGGTCGAGCGACCGTACCAGTCGCGCACCTTCCGCACCCGCGACCCGCACGGCATTCCGCTCGAGTTCTTTGCCCAAATGGAAAGGCTGCCGCCGATTCATCAGAAATATGCGCTCTACAAGGGCGTGAAGCCGCTGCGCATCGACCACTTCAACTGCTTCTCGCCCAATGTCGACGAGTCCGTCGCCTTCTACAACGAGCTTGGCTTCCGCGTCACCGAATACACCGAGGATGCCAGTAGCGGAAAGCTGTGGGCGGCCTGGACGCACCGCAAGGGCGGTGTCCACGACATCGCCTTCACCAACGGTGTGGGTCCGCGCCTGCATCACGTCGCCTTCTGGGTGCCGACACCGCTCAACATCATCGACCTGCTCGATCTGATGGCGACGACCGGTTACCTCGCAAACATCGAGCGCGGCCCAGGCCGGCATGGCATTTCCAACGCCTTCTTCCTTTATGTCCGCGACCCGGACAATCACCGCATCGAGATCTATTGCTCGGACTACCAGACGGTCGATCCGGATCTGGAGCCGATCAAATGGGACCTCAAGGACCCGCAGCGCCAGACGCTATGGGGCGCGCCGGCGCCGAAAAGCTGGTTCGAGGAGGGCAGCACCTTTGCCGGCGCGGCCGCACGCCAACCGGATTTGACGGCGTCGCCGATCATCGCACCGTGACCACAGACGCGAACCTGACGGAGACCGGGATGACTGCACATGGGCGGCTCGCCACCTTCACCGTCGGCGGCAAGACGCGCTATGGCGTGGTCACAGATAAGGGCGTCGTCGACCTGTCGGCGCGGCACAGCCAGTGGCCGACGCTGCGCGAAGTGATCGAGGCCGGCGTGCTACGGCGGCTGGCGGAAGAGGCCGAAGCCTACGCCGTCGATTTTCCAGTCGGCGCCATCGCTTATGAAATCCCTGTGCCGTCGCCGGAAAAGATCATCTGCGTCGGCGTCAACTACCCGGACCGCAACGAAGAGTACAAGGACGGCCAGGCCGCGCCTTCCAACCCGTCGCTGTTCATCCGCTTCCCCCGCTCCTTCGTCGGCCACGACGCGCCGCTGGTGCGGCCGCCGGAATCGCCCCAGCTGGACTATGAGGGCGAGATCGTCATCGTCATCGGCAAGGGTGGACGACGCATCGCCGAGAGGGATGCGCTTGACCATATCGCGGCACTATCCCTGTGCAACGAAGGCACCATTCGCGATTGGGTACGGCACGCCAAGTTCAACGTCACGCAGGGCAAGAATTTCGACCGCACCGGCTCGCTCGGTCCGTGGCTGGTGCCCTTCACCGACGAGGCGCAGATTGCCGACATCGCGCTGACCACCCGCGTCAATGGCGAATTGCGCCAGCAGGACCGCACCAGCCGGATGATCTTCTCGTTCCGCAAGATCATCGCCTATGTCTCCACCTTCACCACGCTGGTGCCAGGCGATATCATCGTCACCGGTACGCCGACCGGCGCCGGCGCCCGCTTCGACCCGCCGATCTGGCTGAAGCCGGGCGACGTGATCGAAGTCGAAGCCGACGGCATCGGCGTGCTCCGCAACGGCGTCGTCGACGAGGTAGCATCGTGACCCCCGAGCAAGTTGAAGATGCCGCGGCAAGGCTGTTCGAAGCCGAGCGTTCGCGCCGCCAGATCCGTCTGCTCAGCCTCGACTTTCCCGAGGCAACGATGGAGGACGCCTATCGCGTCCAGGCAGCGCTGGTGAAACGCAAGACCGATGCCGGGCTGACCCCGAAGGGCTGGAAGATCGGCCTGACATCGAGGGCGATGCAATATGCGCTCGCAATCGACACGCCGGATTCGGGCGTGCTGTTCGACGACATGTTCTTCAACGACGGCGCGACGATACCCGTCGGCCGCTTCATTCAGCCGCGCGTCGAGGCCGAGATAGCCTTCGTCATGAAGGCCCCGCTGAGGGGCCCAGGCGTGACCATCTTCGACGTGCTCAACGCCACCGATTATATCACGCCGGCGCTCGAAATCCTCGACACGCGCATCGAACGCGTCAATGCCGAGACAAAGAAGGCGCGCACTTTCTTCGATACGATTTCCGACAACGCCGCCAATGCCGGCATTGTCATCGGCGGCCGGCCGCAACGACCCGATGAAGTCGATATGCGCTGGATCGGCGCCATCGTCTCGCGCAATGCGGAGGTCGAGGAGACCGGGCTTGGCGCCGGCGTGCTCAACCATCCCGCGATGGGCATTGCCTGGCTGGCGGACAGGCTCGCCCGCTACGGCATGTCCATCGCGGCCGGCGAGGTGGTGCTGTCCGGATCGTTCGTGCGCCCGGTCGAGGCGCGGCCCGGCGATACGATCGTCGCCGACTTCGGCAGCTCGGGAACGGTCAGCATCCATTTCGCCAAGAGCTGATGGCTCTCATCGGCTCGTCAGTTGGGCTGTTCGCCGCGCAAGTAGTCAATCACCACATCGGCTGCGATGGTCGACATGCGCAAGCCGACATCCCTGGTGATGTCGCCTTCGACGCGGCTTTGCACCCAGCCAAGAAACGCGAAGGCACGCAAGGCGGCGAATAGAGGCAATGCGGCGATGTCCTGCGGGGTCAGCGCACGCTCTTGCTGGTAGCCGTCAAGCAAAGCGGTTTCGATCAGCGGGTAGATCGCCTCCTCGCGGTTCTGGTAGAGGGCGACGGCAAGGTCGTACATGTGCCAGCCATGGCCGCAATCGTCGAAATCGATGATGCGCACCGCGCTGTCATGGATGAGCACATTTTCGCGCACCAGATCGGCGTGGATGATGCCGAAATTGCGCGCGCTGCGCTCATGTTCCGACAGCGCCTTCACTGCCTTGTCGCGCGCCTGCAAGACCAGCGCGCGGCGAGGACCATCGAGAAAGGGCGAGGTCTCGAACCGGCCCCAGACCGGGTTCGCACCGAAGAAGCCGTCGAAGTCCCAGGCATGGCGGGCGAAGCCCGCGGGCGGCGTCCACGAGGCAGTGACATTGTGCATATGGGCGATGGTCCGCCCGATCGCCGTGAAGATCTGGATCGACTGGTCGGCCGTGTAGACCAGTGGCACGCCGCGTGCGCCCACGGCGCGGCCCTCCAGCCAGCTCAGGCAATCGGCCTGCCGGGGCTGCGCCGAGGTGGCCGTGCTGACAAGCACGAACGGATCGCCGGCCTGTGTTGCGACGCAAGACGGCGTGGCGACGCCGGCGGATTGCAGGAAGCCCATCCATTGCAGTTCCGAACGCAGCGCGGCGTCCGTGTGGTAGCCGAGCCGGTGGATGCGCATGGCTGCCGGCTGGCCATCCGGCAGCCGCACGCGGAAGACGGCGTTCTCGCGGTGCTTCAGAAGTTCCGGCTCAGAGTTGCGGACGCCCCAATGTTCGAGCGCACGCCTGGCGAGCTCCGTGACATCGGCTGCCGTTTCGGGCTCGCATTGGGTGGAAACAGAATTCACGCCGGCACTCCCCCGACTTCACCCAGCACCTCGTCCAGCAGGCCGATCAGGAACTCGGCATTGTCGCGCGAGAACGGCATGGGCGGGCGGATCTTGAGCACATTGCCGTGGATGCCGGTCTTGCCCATCAGCACGCCGCGATGGCGCATGCGATTGGCGACCTGCTCGGCAATGTCGGGCGCCGGTTCGCGCGTGTCGCGGTCGTGGACCAGCTCGGCGCCGAAGAACAGTCCGGCCCCCCTGACCTCGCCGATGCACTCATGCCGATCGGCCAGCGGGCGCAGCAGGCCAAGCGCACAGGCACCGACGTCTTGCGCGTTGGCGACAAGGTTTTCCTGTTCGATGACGTCGAGGACGGCATTGGCGACCGCGCAGGAGACCGGGTTGCCGCCAAAGGTGTTGAAGTAGCGGAAAGCGTCGCGGAAGGTCGCCAGTATCTCCTTGGTGGTGACCACGGCCGCGATCGGATGGCCATTGCCCATCGGCTTGCCCATGGTGACGATGTCGGGGACGAAGCCGGCGCGCTGATGGCCCCAGAAATGGCTGCCGGTGCGGCCGAAGCCGGGCTGCACTTCGTCGGCGATGACCAGACCACCGGCTTCGCGCACGGCCCCCAAGGCGTCGTCGAAAAATCCGGTGGGCAGAGCCGAGAAACCTTCATTGGCGAGCAGCGGACACAAGATGATGCCAGACAGGCCAATGCCGTCCTGTGCCAGCGAAGCGATCGCTTGACGCACGGCGTCGCCGAAGGCCTTGCCATTGGCCATCGCATCGGGATGGCGATAGCTGTCGGGGGCCGGCACCAGCCTGACATGGGGGGCGCGGCCGCGGATCGGAGGCATGCGCGTGCTGAGCTGCGAAACCGCCGCCGTGTTGCCATGATAGGTGGCGTCGGTGGCGATGATGCCCATATTGCCGGAGGCGGCCTGCGCCATGCGCAGCGCTATGTCGTTGGCCTCGCTGCCGGTACAGGTCAGGATTGCGGTGGCGAGGCTTGCATCGAAGGTCGCCGTCAGCCGCTCGACATAGTCGAGAATTGCGGTGTGCAGATAGCGTGTGTGGGTGTTGAGCAGGCTTGCCTGACGGCACAAGGCCTCGACCACATGCGGGTGGCAATGGCCGACATGGGCGACGTTGTTGTAGGCATCGAGATACTTGCGGCCGTCGGCATCGTAGAGCCAGACGCCTTCGCCGCGCACCAGGTGCACGGGCTCGTCGTAGAACAATTGCGATTTCGCGCCGAGCAGGCGGGCACGCCGCTTGACGAGCGCTTCCTCGCTCGGGTTCTTCTCAGATTGGGTCATTGCGTACCAAACTCCATTGCGTCAGCGGGTCTATCAGGCCCTCGACAGACCTGCATCGATGGCCTCGCCGATCTTTGCCACGTCGGCGGCGCCGATGATCAGCGGCGGCGACAGGATGATGTTGTTGCCGGACACGCGCAGCATGACGCCGGCGTCATAAGTGGCTTCCGAAACCACGGCCATGGTCTTCTTGTCCACCGGCTTTTTCGTCGTGCGATCGGAGACCAGCTCTAGCGCAGCCATCAGGCCCTTGTACCTGATGTCGCCGACGATCGCGTGCTTGGCTTTTAGCCACTCCAGCGTCGCCGCGAGCTCGATGCCGCGCGCGGCTGCGTTCTCGTCCAGGCGAAGCCGTTTGGTCTCGGCAAGTGCAGCCAGCCCTGCCGCGCAGCCGACAGGATGGCCGGAATAGGTATAGCCATGACCGATCGCCCCGAAGCTGGTCTTGTCGGCCTCGAAGACGTCGGCGACCTTGGCGCCGATCAAGGTGGCGCCGAGCGGGAAATAGCCCGAGGTGATCGCCTTGGCGATGGTCATGAAATCCGGCTTCACGCCGGATAGCCGCGAACCCGACCAGGCGCCGGTGCGACCGAAGCCCGTGACCACCTCGTCGGCGATCAGCAGGATTTCGTGGCGGTCGCATATCTCGCGCACCAGCGGCATGAAGCTGTCATGCGGAACGATGACGCCGCCGGCGCCGAGAACCGGCTCCATGATGAAGGCGGCAATGGTGTCGCCGCCCTGGAAGGCGATCTCATCCTCCAGCGCTTTGGCGCACAGTTTGGCCAGCCGCGCCGGATCGGTCTCATCGAACGGATTGCGGAAGGTCCAGGGTGCGGGAATGTGGAAGACGCCGGGCATAAGCGGCTCATAGTTGCGGCGGAAATTGGCGTTGCCGTTGACTGACGCGCCGCCGAAATGGGTGCCGTGATAGCCCTTCTTCAGCGCGAGGAATTTTGTCCGGTCGCCCTGGCCGCGGATCTTCCAGTATTGGCGGGCGAGCCGCAGTGCGGTTTCGACCGAATCCGAGCCGCCCGAGGTGAAGAAGGTCCGCACCATGCCTTCCGGTTCGAACCATTCGCTGAGTTCGTAAGCGAGCTCGATCGATGGGCCGGTCGACGTGCCGCGAAACCCGGAATAGTAGGGCAGGGCGCTGAGCTGGTCGGCGATGGCCTTCTTGATGGGGTCGCAGGAGTAGCCGAGATTGACGTTCCACAGTCCGCCAACCGCATCGAGCACGGTGTTGCCGTCGATGTCGGTGACCATCACGCCTTCGCCTTTCATGATCACCTTTGGCGGGTTGGCCCGCATCTCGGCCGGGTGTGCCATCGGATGCCAGATCGGCTTGGCGTTTTTCTCGGTGAGGAAATTGATGTCGCGCATCGCAAGGCTCCGCAAATGTCTCAGGAGATGAGATCGAAATGGCCGAGGGCCTCGGCATAGGAAAGTGCCGGCCGCGCGACGTCGAAATGAACGGTGCGCATGCCGGCGGCACGGCCGCCATCGACATTGCGCTGCTGGTCGTCAACGAACACACAGGCGCGGGCAGGCAGGCCAAGCGCCTCGGTCACCAAGGCATAGGCGCGCGGATCGGGCTTGAGGATGCGGGTATAGGTGGCGTCGACGATGGTGTCGAACAGCTCGAGCAGCGGCAGCCGCTGACGGAAGCCGGCGCCATAGAACAGATCTAGCTCGTTGGACAGGATCGCCAGGCGAAATCCCGCCGCATGCACGGTCCGGATGGCGCGGACGGCTTCGGGCCGCACGATCTTTTCCGGCTCGGCTCCGCGTGCGCGCTGGACGAATGTCTCCATTGCCTCCCAGTCCTCGCCGACGAGCCGGCCGACTTCGCTGGTGCGGGTGCGCCAATAATCGCGCTCGCTGATGTCGTTGGCCTGCATGGAGCGCCACAGCGGATCTGAATCCGGGTCGAACGGCCCGTGCCATTGCAGCGTTCCCGGCGCGAGGCCGAGCGCCTGTTCGGTCAAGGCATGGGTCTCGAAAAGGGTCCGGGTGACGACGCCGCCGAAATCGAGGACGAGCGCCTGGGCAGGAACAGCGCTCACGCAGCCACTCCCTTGGCCGGCATGCCGCGCGGGATGATGCCTTCCTCGACCCAGCGGTCGAAGATTTCGAGCGCCTTGCCGACGAACTCGTCGCTGTTGATGTGGGCGTCGATCTCGTGGAACTCGACGCCGGCGGGAATGGCCTTGCGCATCTCATCGGTGAACGCCGCGAGGGCTTCGGGTTCGTACAGCGGCTCGCCCTGCGCATCCCATTCCTGGATGCCGCCGGAGGGCAGGATGAAAGCGGAGCGCCCCTTCGACGCACCGAGCTTGGCGGCGATGGTCCTGGCGACTTCACGGCGGTCGGCGGCATCGACGGTGATCGAGCCGATCAACCTGTTATGAGCATGGAATGGCCGCTGCGCGAACTTTGTCGGCAGCGCCTGCCAGGTCGGCAAATCGACCATGTCTACGGCGCCAGGGGCTGCGATCTGCGGAATGCCGCGGGCGCCGGCATTCTCGAGCCGGTCGGCGCCGGAGCTGACGACCGAACCGGCAATATGATTGGTGATCTCCTGCAGGCTGAAGTCGAACACCGCGCAGAAATGGTCCTGGCTGGCGATCGATTCGAAGGCCCGGCCCCCCATCCCGGTCGTGTGAAAGACTGCGACGTCATAGCCGCGCTGCTCCAACGCCGGCTTCAGCGTCTTCATATAGCGCAGGCAACTGCTGCCCAGCGAAGTCATGCCGATGGTCGGTCCGACCGCCGGGGCCGAAGCACGGGATGCAAGCACGATCCTCGCCGCACCGACCACCGCGCCGCAGGCCTGGGAAAGGACCAGCTTGCAGATGGTGTTGAGGCCGTAGAGCCCGCCTGCCCACAGGATCATCATCAGGTCGGGCGCGACGCGCTCGGGCGGAATGAGATGCGAGTAGGCGATGGTCGAGACGACGAATTTCGGCACGCCGAGCGGCAGGCACAGCGCGACATCGAGCGCCAAATCGGTTCCCATCGAACCACCGATGGCGATGAAGGCGTCGATCTCGCCGCGCTGGTGAAGCTGGCGCACCAGCTGAACGGCGCCGACGGCCATCAATGTCATGGCGGTGTTTTCGTCGCCGCTCGAGACGATTTCGGCCATCGTCACGCCAGCGGCCCGCGCAACGGCATGCTTGTCGTGATCGGGACTATAGGCGGGGGCGCCCAGCACGCTGACATCCATCATCACGGCGCGGCCACCGGATGCCTCGATACACGCTTTCATGAACAGCAGTTCGTCGGTCTTGGTGTCGCCCGTGCCGATGACCAGGATGCGGGGCGTCGCCATATCTGCAGACATCAGGCCTGCCTCCTCAGGGTTTGCAGGTTTTCGCCATTGAGGCGCATCGAAATCTCCCGTGCCGCGGTCACAACCGCAAGCCCTCGTTCCACGATCGTAGCCGGTGTCGTCCTGGCCTTCGGGGCTGCCACCGCAATTGTCCCCAGCGCAAGACCATCGGCGGCGCGGATTGCAGCCGCGACGCCGATCACGCCGTCCTCATGGCCCTGGTCGCAGATCGAATAGCCGCGGTCGCGCGCCTCGCCGATCGACTTTGAAATGGCGGCCGGCTCGACGAGGGTATGATCGGTGAAGGCCTCAAGCGAACCTGTCAGGCATGCTTTCACGGTCGCGTTGTCGGCGAAGGCGAGATAGGCGATGCCGGAGGCGGTGGAATGCAGCGGCAGAAGCTGGCCGACATCGATGTTCACCCGGTTTGCCCAGCTTGAATGCTCGACATAAACGGTGATCAGCCTGTCGACGCCGAATTCCGACAGATGCACCGTCTCGGTTGTCGAACCCGCCAAATCCTGCGCCACGGGAATTGCCGTTTGCAGGAACGGGAAGCAGGCTTCGCGGATACGCGCCAGCCGCGACAGGCCGGCGCCGAGGCGATAGTGCCGCGTGCCGGCATCCTGCTCGACGAAGCCATGGCCGCCAAGCGCCATCAGCAGCCGCCGCGTCGTCGCCTTGTCCAAGGCGCACCGCCGCGCGAGATCGGAAAGTCCGAGCTCGGGCTCGTCCGCCGTGAAAAGCTCCAGAAGTGAAATCGCCTTGCCGACCGTACCCATCCAGCCTCCCGCTCGGATAGAAACTTAATGTGTGAATTAACTTGACAGGCATCCGCATTCTTTGCAAGTCTATATTCAAAATAAGGGTTCAAATAATGAACCAATGGCATTCAGGGAACAGGCCGAGCGGCCGCGAACCCAGGGGTTCGTAAGACTGGAGGGACAAATGTCAGCAGTTTCGGAACAGGTGCCCGCCAACAGGCTGCGCAAGAACAGTCTTGGCGTCGGCGCTATCACCTTCATGGTGATTTCGGCGGCGGCGCCGCTCACCGCGGTCGCCGGCGGCACGCCGCTCGGCATGTTTATGGGCAATGGGGCGGGCTTTGCCGGCACCTATCTTATCGTGACCGTGTTGCTGCTGCTGTTTGCGGTCGGCTACGTCGCCATGTCGCGCCATGTCGGCAATGCCGGCGCCTTCTATGCCTATGCCGCGCGCGGGCTGGGCGGTTTTGCCGGCGGCGCAACCGCAATCATCGCGATCCTGTCCTACAACGCCATGCAGATCGGGGTCATGGGCCTGCTGGGGGCCGCGACCGCCGGCCTGTTCGCCGGCTGGGGCATCGACCTGCCCTGGTGGGTGTGGAGCTTCATCGCCGTTGCCATCGTCGCGGTGTTGGGCTACCGCCAGGTCGACCTGTCGGCCAAGATCCTGACGGTGCTGGTGCTGTGCGAATACATCGTTGTGCTGGTGCTAGACCTCGCCATCCTCAAGACCGGTGGCGACAGTGGTCTCTCTGCGGCGCCGTTCAGCTGGAGCCAGATCGTCAGCGGCTCGCCCGCCATCGCCATCCTGTTCTGTTTCGCCGCCTTCATCGGTTTCGAGGCGACGACGATCTACGCCGAGGAAGCCCGCGACCCCAAGGTGACCATTCCGCGCGCCACCTATTTCTCCGTGCTGCTGATCGGCGTCTTCTACATGGTCACGGCCTGGCTGATGGCGGTCGGCGCCGGCGTCGACAAATTGTTGCCGGCACTGCAGGCGCTTCAGGATCCGACGACTTTCCTGTTCGGCCTGTCCGACCGCTACGCCGGAACCATGCTGTCGCACGCCATGGGCATCCTGTTCGTGTCGAGCCTGTTTGCCGGCGTGCTGGCGTTCCACAACGCGGTTGCCCGCTACATCTACGTCTCGGGCCGCGAGAAGCTGTTGCCTGAAGCGATCGGCGTGACGCATTCAGTGCACCAGAGCCCGCATGTCGCTTCCGTCATCCAGAGCGTGTTGGCAGCGATCGTCATCGGACTGTTCGCGATACTCGGCCTCGATCCGGTTCTGGCGCTGTTTTCCTGGCTGACCAATGTCGCGACGCTGGGAGTCATCGTCATGATGGCGGTGGCCTCGCTCGCCGTGGTGATGTACTTCCGCGCCAACCCGTCGACGCAGGAGAATGCGCTGAAGACCACCTTCCTGCCTGGGCTGGCCTTCATCGCTTTCGTCGTCATCATCTACCTGATCGTCATTAATTTCGGTGGCCTGTCCGGGGCCGGTGGCTTCCTTGGCGTGTTGCTGCCGGGGCTGGTGCTGATTGCCGCGGTGGTCGGCCTGCTGCTTGCCGGTGCGTTGAAGAGCCGGGATCCGGTTGCCTTCGAAAATCTCGGCGTGCCGCTGAAGGACTAGGACAAAGGACAAGGGGGTAGCGCGTTCGGCGCCGCCCCTTTCCATCGCAAGGGAGTAACGGCGTTGAGCTTTGCCGAGAGCATCACCGTTGAGGCGCTGGAAGCCGATCCGTATCCGATCTATGCGGAACTGCGGCGCAGTGCGCCTGTCGCTTTCGTGCCGGCGGTCAATCTCTGGTTCGTCACCCGCTGGAAGGACGTCGAGACCGTCGCAAAGTCACCCGACATCTTCTCCGCCGTCGTCGGTACGTCTCCGGTCGAACGCTCGTTCGGCAAGCCGACCATCCTGACCACCGACGGCGAAACGCACAGACAGCTGCGCCAAGGCGTCGATCCGAAATACCGGCCGCGCACCGTCGCCGCCTATGCCGGCGATCTCGTACGGTCGATTGCCGAACCTTTTCTCGACCGGATCGCCGAACAAGGCTCCGCCGAGCTGATGGCGGATTATTTCGAGCCGGTGTCGACGCTCAGCCTGGCGCGCTCGCTTGGCCTTGCCGACATCGACATGCCGACGCTGCGCCGCTGGTTCTATGGCCTTGCGCAGGGCGCCATCAATTTCGAGAACGACCCGAAGCGGCAAGAGATCGCCGACGCGATCAGCGCCGAGGTCGGCGCAGCCATCCGGCCGACTCTGGATAGACTGGCGCGCGCACCCGACGAATCGGCGCTGTCGCATATGCTGCATGACGGCATGCCGGAAGGCACGACGCGGCCGATCGATTTCTTGATGCCAAGCATCAAGGTCATCCTGCTTGGCGGCATGCAGGAGCCCGGACATGGTGCCGGTTCGATCCTCGCCGGCCTGCTTGCGCATCCCGAACAATTGCGGCAGGTGCTCGCCGATCCCGAGACCTTTGTGCCCAGGGCTGTCGATGAAGGCTTGCGCTGGGTGGCGCCGATCGGCACCCAGACGCGGCAGACGACGCGGGCGGTCGAGCTTGGCGGCGTAACGATCCCTGCCGGCGCCGCGGTCGCTGCACTTGTCTCCTCGGCAAGCCGCGACGAGAGCCGCTTTGCCGATCCAGACCGCTTCGACATCAACCGCAGGGAAGGCAATCATGCCGCCTTCGGCTTTGGTCATCATTTCTGTTCGGGCCGGTTTTTCGCGCGCGAGCAGATGTGCCTTGCATTAAGGCTGCTGCTCCTGCGCTTCCCCGATCTCAGCCTGGTGCCGGGCAAGGTGCCGGTGTTTCGCGGCTGGGAATTCCGAGCGCCAACCACGTTGTATGTTTCCCTGGGAGTCCGCCACCAATGATCAGCCAGAATGCCATCGACGCGTTGCGCAAGACGGAGATCGGCGAGCGGGGCTTGTTTATCGATGGCGTACAGGCCGCAGCGACGAGCGGCGCGACGCTGGCGGTGATTTCGCCGATCGACGGCCGCCCTTTTGCCAGCATCGCCGACGGCAATGCCGCCGACATCGATCGCGCGGTCCGATCGGCGCGAAAAGCATTCGAGAAGGGTTCATGGTCGCGCGCCGCCCCTGCCTTTCGCAAGAAGGTGCTGACGAAATTTGCCGAGCTGATCGAAGAACATGTCGACGAGCTGGTCGTGCTTGGCGTGCGCGACAACGGCACCGAGATCGGCATGGCCTACAAGGCCGAGCCACTGTCGGCGGCCGGCACCATCCGCTACTACGCCGAGGCGATCGACAAGGTCTATGGCGAGATCGCGCCGACGGCCGACAATGTGCTCGGGCTGATCCACAGGGAGCCACTCGGTGTCGTCGGCGTCATCGTGCCGTGGAACTTCCCGCTGATGATCGGCGCCTGGAAGATTGCGCCCGCACTGGCCACCGGCAACAGCGTCGTCGTCAAGCCGCCGGAGATCGCCTCGCTGACCTTGCTGCGGCTGGCCGAACTCGCAAGCGAGGCTGGACTTCCCGAAGGCGTGTTCAACGTCGTTACCGGGCATGGTGCTGTCGCCGGCGAAGCGCTTGGCCTCCACATGGATGTCGACGCCATCGCCTTTACCGGATCGGGGCCGGTCGGCCGGCGGCTGCTCGAATACTCCGCCCGTTCCAATTTGAAGCGGGTCTTCCTCGAGCTTGGCGGCAAGTCGCCCAACATCGTCTTTGCCGACGCTCCGGACCTGAAGCAGGCGGCGGTCGTCTCGGCCAACGGCATCTTTCGCAATTCAGGCCAGGTCTGCGTGGCGGGCTCGCGTCTGCTCGTCCAGTCGTCGGTCTATGATCTTTTCATGGACGAACTTGTCTCGGCAACCACGCGGCTCAAGGTCGGCGACCCGCTCGATCTCGCCAGCGATATCGGTGCGGTATCGAGCGCCGAACAGCTGGACAAGAATCTCGGCTTCGTCGCCATGGCGCAAGCCGAAGGCGCCCGTCTCGTCGCCGGTGGCGAACGGATACTGACCGAGACCGGCGGCAGCTACATGGCGCCGACGATCTTCGAGAACGTGACGCAAGAGATGCAGTTGGCGCGCGAGGAGGTGTTCGGACCGGTGCTCGGCGTGATGCGCTTCGAGACCGAGGAGGAGGCGGTGCATCTCGCCAACTCCACTGTCTACGGACTTGCCTCGGCGGTGTGGACCGCCAATCTTTCCACGGCCCATCGCATGGTGCGCGCCATCAACGCCGGTGTCGTCCACGTCAACACCTATGGCGGAGCCGATATCACCGTGCCGCTTGGCGGCGTCAAACAGTCCGGTTTCGGCCGTGACAAGTCGCTGCATGCGCTGGAGAAATTTGTCGACCTCAAGACCGCCTGGATTGCGCTCTGAGCCTCGCGGAAAGGCCAGCGTATCTGCTCTTTTCGTCAAGCTTGGCCTCAGAAACGCCACGCTGGTGCTGGTTGGCGGCGATCGCGTCACCGCTATCGGCAGTTCCGACTAGCGTCGTGGGTCCAGGCATTGCGCGGAAAGCCGTGTTGCGACCGGCGGGTATCACGGCGTCCTACTCCGTTGTGCCGGCTTTTTTTCTGCGCCGATTGGTGTGCGACTGGGCGACGGCCATTCGTAATTCAGGTGTGATCTCTAAAGGCGCATTCTCTGTCGCATGCGGGTCTTGCAGCCCCTGGACGTGGACGGTCGGGAATGGGAGTTCGATGCCCTGCTCCTTGAAGGCCTGTCGGAGGCGCAAAAAGAACCTGCCTTTCATGCTGAAGGCGCCTCCAGGTCTGGTCGTGACCTTGACCCTCAAGACGATGCCGTACTCGCCGAACTCCTGCACGCCCTGCATCTTGATCGGTTCGATCACCCAGTGTTTGAACTCCGGATCTTCCGCCAGTTCCAGGCCAATTCGCTTGATCAGTTTGCGGGCGAAGTCGATATCGGTGTCATAGCCAACGGTGATGTTGAATTTGTCGGTGACCCAGTCGCGGCTCTGGTTCTGCACGGCGCCGAGTTCACCGAAAGGTATCGTGAACAGCGGACCACGATGGTGGCGCAGCTTCACCGAGCGCAGCGAAAAGCTCTCCACCGTACCCCTGTAGCTGCCCGATGAAATGTATTCGCCGACACGGAAAGCATCGTCGAGCAAATAAAACACGCCAGAGATCACGTCCTTGACGATGGTTTGCGCGCCAAAACCCACGGCGACGCCGACGACGCCGGCGCCGGCGATCAGCGGGCCGATCTGGATGCCGATCGAAGCGAGCATCATCAGCACCGCCATCACGATGATCACTGCTAGCAGAATGTTCTGGATGATCGGCAACAGCGTGTGCAGCCGCGCCTGATGCGGATCGAGGGTGAGGATGTCTTCTTCGCTCACCACCGCTTGCGGTATCGCGACGCCCAGCTTTCGTTCGATCAAGGCTTTGATGATCGACCAGCCGAAATCGGCAGCAAGGGCAATGACCACGACGTTGATCAAGCCGCGCAATATGAGCATGGTGGTCGTATCGCTGCCGCGCATGGATTGCATGTCCAGGCCCAGTACGCGTGCGAGAAGGTAAGCCGCCGCGAGGATGAAAATCATCCGGATACCGCGATCGATGACAGCGATCGTCACCGCCGGGATCGTCGGCCGGCCGGCATCTTCCGAACCGGGCCGCAGGACGAAATTAACCCCGCGCTCTGTCAGCACAATTGCCAAAGGCAGGAAGAATGCGGTGAAGGTAAACCAGAAGAATGTGTAGAGGCCGGCAATGCGTTCGAGGAACAGAACGACGAAATAAGCCGTCAACAACCATGTCACTGCCGTGTGACCGCTGTGGCGCGCGCCGTCTCGCTGCGTTCTTGGCCGACGCCAAATGGCCAGCAGGAAGAGCAACAGCAATATGAAATCGGCGCCGACGGACAGGACCATCATTCCGTCCTGGTCTATGCCGAGACCCGGCAAGAGGACAAACGCGGCGGCGAAGAAGGCGAAAACGCCGACGATCCGGGGCAGCCAATAAGCCCAATGGTCAGCAGCTCCGTCGGTGATCGGCAGGGCACGAACCTCGATGGCGTGCTCGACCTCCATGAAAGAAGGGACGAGTGTGGCCATCACGTATAGGCGCACAGCCCACGTAAAGACCGCAGCCATCAGAAATGTCAGCACAATCTCGCGGATGAGCGCTGGCCAGTCGAACAGCATGAACGCACCGGCGCTGCCCAGCGCGAACGAGCCGATCATCATGCTGGAATAAAGCGTGCGGCCGCCGATCTTCTTGGCCCGCCCGATGGGCGTATCTCTGGGTTGCGCGATGATCCAAAGACGAAATGGACGGGTGAGCTTGTATATTGCCCAGGTGAGCGCCAGGCCGGCAGCGATAAAGATCGCAATCAGCACCAATATGCTGACGGGGCCCTTGCTGGACATATCGTCCATGGTATTGGCCCGGACGCGCGCGAACTGGTCCGGCAGCGAAGGCAAGGTTCGCACGATCTTTTCGATGTGATGCTTGATCCGATCGAGCGTCGAGGATGCCATAGTATTCATCTGGCCCGGTGCGGCCACGGCGTCGGCCGGCGGAGCGCTAGTCTCGGCAGGCGCTTCCGTTGATCCAGCGGCCGGATTTCGTTGCTCGGCCACCCAGGCCTTCACCGACGGATCGTCGAGAAGCTCGAACAGCTGTTTGACCTTGTCGGGCGC
This sequence comes from Mesorhizobium sp. M0016, assembly GCF_040324035.1. Taxonomy (NCBI): domain Bacteria; kingdom Pseudomonadati; phylum Pseudomonadota; class Alphaproteobacteria; order Hyphomicrobiales; family Phyllobacteriaceae; genus Mesorhizobium; species Mesorhizobium sp. M0016. The sequence goes on along the minus strand of NZ_JAMYVM010000031.1, from coordinate 8,744 downwards.
GACGGCGGCCGGTGACTGCGCCTGTGCCGGGCCAGCCAGCAGGAGGGCGATGCCAAGGACGAGCGGCCCGGCTATCAGGACGAACATCGCCGTCAGGTTCCCGGGACGCCGTGCTGGGCGCGCCGGCTCCCTGGCCCCCAATCGTCGTTTCATGAGCAGCATCGTGCGGTAACCTTCCGGTCAGATCGGCGAGCAAGGACAGCTATGTCCGTCGTTGCCCCCACCTTTAACAAGCCGATGTTGCGGTGCAAGTCTCATCGCACCTAGACCGTTGGGTAGGGCACCAGGCGACCGGCAAGGCTGTCATCACCAGTGCCAGCGTTGCGCTGCATTCCTTGTCCCGACCACCTAGACCGGGTCATTGTCGGTCGTCGGTTGCTCCGCGGCGGGAGCCTGGTACCATGCCGCATTGCACAATTTTGCGACCTTGCCCACAATGCGCGCATGGTCCGCAGCTCACTCGCCGTCCTGGTCATCGACGAAAACCGTATCCGCGCCGCGATCATCGAGGCAGGTTTGCGCGAGGCCGGCCATGAGCGGGTCACCGTCATCCACGACGTGACCGGCATTGCGCGGCGGATCGCCGAGATCGAGCCGGACGTCATCGTCATCGACCTGGAAAACCCGAACCGCGACATGCTGGAAAACATGTTCCAGCTGTCGCGTGCGGTGAAGCGGCCGATCGCCATGTTCGTCGACCGATCGGACCAGGCATCGATCGAAGCGGCGGTCGATGCCGGCGTTTCGGCCTATGTCGTCGACGGCCTCAGGCAAGAGCGCGTCAAGCCGATTCTGGACATGGCGGTCAGCCGCTTCAACGCTTTCTCGCGCATGGCGCGCGAGCTGGAAGAGGTTCGAGGCGAGCTTGAGAGCCGCAAGGTGATCGACCGTGCCAAGGGCATCCTGATGAAGTCGCGCGGCCTGACCGAAGAGGCCGCCTACACGCTGCTGCGCAAGACGGCGATGAACCAGAACCGCAAGATCGGCGACATTGCCCAGAGCCTGGTGACTGCCGCCGGGCTGCTCGGGCCGTCGGAGGACGAATGAGCATGAGCGCCGAGCACCAGATCACCGCCGGCTTCATGCCGCTCTTCGACAGTGCCGTGCTGGTTGCGGCGGGTGAGCTTGGATTTGCCGCGCGCGAGGGCATCGATCTCACACTGCACCGCGAGACCTCCTGGGCCAACATCCGCGACCGCATCGCCATCGGCCATTTCCACCTGGCGCACATGCTGGGGCCGATGCCGCTCGCCTGCAATCTCGGGCTGACGCCGCTTGCTTCCGAGACCATCGTGCCGTTTTCGCTCGGGCTTGGCGGCAATTGCATCACCATCTCCAACGCCGTCTGGGAAGGCATGGCGGCACACGGCGCCATACCCGATCTCGAGCCCGCGCGCGCGGGCGCAGCCCTCGGTGCCTTCATTCGCGACCGCGCCGGGGCTGGCGGCGATCCGCTGCGCTTTGCCGTGGTGCACCCGCATTCGGGGCATAATTACGAACTGCGCTACTGGCTTGCCGGGTGCGGCATCGATCCGGAGCGCGAGATCGAGATCGTCATCGTGCCACCGCCCTTCATGGCCGATGCGCTGGTCGCCGGGCGGATCGACGGCTACTGCGTGGGCGAGCCCTGGAACAGCGCCTCGGTCGCCGCCGGCACCGGCCATATCGTCACCGTCAAGGCGCTGCTGTGGCGCAACAGTCCGGAGAAGGTGATCGGCGTGCGCAAGGCCTGGTCGCAGGAGAACCCGGTCGCGCTGGCAGCATTGCTGCGCGCGCTGCATCATTCGGCGCGCTGGTGCCAGGATCCGGGCAACCACGCCGAACTGGCTGGTGTGATGGCTCAAGCTGGCTTCCTGGGCCTGCCACCAGCTGTCCAGATGCCGATCCTGACCGGCCATCTTGAACTGGGCGGCGGCGCCGAACTGGATGTCGACGACTTCTTCCTGCCCTTCGACAAGGCGGCGAACTTTCCGTGGAAGAGCCATGCGCTGTGGTTCTATACGCAGATGGTGCGCTGGGGGCATGTCGAGCACACGCCGGAAAACCTTGCTATCGCCCGTGACTGCTACCGTCCGGACCTCTACCGCTCGGCGCTAAAGCCGCTTGGCGTTGCACTTCCCGGCGCCAATGCGAAGGTCGAGGGCGCGCTTAAGGTCGCCACGGCTGTCGGTGCGACTGGGGCAGGCTTGGTGCTTGGGCCGGACGGCTTCTTCGACGGTCAGACCTTCGACCCCGACGAGATCGACGGCTATATAGCGCGCCAGAAAGTCGCTCGCGCGGAAGCCTGATCATTCTCGCGCCATTCTTGTGCATTGCACAAAAAATGTGCGTGCGATTGCTGTAATGAACAATCTTTGACCTGCTTGCGATGTCGCCTCACGTGCCGGCGTCTGGCGCGTAATGTTGATTTCATTTAGGTTTTTCGTTTCACTCAGAACTGGCACGGTTCCTGCTTTGAATTAGCCAGACCCTTCGCGGGTCACGGAACAGGCGTCCAATGGCGGGCGCCACAGGCAAAGCTGCCGCTCAGGTCAACGACGCGATCCCGGATGTACGGACGCGCGAGGCCTGGACGGCGGCTTTTTTGTTTTGGGCCACTCGACGAAGCGTTCAACCGGAGATCACGATGAAAGAAAAAATAGGAAAATGGATCGGGACGGGAACATCGCTCAAGGATGTGACGCGCCGCGATTTTCTTGTCAGCAGCGCCATGACGGCCGGCCTGTTCGTGGCGGCCCGCAAGCTCTTCCCCTCGGGCGCCTATGCCGCCACGACCGCTCCGGAGGTCACCGGCGCCAAGCTCGGCTTCATCGCGCTGACCGACGCGGCGCCGCTGATGATCGCCAAGGAGAAGGGGCTGTTCGCCAAGTTCGGCATGCCCGACGTCGAGGTGATCAAGCAGGCCTCCTGGGGCGCGACGCGCGACAATCTGATGCTCGGCGGCGAAGCCAACGGCATCGACGGCGCTCACATCCTGACGCCGCTGCCCTATCTCATGCACACCGGCAAGGTGACGCAGAACAACCAGCCGATGCCGATGGCTATCGTGGCGCGGCTCAACTACGACTGCCAGGGCATTTCGGTTGCGCAGGAATACGCCGGCACCGGTGTCGGGCTCGACGCCTCCAAGCTGAAGGACGCCTTCGCCGCCAAGAAGGCGGCCGGCAAGGAAATCAAGGCCGCCATGACGTTCCCGGGCGGGACCCATGATTTGTGGCTCCGTTACTGGCTTGCCGCCGGCGGCATCGATCCCGACAAGGACGTCTCGACCATTGTCGTGCCGCCGCCGCAGATGGTCGCCAACATGAAAGTCGGCAACATGGACGTGTTCTGCGTTGGCGAACCGTGGAACGAACAGCTCGTCCACCAGGGCGTTGGTTTCACCGCCGCCACCACCGGCGAACTGTGGAAGGGTCATCCCGAAAAGGCGCTCGGCCTCCGCGCCGAATTCATCGACAAATACCCGAACGCCACCAAGGCGATCGTGATGGCCGTCATGGAGGCCCAGCAATGGTGTGAGGCCACGGAGAACAAGGACGAGATGGCCGCCATCATCGGCAAGCGGCAATGGATGAACGTGCCTGTCGCCGACATTATCGGCCGCCTCAAGGGCGACATCAACTACGGCAATGGCCGCGTGGCCACCGGCACTGACCTCTACATGAAATTCTGGAAGGGTGGCGTCTCCTATCCCTACAAGAGCCACGACAGCTGGTTCCTCGCCGAAAACATCCGTTGGGGAAAATTCGCGCCGACCACCGACATCAAGACGCTGGTCGATCAGGTCAATCGCGAGGATATCTGGCGCGAGGCGGCGAAGGATCTCGGCGTTGCCGCAGCCGATATTCCGGCCTCGTCGTCGCGTGGCGTCGAGACATTCTTCGACGGCAAGATTTTCGACCCGGCCAACCCGTCGGCCTATCTCGACAGCCTGAAGATCAAGGCATCGGCTTGACCGGCGCAAACGGCGCGTTGCGCCGTTTGTCGCCCCCAGCGCAACGGCGCTTCGCCGCTTGTCGCCCGCATCGACCCCGGAGTTATACTCAGACATGTCCATCCAAGCCATTGAGGAAACCACGGTGAAGGCGTTCCCCGCGAAGCCTGCCGCGGTCATCGCTTTCACCGCCAAAGCGCGGCGCCGCTTCGACCCGATCGCGATCGCCGGCAGGCTGGCCACCGCCCTGGTGCCGCCGGTCATCGTTATCGCCTTCATGCTGGTCGTGTGGCAGATCGCCTGCTCGTCGCCGACCGCCAGCCTGCCGCCGCCCAGCCAGGTGTGGAACGAGGCCTATGACCTGATCGCGCATCCGTTCTTCAACAACGGCCCGCAGGATATCGGCCTTGCGTGGCGGGTGCTGATCTCTCTGCAGCGCGTCGCCATCGGCTTCGGCCTGGCGGCGATCGTCGGCGTCGCGCTCGGCGCCCTGGTCGGCCAGTCGATCTGGGCCATGCGTGGCCTCGATCCGGTGTTCCAGATACTGCGCACCGTGCCGCCGCTGGCCTGGTTGCCGCTGTCGCTGGCTGCTTTCCGCGATTCCAGCCCGTCGGCGCTGTTCGTTATCTTCATCACCTCGATCTGGCCGATCATCATCAACACCGCCGTCGGCGTGCGAAACATTCCGGAAGACTACCGCAACGTCTCACGCATCTTGCGGCTCAACCAGTTCGAATTCTTCGTCAAGATCATGGTTCCGGCCGCCGCACCCTACATCTTCACCGGCCTCAGAATCGGCATCGGCCTGTCCTGGCTCGCCATCGTCGCCGCCGAAATGCTGACCGGCGGCGTCGGCATCGGCTTCTTCATCTGGGACGCCTGGAACTCGTCGCGGCTGCCCGACATCATCGTCGCGCTCGCCTATATCGGCGTCACCGGTTTCTGCCTCGACCGCCTGGTCGCTGCGGTCGGCGCTTTCGTCACCCGCGGCACAACGGCAAAGTGAGGAGAGGGCGATGACGGCCTATCTGAAGCTCGACCATATCGACAAATCCTTTGCCCGCGGCGGTCAGGTCAGCGAGGTGCTCAAGGACATCAGGCTGACCATCGACAAGGGCGAATTCGTCTCCATCATCGGCCATTCCGGCTGTGGCAAGTCGACCTTGCTCAATCTGATCGCCGGGCTGACCAAGGTTTCCGCCGGCGCCGTGCTGCTTGAAAACAAGGAGGTCGACAGCCCCGGACCCGAGCGCGCCGTGGTGTTCCAGAACCACAGCCTGCTGCCATGGCTCACCGTCTACGAAAACATCAGCCTGGCGGTGTCGAAAGTCTTTGGTCGTTCCAAGAGCAGGACCGAACGGCATGACTGGATCATGCGCAATCTTGATCTCGTGCAGATGGCCCATGCCAAGGACAAGCGGCCGGCCGAAATATCGGGCGGCATGAAGCAGCGCGTCGGCATTGCCCGGGCGCTTGCCATGGAGCCGAAGATCCTGTTGCTCGACGAGCCGTTCGGTGCACTCGACGCGCTGACGCGCGCCCATCTTCAGGACGCGGTCATGGACATCCATTCCAGGCTCGGCTCGACGACGATCATGATCACCCACGATGTCGACGAGGCGGTATTGTTGTCCGATCGCATCGTCATGATGACCAACGGTCCGGCGGCGACCATCGGCGAGGTGCTTGCGGTGCCGCTGGCACGGCCGCGTCGCCGCGTCGAACTCTCTTCCGACCGCACCTTTTTGCGCTGCCGCGAAGCGGTGCTGAAGTTCCTCTATGAACGTCATCGCTTCGTCGAAGCCGCGGAGTAACGCCATGACCGAAAAGCTCGTCATCATCGGCAACGGCATGGCCCCTGGGCGCATGCTGGAGCATCTGCTCGAACAGGCGCCGGGCCGCTACACCGTGACCATCTTCAACGCCGAGCCGCGGGTGAACTACGACCGCATCATGCTGTCGCCGGTTCTCTCCGGCGAAAAGGCCTATGAGGAAATCATCATCCACGGCGACGGCTGGTACATCGCCAACAACATCACCCTCTACAAGGGTCACAAGATCGTCGCCATCGACCGGGCGGCCAAGACCGTCACCTCCGACCACGGCGTCACCGAGCCTTACGACAAGCTCGTCATCGCCACCGGATCAGTGCCTTTCATCATTCCGGTGCCCGGTCACGATCTGCCGGGCGTGCTGACCTATCGCGACCTCGACGATGTTCAGGCCATGATGCTTGCCGCCCAGTCGCGCGCCAAGGCCGTGGTCATCGGCGGCGGCCTGCTCGGGCTGGAGGCGGCAGCAGGTTTGAACGCCCAAGGCATGGACGTCACCGTGCTGCATGTCATGCCGACATTGATGGAGCGTCAGCTCGATCCAGCCGCCGGCTATCTCCTGCAGCGCGCGGTGGAACAGCGCGGCATCAAGGTCATCACCAAGGCCAACACCCAGGCGATCACCGGCAACGGCAAGGTCGGGCAGGTGGAGCTTGCCGACGGCACCATCATCCCGGCAACGCTGGTGGTGATGGCGGTCGGCATCCGGCCGAATGCGGCGCTGGCCAAGGAGGCCGGCATAGCCGTCAATCGTGGTATTGTCGTCGATGCCGGCATGCGCAGCAACGACCCCGACGTCTACGCGCTCGGCGAATGCGCCGAGGTCAACGGCCAGGTCTACGGGCTGGTCGCGCCGCTCTACGAGATGGCGCGCGTTGCCGCGAACCAGTTGGCCGGCAACGAGGCAGCGGCCTTCGTCCACATGGACACGCCGACCAAGCTCAAGGTCACCGGCATCGACCTGTTCTCGCTTGGCGACTTCGCCGAAGGCGAGGACCGCCAGGAGATCGTGCTGCGCGATGCCGCCGCCGGCGTCTACAAGCGCCTTGTGCTCAAGGACGACCGCATCATCGGCACCGTGCTTTATGGCGAGACGGCGGATGGGGCCTGGTTCAACGATCTCAAGAAGAAGCAGACCGACATATCGGAGATGCGCGACACGCTCATCTTCGGCCAGTCCTACCAGGGGGGTGCCCCGCTGGACCCTATGGCGGCCGTTGCAGCCTTGCCGGATGATGCGGAAATCTGCGGCTGCAACGGCGTTTGCAAGGGAAAGATCACCGGCGCGATCACGGCCAAGGGCCTGGCTTCGCTCGACGACGTGCGCGCCCACACCAAGGCATCGGCTTCCTGCGGTTCGTGCACCGGGCTGGTCGAGAAGCTGATGGTGCTGACCATCGGCGACAAATACAACCCGGCCGCCGTGCAACCGATGTGCGGCTGCACCACGCTCGGCCATGACGAGGTGCGCCGGCTGATCATCGCCAAGAGCCTGAAGACCATTCCCGCCGTCATGCAGGAGCTGGAATGGACGACCTCCTGCGGCTGCGCAAAATGTCGGCCGGCGCTCAACTACTACCTCGTCTGCGACTGGCCGAACGATTACGCCGACGACTATCAGTCGCGCTTCATCAACGAACGCGTCCACGCCAACATCCAGAAGGACGGCACCTATTCGGTGGTGCCGCGCATGTGGGGCGGCGTCACCAACGCCGCCGAACTGCGCGCCATCGCCGACGTCGTCGACAAGTTCGAGATACCGATGGTCAAGGTCACCGGCGGCCAGCGCATCGACATGCTGGGCATCCGCAAGGAGGATCTGCCGGCGGTGTGGGCCGATCTCGGCCAGGCCGGCTTCGTCTCAGGCCATGCTTACGCCAAGGGCCTGCGCACGGTGAAGACCTGTGTCGGCTCCGACTGGTGCCGCTTCGGCACGCAGGATTCGACCGGCCTCGGCATTCGCATCGAGAAATTCATGTGGGGCTCGTGGACCCCGGCCAAGGTCAAAATGGCGGTGTCGGGCTGTCCGCGCAACTGCGCCGAGGCGACCTGCAAGGATGTCGGCGTGATCTGTGTCGACAGTGGCTACGAGATCCATTTCGCCGGCGCCGCCGGCCTCGACATCAAGGGCACCGAAGTGCTTGGCCTGGTCAAGACCGAGGACGAGGCGCTGGAGCATATCGTGGCGCTGACGCAGATGTATCGCGAGCAGGGCCGCTATCTCGAGCGCATCTACAAATGGGCCAAGCGCATCGGCATCCCCGAGATCAAGCGCCAGATCATGGACGACGGTGCAAAGCGCAAGGCCTATTACGAGCGCTTCGTCTTCAGCCAGAAATTCGCCCAGGTCGACCCGTGGTCGGAACGCGTCTCCGGCAAGGACAAGCACGAGTTCCGGCCAATGGCTTCTGTCGGGTTTGCGCAGGCGGCGGAGTGATCAAAATGGACTGGATATCGATCGGCTCACTCTCCGACATCCCGCGGCGTGGCGCGCGCTGCGTCGACACACCCGAGGGCAAGATCGCCGTCTTCCGCACGCAGGACGATCAGGTCTATGCCATCGACGATCATTGCCCGCACAGAGGTGGGCCGCTGAGCCAAGGCATCGTCCACGGCACCGCCGTCACCTGTCCCTTGCACAATTGGGTCATCTCGCTGGAGACGGGCAAGGCGCTCGGCGCCGACGAGGGCGCCGTGCGCACCATTCCTGTGCGGATCGAGGGCGAGCTCCTGTTCATTGCGCTGAAAGCGCTGGCCAGCCGCGCGGCCTGAAGCATGGAACTGGGCGAAGCGCGCGAGGTGAGGACCACCTGCCCCTATTGCGGGGTGGGTTGCGGCGTGCTGGCGAAAGTCGCCCCCGGCGGTGGAGTACCCGGGCCCCGCGGCCCCCCCCCAACACCGCAAAAAGGGCCGCGCAGCTGCAAGGGCTCCGCCCCGGCCCGCACCAAACCCCGAGCCCGGCCGGGGCGCGAACCCCC
>NZ_JAMYVM010000030.1:0-76873 GCF_040324035.1 Mesorhizobium sp. M0016 | reverse complement strand
GATATATGACTCTGGAAACGATCAGCCAGATGAGCGATGATCCCCTGATCAGCCTGCCAGCCGTGGCGCGCTGATCAGCCCGGCCCATGCCGGAGAGCACGGCGACTAATGCCGCCAGCTACACCACGCCGCGGGACACGATCCTTCCTATTGGTGGTCGCGGTTCGCATGCTCTCGTCAGTGAGCATCGACAACGCCAAGAAACGGCCAAGCTGTCCAAGCTTGCGTAGGCTCGGTTCAGCGAAGCACCGACGTGGACGATCTCGTCTCGGCAGGCGAAGTACGAATCCGTTAAAATCACTCACTGGCAGAGCAGTTCGTATGCCCCATCAAGCCAACCTTCTCCCCTGCGTTAATTCATTCGCTGCAACAGAACCTTCAAATGAATTTACCGAACCTTTGCGGCTGCAGATCGCTAACTAGTGTACGTTCACCCCATCGTCAGATCAGGCACCGATGTAGTTGTGCCATGACCTTGGCACAGCACCGAAAATCGGGAGCAACAACCAATGGCCAAAAGAGCATTCATCCTCCTTGAGGGTCATTCAAGGGGCAATGGCCTGCTATACGTCGAAGCGGCTAAGCGTCTTGGGCTTTATCCAATCACCTTGTCGACCGATCCGGCTCAGTACGACTATCTCGCGGCGGAAGCGATGGAGGCAATCACCGTCGATACGGACAATCTCGATGCTCTGATCCGCGAATTTTCGCATTTAGGAGCGATGTACGAGATTGCTGGCATTGCTGGGTTTTCGGGCGAGGATGAGTCGGTCTATGCAACAGTTGGTAAGCTCTGCCGGCATTTTGATCTACCGGGACCGAACCCCGAATCCATCGAACAATGTCACGACAAATTCATTCAACGTCAGCTTCTCTCGGATGCCGGCATTCCGACACCGGCTTATCGCTTGGCAGCGAACATGGCGGACGTAGAAAGCTCTGCCGCAGAGATCGGATTACCAGTGATTGTTAAGCCGGCTGTAGGCAGCGGCAGCATGGGTGTTCGATTGTGCAGCGACCTCGACGAGTTGGCTAAACATGCGACCTATTTGTTGGGTGGGCATCACAAATGGCGGTCTTCGCCTAGGGTGCTGGTCGAGGAATTCGCAAGAGGTCCTTACTATTGGGCAGACACAATGGGAGATCAGATCATTGGAATTGGGGCCGCCGATTACGGCCCTCCCCCGCATTTCGTCTGCCGTTCGTGCACCATTCCGGCCCCGCTGACTGATGACGAGCATGAACGTATCGCCGATGCTTCGCTGAGTTGTTTGCGAGCTCTTGGGCTAGGCTGGGGGCCGGCCGGCATCGAATTCCGGTGGACGAAGCGTGGCCCAGTCGTCATTGAAGTCAATCCGCGACTTCATGGTGCGCCCACTCCCCAGCTGCTTCAGCTGGCTTACGGTATCGATCTCGTCACTGAGCACATCAAGATTGCTACTGGCAAAGAGTGTGATTTGCGCAGAAGGCATTCGCACGTTGCGACCGCGCGGTTCCTAGTTGCTGATCGCGATGGCATCTTTGACGTGATCGCCGACGGCAGTCAAGGAACTGCTGTACCGGGCGTTGCCGAGGTCAAATTCTATATTCCACCCAAGACGTCGATCGTTAGGAAAGGCGATTACCGGGACTGGATCGGGCATATCATCGCCACCTCGCCCGGGCACGCTCAGGCCGAAGAGATACTCCAACGTGCCGTCGATTCACTCCATTGGTCGATCACGCGTTTTCCGACGGTTGGCGAATAGGCACGATCAGCTTAGTCTAGAGATGGGCTGTGATCGACGAATCCATTATGATGACGGATGGGTTTTGTGCTGATTCAACATCCACCTCGATGGAGGTGGACGATGGGAAGAGCTTTGAGCGGGGGTCTTGGGTCGCGTCTTGAAGACTTCGGACGAAGGCATGTCGGCGCGGCAAGCGGCGCGGTTCGCCGTGGGAGTGTCCAGCGCGATCCGCTGGACTGCGGGCGAAGATCGGCGCACTGGCGCCACGCCCGCAGGGCCGCCGCCGCGCCTCCGGCCTCGATGCGCATGAGCCTTCATCGGGGAGCGCAAGGACATGACGCTGAAAAAGATGGAAGCGGCTCGTCGCAGAGCAGTCGGTGCGGATCAGCCGCAGCGCGTTGAGCGCCTGGCTTCGCGGCCACGACTGGACATTCAAAAAAGTGTGCGCACACACTGGAGCAGCAGCGCCCCGACTTCCTGAAGCGGCCCCGGGACTGGTTCGAGGGCCAGCTCGACCTCAGTCGGCGAAGCTCGTGTTCATCGATGAGACCGGCCTCTCCACAAAGATGGCCCGCATGCGTGGAAGAGCGCCGCGCGGCGAGCGCTACCGCGTCGGCATGCCGCATCGCCACTGCAAGGCCACGACTCACCGAGCGGTACGGCAACCAGCCAGTCCGTGAAGCTTGACAGCGTCAACCATTGCGGAAGGTGTAACTGTAACCGTTAATGGCCGGCCCGCCGCCGAGGTGCGCGTAGAGCACCCTCGATCCCTCTGGAAAGAAGCCTTTCTGGACGAGGTCGATCATCCCTTGCATCGATTTGCCCTCGTAAACGGGATCGGTAATTATACCCTCGAGCCGCGCACACAGGCGGATGGCCTCCTTGATTTCCTCGGACGGAAGGCCGTAACAGGGAGACGCGTACCCCTCGAGCAACACCACATCATCCTCGACGATTTCCCTGCCAACGTCGACGAGCTTCGCAGTATACCGGGCAATGTTTAGTACCTGCGCCTTGGTTTGGGCGGGGGTGGCAGAAGCATCGATACCGAGGAGATTGCTCTGTCGACCGTCCTTGGCAAATCCAACGAGCATGCCGGCATGCGTCGAGCCCGTGACCGTGCAAACGACAATGTAGTCGAAGGCAAACCCAAGCTGTTTCTCCTGGGCGCGTACCTCCTCCGCGAACCCGACGTCCCCAAGCCCGCCATATTTGTGAACTGAGGCCCCGGCCGGTATCGCGTAGGGCCTGCCGCCCCTTGACTTGACTTCATTGAGCGCCTGTTCCCAACTGCGGCGGATGCCGACATCGAAGCCCTCGTCGACAAGGCGCACCTCTGCTCCCATGATCCGGCTCAAGAGAATGTTGCCGACCCGGTCGTAGACGGCGTCCTCATGTGGTACCCAGCTCTCCTGAACCAGGAGACATTTCATGCCGATCTTGGCGGCGACCGCGGCGACCATCCGCGTGTGGTTGGACTGCACGCCGCCGATGGAGACAAGCGTGTCGGCATTTGACACGATCGCATCGGGGATGATGTATTCGAGCTTGCGGAGCTTGTTTCCGCCAAATGCGAGACCGGAGTTGCAGTCCTCGCGCTTGGCGTAGATTTCCACCCTGCCCCCCAGATGCTTGGAGAGGCGGTCGAGCTTCTCGATGGGCGTGGGCCCAAAGGTGAGCGGATAGCGTTCGAACTTTTCCAGCATTTTCTCTCCGGCAACACGCGATGGAGCTGAATTAGCCATGCACGAGTCATTCTAGAGGCGTCTTTGATTTGGCGTCGTCTGTGTTATCCGACGAGCCCATTATTATTTCCAGCGCCTCGTTCATCATTGAGAGTTGCAACCGCACGCCGGCATACTGCGAGAGGCTAATAATGCGTATGGCATTCAAGAACTGCATCTCCTGGATTGACCAGAATGACCGGAGCGGTCACCATGGACTTCTCAAGCACAGTATTCCTTCTAGTATCTGCTCAATGTTGATGGTTGGTCCAAAGTGGCGCTGTCTTGAGCACTGACCTTGTCATGCGGCCTCAAGGCAGCAGGAGCGATATAGCCAGTATTTGATCGCGCTGGAGCAAATCTGCGGATTCATTCGTCACCTCATCAAGGTCTGGCGGCTCAGATCCAACTTCCTTGCAACTGCCGAAATGCTCAGCCCTTTGGCCAGCTCGGCTATCGCACCCAGACCGCCAGATCAGAAAGAGCACGCTTGCGAAATACGCCAGCTGAAGAAGCAGCGAACAAGCCAGCGTCGTGACCACTGCTGTGGAAATGGAATGAAAAGCGAAGTAGACAATCAATGCAGTGCTGCACAGTACCAGCCCCAGGACGCGACAAAAGATTTTTAAAGGCAACGCCGTTCTCCTGGTTTGTCTCCTCAGATCATGCTGTCACCTGGTCGGCAGCAACATGGGTCTGGCAGTTGTTCGGGCAGACGCGGGCGCAGGCTCCGCAGCCAATGCAGCGGCCAGGATGATCGACGGCCATGATCATGCGATTGAGCTCGCCGTCGAAATCGTCGTCTTCGCCGTCGCAGGCGCCGAGGACTTCACCCGCGTCGTCGACGCCGTAAAGATGCATGACTTCGCGCGAGCAGACTTTAAAACAGCGGCCGCAGCCGATGCAGGTCGTGCCGTCTATAGCGGTGAGATATTTCGGCATCCATCCGGAGCCGTCGCGGCTGGTGAATGTGCTCCTCATAGCAACTTCTTCATGGCAGCGAGCTCTCTCCTGGCACCATCCAACTCGGCAAAACGGCCGTCGCTTGCTCGGCAGCTTCCTCTATCTCGGTCGATTTTCCCGGGAGATCCTCTGCAAGGTCGCGCAAGTTCATCTTGGCAACTGCCGCGCGCAGCTGAAGCTTTCGGACTTTCCTACCCATCTCTTCCAGCTTTGACATAGATCCTTCCTCGAAAGGTTTCTTCATGCCCGTGTCACGTCGGGATAGGCTTCAATGGCTGCAGTCGCATCTTCGACCAGTTTCGTACCTGCCACCGCTAGCTCCTGAACGTCTCGAAGCCGAACCGGCGGATCTCGACAGAGCGACGAACCGCCCGGCCGTGAAAAGCAATCGTCCGAAGCTCCCATGGGTTTCATCTCCATGATTGGCGGTATCATCAGGCCGGAGCGCTCCTCGGTCGCAAGCCTGTAAAACATATCTCCACATCACGTCCGGCTCGGGATCGCCGATGACAGGCATCGCACGGCGCTGTTTTCTGGTGAGGATGAACTCGTCCCGCAGGTCGGCGTCCGATTTGCTTTCCCACGAGCCGTCGGAGTCTTGAGCACGGATCAGCCGCATGAGGCATCTGACGAATGGTATGGCAAGCGCCCCGTCCTCGTTAACGGCAGGGCTGATTGCGGTGTCAGACATTTCGCCTTCTCCCCATTTCAGTCCTCTTCCTCGAAGCACTATGTCTGTTTTCTTGGACGCGTACTTCGGGCACAGTAGCGCAGCCGACGCCCGGCTCGGGGCGGCCCATTCCACGCGATTAATGTCGCCGTGGCCGACCTTGACACGTCCTCGACTGCGAGGTCTTCCACCACGGCCAGAATTCGCATCGAGCATCGCTTCCGCCGCGATGCGGCCGGAGGTCATCGCGAAATTGGAGCCTCGAACCCTGTGCTGCGTGGAACCGACTTGCTGCGGCCGCGCCAGGGAAATCGACGAATTGGCCAGTACACATTCCAACCGTCGCCCCCTTTACGGGAGGCGCTTTGACACCTTCGTCAAAAAATTCTTTTGCGGTACCGCGCAGAGAGCGCCGTGACAAACCTTCTCATCCTTGTAGTTGGCCAAGGCCTGCAGCAACTCCGGTAGAAGGTGCTCTTTCAGTTCGTCAGGGATAGGCTCCGGACCGTCCAGCGACTTCAGTGCCAGCTCGACCAACTCGATCGCGCGATTTTTGTTGCCGCTCTCATGATAATACCGAGCGACCGCCGGATAAGACCAGAACTTTGGGCTGTCGCCTTGCGGGGGATTCAGTGCCAGCACGTGTTCGGACAGCTCTTTGCCTATCGCGAAGCGCTCAGCAGACGGAAAGCGCGAATGGTCAAGGTTCGGATGGAAGAGTCGGTCTAGCGCCGCGATCATCCAGTCCTCGGAGTTTCTGTCGATCGCGTCGCGAACCAATTGGCGCATGAGGGGCAAGCCGGTCCACATGTCGTGCATTTTGTGAAGCACCAGATTCGCATGAGCCAGGCGGAAATTGAGGTTGTCCGGCAACAAGGCAATGCCCCCTTCGATCACCGAGAGCGCCGTCTTCCAATCCTCTGCCTTCACCGCCGCCCAAAATCTTTCATTGATCGGCTTCTTCAACGCTTGTTCGCGCGCCATGGGTTCGTTTTTGGCGATCCGCTCCCTATCGGCGGATTTCGCTTGATCGCTGGTGCGCCAGCTGCCGTTAAGCACTTTCGGCAAGACCTCATCGAGTTCCGTCGGATGACCGATAAACGCGATGTGGCCGTCTCGGTCGACCACGAACGAGGTCGGAATCGCGACAGAAAAGCTGGGTTCCGTCCAAAGCTTGTTCATTTCGCCTGTGTGGTCGAAGGCTATCCGATACTTCAGATTCGGGCACTTTTCGGTCAGCCACGCGTCCAACTTCGTTCGGGCCTCGACGGCCGTTGGAGCGTTTTCATCAGCCGCGATCCCAACGACCTCAAGTCCGCTGTCCCTGTATTTCTCCTGTAGTTGCATCAGATGGGGCATCGCCGACACACATGGTCCGCACCAAGTTGCCCAAAATTCGACGATATACACTTTGCCGGGCTGGAAGTTCGTGAGGGGCTCGCCACGGAGCCAGTACTCCACTTTGATCGAAGGAGCCGGTGACTCCATTTGCAATACCATGTTGTTCTCCAAAGCTATGGCCAAAGTTGCGCGACTTTAGGCGCGAGCTTGTTTGCCTCGTAGAGAGGGGCACACGCAACGCGCGAGACGAGCGAGGCTCTCCTCTCCTTGAACCCGTGCAGCCAGCCCTCCCTCAGTGTTGCCGCATCTCAATTCGCAAAGGTCGTGCCAGCGCGCTCAGCGCGCATTAACGCCATAATTTCGCGTTGCCTCGATCTGCCAAGATGGCCAGTTGTATTGAACCCGACATGTTTTCTGCCGTTGTCAGCTTTTAGACAATCATCACGCTTCGCGCCGGCAGAAAAGCGTGGCCCCGACCACTCAATATGCATTCGGGCTGAGGGACCGAGCAGATGGACATCATGACTGCGTTGGCTGCCGCCAGGCCCGTCATCATCGTCCGCTTCACGCCGCGGGCTTGAGCGTCTTGCCGTTCCCCTCAGGCGGCAGCGGATCTCGCCATTTGCGATTCCAAAGGGCTGCTCCATCAAGCGCGCCCCCCTCGCCCGCTTGCGATTGAATTCCTGGCTGTCGACATGGGAATTTTTCACGACGAAGCCGGTCCAGCTTCGGCTCCCCAATGCCGCCATCGTCAGCTCGACGATTATGGTCGTGGTGAAAAAGGCCAGGATGATTGCCGGCATGTGCGGGGTTCCTGCTTCGTGCCTTTATCTTCTGTGTTCCCTGTGCTCAGGCGCTACAAGGGCCGCATGGTGCGAATGTGAGCATTGTCGGAATTTGACCAGCCTCAAGGCCGCTCGGTCGCCACGCGGTGGGCCGGGCAGACTGAAAACGCCGAAGGTGCGGCCGCGCTCGCCGCTGACCGGCTACCATTCCGGGCGATGACACGTGATTTTGCCACCATTCGTGCCGAGGGCCGGCAAGAGCCCGACCGCCGGACTCGAAGGTGGGTGCCTTGGCCGCTGCACCGTCATTGCCGTGTTCAGTTCCCGGCCAGTGGTGAAGGAAAGCGTGATAAAGCCAATACGATGAGGCTTCGTTCCGAACGCGGCCTTCCGCGCTGAACTCTCTTTCTCGACCTGACGCCGGCTCGAGTATTGGTGTTTTGAGCGCATTGAGGACGCCTGGGATTCTGCCCGGCCGTTTGTCTGCGCGTTACGGGTTATCCCGGCGAGCAGACACCGAGCGCGTTAATTTAGAGGCGTGCGGGGGATTTTTTCGCGACGGCGCTTGCAAGTTGCTCATGAGCTTCGCGAAAGCTGCTCGTTTGCGGCGACCTCTCTCCGACTTCGCATCAGGGTAGGTGACCAGGGGAGTAGGCTTTGGGACAGCATCGGTGCTACTTCAGAACCCGTCAGCGGGCCAAAAACAGCGGCAATGGCGGCTTCCCAACTATCCATCTCGTGACACCGCCGAAGAGCCGCTCACGCAGCCGGCGATTGCCATAGGCACCCACGACTATCATGTCGGCAGACGTGTCGATTGCGTGCTGCGCGAGCACCGTGGCTGCCGATTTTCCGGCGCTCGCCAGCAGGTCAACCGACACCCGAGCACCGTGCCGAGTGAGATAGGCAGCGATGTCGGCTCCCGGCTCGGCGCCCTTTCCGGCGCAGGTCGCCTCCGGATCGACGACTGCGACACGAACTTCCTCAGCACCGGCTAGCAGATTCAGCGCTTCCCGAACCGAACGGGACGCCTCGAGTCGCGAATCCCAGCCGACCAGCACGCGCCGTGGAGACAGAGTTGCCTCAGCGCCTTGCGGCACGACAAGCACCGGCTTTCCGGTGTCGAACAGGCTGCCGTTGATAACAAGGGGACCGACGTTAACGTCGTTGAGAAGTGCGGAGCCAACGATTGTCAGGTCGTTGCAGAGCGCCCGCGCTCGCACTGCGTCACCGACGCTGGCCTGATCGCCGACAAAATCGACATCATAGCGCCGCCACGTGGCTCTCAGCAGTTTGTGAATTTCCCTGGATGTTTTTTCCAGACTGGCCGCGTCCTGTGAAAATCTCCCGATCTGCCTGTACCGTTTTTCCAGTGCGGCGATGGCGTGCGCGCGTTGTCTAGGCCACTCGGCGATGCCATCGTTTAGCGGCGCAGGCGAGATAACCAGAGGCGGAGGCGACAAAATCAGGACGGACAAGTGTGCGCCGACCTCGGCGCACAAGCTTGCAGCTGTTCTGACGTCCCGATCGGAGTGGTCAGCTCCCGCTACACTGAGCAGGCTTTTGAAGGCCATCTGAATGCTTCCCCTTGGTATGTCGCGCCCGTAGCGCGTTTCGGAGCCGCAAGACTTGCCCTCCACGGAAGACGGAGAGTGGCACCACCCGTTCGCTATTCAGTCGTCCGGCTTCTCGAGCGAGTAGCCGGCAGACCTGACAGTACGAATGACGCTGCCTGGCGAGGCCGCCTTCAGCGCCTTTCTGATCCGGCTGATATGGACGTCGACAGTGCGTTCACCGATATGGATATTGTCCGGCCAGGCCGCGTCGATCAGCTCGTCTCGGCTGAAGACCTTGCCGGGAGCCTCAAGAAATTGCCGCAGCAGGTTGAATTCGAGAGGTCCGAGATGGATGTCGTGGCCATTACCTCGAACCCGGTGAGCATCGAGCTTCATCTCAAGGCTGCCGCAACTGAGCCAGCTGCCGTTTTTTATCCCGTTTGAACCCGGCTGTGGCAGCGCCAGCTTCGTGCGTAGACAGTCAAGCAGCTTGGCCGGCGCGAAGGGCCGCACAAAGCTCTCGTCAATACCTGCCTGCAACAGATCGAGGTGCTGGTTCTCGGCGCCGGGCGCGATCAACGCAATGACGGGCAGGCGGCCGGTCCGGGGCTCCCGCTTGAACCGGGCGCAGATTGTAGAGCCTGCCGCGCTTGCTGGCCCGCAGTCCAGGACTACCGCCTGGAGCTCCCGTTGATCGGCCAATGCAAGTGCTTCCTTCACGCCGCCTGCCGGCTCACTCGTGAAGCCGTCCACCCCAAGAATGTGGCTCAGGAACAAATACAACTCCGCATCTTGCGAACAGATCAGTACCACTGGCTTCATCAGCGCTACCCCAAGAACCACATCGGCCTCGACCGCCTCGATTGAGAGGCCTCGCCATCGCATGTCCTCAAGACCTGACATGATCCCCTCGGTCGAAAGATCACGCCCGCGCCACCTCGGGATAAGCCTCAATGGCTGCGGTGGCATCGCCGGCCAGTTGGGTACCGGCCGCGGCGAGCTTCCAGAACGTCTCGAAGCCGAACCGATGGACGTCGCGCAGGGTCTTGGACAGAACGACCAGTCGCCCGGCCGTGAAGAGCACGCGCCCGAAGCCCTCATGACTTATCTCCATCATCGGGGATGCCATCAGGCCGGAGCGTTCCTCAATCGCAAGCCCGACGGCGGTGTAGAATTTATCGAGCCTCCACAGCACGTCCGGATCGGGATCACCGATTATTGGAATTGCACGGCGCTGTTGCCTGGTGATGATGAAGTCGCCCACCAGCTCGGCGTCCGATTTGCCTTCCCATGACCCGTGGGAATCATTAGCACGAATCAGCCGCACGAGGCATTTGACGAACGGGGTGGCAAGGGCCGCCTCGTCCTCGGTGGCGGCAGGGCTAACAGCGCCTTCAAACATTTCGCACACTCCTCTTCAGTCCTCGTCCTCGAAAGAGGGTTTCTGTTCGGCGACACCCGCCTGCGCCAGCACCTTGCGCAGCCAAGGGGGAGGACACGTCCTGAGCATCATCTGCGTGCGCAACAGCACCTCTTGGATGGTCTGGGGCTGCGGCACTTTGATTGGATGGATCTTTGCGGAAACAAGTTTGGCTGCCGAAGGTCCGCCGATCGCCAGACAAAACAGCAGATGACAGCCCTTTAGCGCCTCCACCTTCGGGGTGATGCGGTCATCGCCCTCGGTTCGGTGCTTCCCGCTCTCGTCGGAAACGTCACCAAAGGCCACGGCTTCCACGAGATTCCACTCCTCGCGCATCACGTCGTAGACAGCAAAGCGTCTGGCCGACCCGAAATGGGCGTTGAGGTTCTTCATGTCCTGCGTGGCGATCGCCACGCGCAATGCGCCGGCCTGACGTTCCGGCGTCGGTGCGTGAACCTGGTCAGCGACGAGCGAGAGGCGACGAACGGAGCTCATCTGGCATTTCTCGCTTACGGAGTGGATCAAGCGCGTCAGGCGTCGGCGCGCGCCGGTTGGCTGCAAAAATGTTGGCAACCTCGAAGATCAGGTCGCGGGTCCCCTGGTAGAGGATTGTGAGCTTGTGCTGGGCCCCGAGCCGGTCGAAGATCGGGAAGCCGACCCGCATGAGCGGAATGCCGAGACGCTGCGCCGCCTGGCGGGCGTGGGAATGGGTGACGAGAAGATCAGCGCCGGCGCCAAGAGCTTCCAAATCGCCGAGATCGCCGATTTGAACCGACTGCGCCGGCACTTCCTCCAGAATTTTCGACATAGCGGCCGTTGTGACCGCCGCCGCGATTTCGGAGCCCATGCCGAGGAAGAAGCTCGCGAGTTGGTAGAGTTGGTCTGGTTCAGCAGCGATCGCAATTTTCTTGCCTCCAAAGTGGAAATGTCCGTCGAGCAACGCGTCCTGCAGCTGCGACCGCTGACGGCGCACCCCAGACGGCGCCGCCGCGCCCGAAACCGTAGACAGGAACGAGACGAACCGGTCGGCGTCCCTCAATCCAGTCAGCGACCGGAACAGTACGTAGGGCACGCCGGTCAACCTATGCAGCACCTCGGCGGGGCGGCGCATATGCTCACCGATGACGATACATTGCTCGGCCGTGCCAAGCTCGCGGACATCCTCGACGCTGGTGCCGCCATATGTCGTCGTGACCCAACGGTCGGGCAGCGTACCGTCGAGCGAGCCGGAGACGTCCGGCAAAATCACCGGCTGCAGTCCAAAGCTTTCAACCATCTGACGCAAATGCTGAATGTCAGCCACAGTGAGGTTCCAGCCAGGCAGGATCACGATCTTCTTTGATTGCCGCGCCTGCTCGCCGGGCCGTGTAATCCCTTCGATCATCGCGGTGACAGCTTTGGCCCAGCCCTCTTCGATCGCGCCATCGAAATCCGGTGTGTTGGCTAGCACCACCTCCGTACCCGCGAGTTCTTCCGCGCGCTTCAGCCTGATATTGGCGATATCTCCCGCGCTGTCTTCGCCTCGGGTTTCCACCAGCGCCGTCGTGCAAACCCCGATCAGCGTTGGCTTTGTGCGGGCCTTGAGGTTGAGGATCGCCTCTTCCAGATGGTCTGCCCCGCCGAGGATCGTCGCCACCTCGTCCATCGCCGTTGTCTGCAAGGGGATGGCTTCCTTGAAATGTCGCACGAAGAGCACGAGCGCGAAGCTGGTGCACCCCTGGCTGCCGTGGAACAATGGCATCGCGCCGTCGACGCCAAGAAAGGCGAGGGCGGCTCCGAGCGGCTGGGATGACTTCAGCGGATTGACCGCCGCCGCTTTGGTCTGGGGAAGGATGCGGACCATCGGCTTTCCTCGACATTCGCCGAAATCACCGGCCGTCGTGCCGGCGAATTCCTGGACAACATGCAAGGTCGCGGTCTCGTTTTTCATGCGCGGCAGTTCTTCCCTCACCGCAGGCTGGCAATCCCATGGTGCCGGTTCCCGTACCTGGCGCCAGATGGGGTTATGAATGGCCAGGTCGATCTGGCGTACGAGTTCCACCATGCCGTCATAGCCGGCGTAAGGGTGTTGGCGCTCCTGGTTGATATCGAGCCAAGGTGTCTTGGCCTTCAGCGCGACGAATTGCGTGCGCCCGCCTGATAGCAGGATGTCGGCCTTGTGTTCGGAGAGCATGGCGTAAAGCTCGCGCGCTGCCATCTGCTCGAACATGTGGTTGTCGTGCTTGAGGATCTGCTTGATGCGCTCCTTGTCTTCGACGGTCGACTTCTTGACAGAGGTGCCGACGATCTCGATCCCGATCTCCATCAGCGCATGGACGACCGACCAGGACTTCACCCCCCCGGTGTTGAGCAGCACGCGCTTGCCTTCGAGCCTCGGCCGGTAGGCCGCGAGCTTCTTCCAAGCGATCGCCTCTTCCTCTGCAATCAATGCCTCGGTGCGGCCGAGGATCTCCGGATCGGCACCCTTCTTCACGAGCAGCTGAGAGATTTGTCGGAGCGCTTCAGAGGTGGCGCTGATGCCGTAGAAGGAGCCCTCGAAAAACGGGATGCCCCAGCGCTGCTCCATCTTGCGGGCGAGATTGATGAGCGCGGTCGAGCACACCATCATAGCCGCCCGGGCGCGGTGCGCGCCGGCAATGTCGAAGTAACGTGCGTCGCCCGGAATGCAGGCGCGCACCCGGATCCCGAGCCGATCCAGCAGCGGCTTCACCAGCCAGAATTCGCCCGAGAGGTTGAATTCGCCAAGAATGTTAATGTCGTAAGGGCCGGCATCGTCGGGCTCGACCGTGCCGATGACATGCTCGAGCAACGCCTCGCCGGCAAGCTTGTTGCCGAGATTCTTGGAGCCGACGAAGCCCGGCGCATTGACCGGTACCACCGGCAGGCCGAACTTTTCCGCCGCCCGCTTGCAGACGGCCTGGATGTCGTCGCCGATCAGCGCCGTCACGCAGGTCGGATAGACGAAGATCGCCGGCGGCTCATACGCTTCCTTGATCTCGCGGATCGCTTTGAAAAGCTTCCGCTCGCCCCGCCCCATCACAACATCGAGTTCGGTGAGGTCGGTCGTAAAGCTTGTGCGCCACAGCGTTGGCCCGGACGAAGCCGCACCGCGGTTGTCCCAGGAGTTGCCCTCGCAGGCGAGCGGCCCATGGACCAGGTGGGCGACGTCGGTGATCGGCTGCAGCACGATCTTGGCGCCATCGAAGGCACAGCCACCGGCCGCCGCTCCGGGGGTCAGTGGCTTCGAACAGCCCTTTTTGCGCGCCTTGGCATCCTTGCCGAGGTTCTTTTCACAGCCAGGCTCGTTGAAGACATCCTGGATTTTGGCTCTGAGCAAGGACATTGCGTCGGTCTCCAAAGTCCCTCGGGAAGACGACCGGCCAAGCCGACGTCACGCTTAGCGGGTGAGGTCATACGAATAGTCCGTCACGCCCGTCTCGCTTGTCTCGCGATCGAGCTTGTCGAAGATCTTGTCGAGGATCGTCGTCAATACGCGCAGCCCGCCTTGGTAGCCCATTAGCGCAAACCGATGGTGATGGTGGCGGTCGAAGATCGGAAACGTCAGCCGGATCAGCGGCGTGCCCGTGTCGCGCTCCAGATACTTGCCATAGGAGTTGCCGATCAGCAGGTCCACCGGCTCGGTGAAGAGTAGCGAGCGCATCGCCCAGAGGTCCTTGCCCGCCCAGACTTGAGCATCCTTGCCGAAGGGCGATGATGCAAGCAGTTCCTTCAACTCCGCTTCCCATGCCGATGTGCCGTTGGTGGCGAGGCAATGGGTCGGCTCGCCGCCCGTCTCCATGATGAAGCGGGCCATGGCATAGACAAAGTCCGGATCGCCGTAAATTGCGTATTTCTTCCCGTGCAGCCAGGATTGGCTGTCGGCCATGGCGTCGACAAGTCGGCCGCGCTCGAGGCGGAGTGCCTCGGGGATTTGCTTGCCGGAAATCGCGGAGACCTCGATCAGGAAGTCGTCGGTCGCCTTAACTCCGAGCGGGTAGTGGAAGGAGGCCGTCGCCTGCCCCACTCCCTTGCAATACTCCAATGTTTTGCGGGTGTTGTAATGCTGCAGCGACAGCGTCGCCTCGGCGTTGAGTGCCTTCCTCACATCTTCGATCTTCGTGCCGCCGTCATACATGCGGTATTCGCCGTCGGACGGCGTGTCGAACTGGTCAGAGGCGTCTTGGATGAAGGTATAGGACACGCCTATCAGATCGAGCAGACGCTTGAGTTCCCGGTTGTTGCCCACGCAGAAGCCGTCGAAACCCGGAATGACGTTGATGGTCCCCTCGGCTTCGTTTCGCTCCTCGCCTTTCCAGAAATGCTCCAAAATGCCCTTGAGCGCGACGTCGTAGCCATCGACATGGCTGCCGACGAAGGCCGGCGTGTGGGCGAAGGGCACGTCGAAGTCGCGCGGGACCGAGCCTTGGTCCTTGGCGTTCTCGATGAAGCTGTGCAGGTCGTCGCCAATGACCTCCGCCATACAAGTGGTCGAGACGGCGATCATCTTCGGGTCGTAGAGTTGGTACGTGTTGGCGAGCCCATCGACCAGGTTCTTCAGGCCGCCGAACACTGCCGCGTCCTCAGTCATCGAGGAGGAAACCGCCGAAGCAGGCTCCTTGAAATGGCGCGAAAGGTGCGAGCGGTAATAGGCCACGCAGCCCTGGCTGCCGTGGACGAAGGACATCGTTCGCTCGAAGCCCGCAGCCGCGAACACCGCGCCGAGCGGCTGGCACGCCTTGGCGGGGTTCACGACAAGCGCCTCGCGAGCGAGGTTCTTCTCGCGGTATTCCCAAGTCTTGGAGAATTCGCGTTGGTCGGTAACGACCTGGTCCGGGTGCGGACATTCGAAATTCAGCCTCTTCTCGGCAAGCATCTGCCTGTATTCCGGCTCGCGGAACAGGGGCGCGTGGTCGAGAATTTTTTCAGCCGACTGCGGCATGGGTGGTTACCTCTTTCCATCTGGCCCGCCATAGGGCGGCACAGGGACGTCGAAAGTTTCAGGTCTCCCGCGGACAAGCGGCCACAGGCGTTCACGGCCTCCCGGCTTCCGGGAGGCCAGGGTTTCATTCGGCTGCGATCGCCGCCGACGGCTCGGCTTTTTTCTTCCAGGGGGCGTCGTAGAGGTTCCAGACCGGGTTGTTGATGGCCAGGTCCATATCGCGCGCGAAGATGGCGAACCCGTCGTAGCCATGATACGGGCCGGAATAATCCCAGGAATGCATTTGACGGAACGGTATGCCCATCTTCTGGACCGGGTACTTTTCTTTGATGCCGGAGCCCACGAGATCAGGACGGATCCCCTCGATGAACTTCTCCAGCTCGTAACCAGTCACGTCGTCATAGATCAGCGTGCCCTTCTTCACGTAGTGGCCGGTGCGCTGATAGTCGTCGTTATGGCCAAATTCATAGCCAGTGCCGACGATCACCATGCCCAGGTCCTCATATGCCGTGACGACGTGACGGGGGCGCAGCCCGCCGACATAGAGCATCACCGTCCTGCCTTCGAGGCGCGGCCGGTACTTGGCTATGACCGCCTCGACCAGCGGCCGGTATTTGGCGATGACCGCCTCGGCCTTTGCCTCGATTTCCGGCCCGAAGTGCTTGGCTATCTTGCGCAGAGAGGCTTCGGTCTGGGAGGGCCCGAAGAAATTGTACTCCATCCAGGCGATGCCATACTTTTCCTCCATGTGCCGGCAGATGTAGTTCATCGACCTGTAGCAATGGATGAGATTGAGTTTCGCCTTTGGCGCTCGCTCTATTTCGGCCAGCGTAGCGTCGCCCGACCAGTTGCCGACCACGCGCAGACCCATCTCCTCGAGCAGGATGCGCGAAGCCCAGGCGTCGCCGCCGATATTGTAGTCGCCGACCACATTGACATCGTACGGGCCGGCCTCGAACTCGAGGTCCTTCTTCTCGAACACCCAGTCGCGGATCGCGTCGTTGGCGATGTGGTGGCCGAGGGATTGCGAGACGCCGCGGAAGCCCTCGCAGCGCACCGGCACGATTGTCTTTTCGTGCTCCTTGGCCTTGTTGCGGGACACAGCTTCGGTGTCGTCGCCAATCAGGCCAATCGGGCATTCGGATTGCACGGTCATGCCCTTGTTCAGCGGAAACAGTTCCTCGATCTCGTCGATGATCCGTTCGAGCTTCTTGTCGCCGCCGAAAACAATGTCCTTCTCCTGGAAATCGGAGGTGAACTGCATCGTGACGAACGTGTCGATGCCGGTCGTGCCGACGTAGTAGTTGCGGCGTTGAGACCAGGAATATTGCCCGCAGCCGACCGGCCCGTGCGAGATATGGACCATATCCTTGACTGGACCCCACACCACGCCTTTCGAGCCGGCATAGGCGCAGCCGCGAATTGTCATCACGCCGGGGATGGACTTGATGTTCGATTTGACCTCGCATTCGGAAAGGACCTCGCTTTCCTCGCCAGCCTCGTCGCCGCTTTTTGCGACGCTGAGGTGCTTTTTGCGGCGCTTCGCCGACTTGTCAGGATATTGCGACAGCACTTCCTCGATAAGCCTCGCATGGAGGCCACCGTCATTCTCGTATTCCAGGCTCATGGGACCCCTTTCAAGGTTCAGGGTGACGCCTCACCGACGAGGCGCCGTTCTTTGAAAGACGCACCACGTCGGGCGGCGCCTCGTGTCGGCAGCGGTCGCTACTGTGCGGCCGCCTTGGCCGCTTCCTTGACCTGAAGCTCGGCAAGCATCTGCTCGTCCGTCTTCATGATGCCGAAGTCGAGCAGCATGTCCTCGAGCTCCTCCATGGTGATCGGGGTCGGGATGGTGCCCTGGCCCGAATTCCCGTGGATCTTCTCGGCCAGCGCCCTGTATTCCCCCGCCTGCTTGGAGTCCGGCGCATACTGGATCACAGACATCTTCCTGAGCTCGGCGTGCTGGACGATGTTGTCGCGCGGCACGAAGTGGATAAGCTTGGAATTGAGCCTGGAAGCCAGCGCTTCGGCGAGGTCGAGCTCGCGGTCGGTTTGGCGCTCGTTGCAGATCAGGCCACCGAGCCGCACGCCGCCCGAATGGGCGTATTTCAGGATGCCCTTGGCGATGTTGTTGGCGGCATAGAGCGCCATCATCTCGCCGGACATGACGATATAGATCTCCTGGGCCTTGTTCTCGCGGATCGGCATCGCGAAACCGCCACACACCACATCCCCGAGCACGTCGTAGGAGACATAGTCGACATCGTCGTAGGCGCCGTTCTCCTCGAGGAAGTTGATCGAGGTGATCACTCCGCGGCCGGCGCAGCCGACACCCGGCTCAGGGCCGCCGGACTCCACGCATTTGATGCCTTTGTACCCGACCTTGAGCACGTCCGCGAGTTCCAGGTCTTCCACCGAACCTTCCTCTGCCGCAAGATGCAGGACCGTATCCTGCGCCTTCGCGTTCAGGATCAGGCGGGTGGAGTCGGCTTTGGGGTCGCAGCCGACGATGAGGATTCTCTGCCCGAGGTCGACCAGGGCGGCGAGCGTATTTTGGGAGGTGGTGGACTTGCCGATGCCGCCCTTGCCGTAAAAGGCGATCTGACGCAAACCTGACATGTAGCTTTCCTTCCTTCGTTCCCATTCATCGCGGCTGCCGCGACTTGAATGCCGGTCGGGCAGCTCTAGCCGCCTCGCACCTAAGGATCTCAAGACTCATGCCAATTTGGCTGATCCAACCGATGAATGTTTTCATGCTTGTTTTTCAGTGGTTTAGCTTGAGTTCAAAGAAAAGGATCGTCGGAACAGCCCGTGTAGCGGACGCGACATTGGCGACACAAAGCGTCGGATCGCGATCCTCAGTCACCGAATTCGTTTGCACCGCGTCGTTGTGTTGACGTGGACGAACAGCATCTCAACCTACTTGCGGGAAGCTGCGAAACTTTTTGTGCCAGCGAGCTGACGTGCTTCGTCTCGCGTGTCCTCGTCGAGACTGCGTAGAATCCTGCGCGCGACGCTGGCATACCATCGGTCCGCGGCCACTCATCCGGTGCCACAGGCGGATGGTCCCGCTATATCAGCAATTCGAGGGGTCTCGGCTCACTTGTCGGCACAGGAGTTCAGTATCGGCGTCATCGCCTTCACATGTTCGTCATCCGCTCGAGCACTTTCGCTGCGACAACGTCGCGCTCAGGCAGATGCCACCAGTACTCGTTGACGAGTTTGACCGTCTCGACCACTGCCTTCAGGACTGCTGGCTCCGGAAGCGGTGCACGGTTCGCAAATGCTTTCCATCGCGGTGCTGCTAGCGCCTTGAACGAGCGCTCTCCTCCAAGCGACAGCCCCATGGCGTCGGCGGGAATATATGGCACGGTGGATAGGAGGTCGTAGATTGGTGCAAGCGCCGGCTTGTCGCCGTTACCGGGATAGATCAAAGACCAGTTCTTCAGGTGCATGTCGCCATTGCCGGTGATGACGGTCAGTGCCATGCGGCGGACGAACTCGAGAGCCGCCGTAGGCGAGACGGCCACGCCAAGAGCCAAGGCTATGTCGTGATAAGCAGCCCCCTCATATTTGCGCGAGGGGTAGACATCGAAGACCTGGGCGAAATCCTCGATGTGTATCCTCTCGCCACCGGCGCCGCGATCGAAGCGTTTGACGAGAAGGACCTTGCCGTCAGACAGCGTATTGAATTCTTCGGGAACGCCCTCAAAATCGGACTTCTCGACCAGTTCGCATTCAGGAACGTCCATGCCGATTGCTGCTGCCAGCGCCAGGTTGGCGAATTCGTTCTCGGAAAAGCCCGGGAAGGCCGTCGAAGGGAACTTGGCAATGTACCGGCCCTGCTCGTCGTCCATCGGCAAGGTAAGGCCGCCGCCTTTTCCAATGTTCTTCATGACCGACAGCTTCATCTGCACGCCGGCAAGCGAGAACCGTGCCTTGGGCTGATCCTTTGAAGCATCCTGCGAAACCGCTATCGCGCCGTCACTGGGCAACGCCCGTGCGGCTCCCGGCAGATCGGCGCCCAGCGCCGCTAAAAGGTCGAAATCATTGCCTGGCCGCACATTGCCTTCGTGGTGCCTTCCATCGCCTGCGCAATTTCTCCTCCGGCAGGAGGTTCGCGAACAAAGCGGGCAAGGCGCTTGGCACAGGCTTCGGATCTTTCCGCAACACTCCCGTCGCTGCCCAAAACGAGAGGCTGACAACCGGAAAGCCGCCCGTCGCGCAGTAGGCCTCATCGAAGTTGAATGCATATCGCCCGGCGTCCTGACGATTGTGCCGATCTTCACTGCCTTCAAGAGCACGTCCAGCGACGGGATCGTCTTAGGTGCGCGAAAGACTGGAGGCATGATCGTCATCGTCAGGTTGAGAAACAAAGGCCGGTCGATCGTCATCATGATGCGGACGCAATAGAGCCTGAACAGCCGGCACCATGGCTTGCGGAACCAGCATCATTTCCAGACCGAGCGCTCGAGCAATATTCATGAGCGTTGTCGCACGCGCGGCTGCGGCTCCCTTTTCGATGTCGCGATATCGGGGACGGGATATACCCGCCAAATCAGCGACCTGCTCCTGCGTCATCGCAGCCGCCAGCCTGGCCTGCCTGAAAAGCCCACCAATTTCGAGAAGAATTTCCGATTGAGAATCCATTATGATACGTAAACGATCTTTTCGAATGCGCGATGATACGCAAAGGTATCTCCGACAAGCAAGTCACAACTCTATGATCTGTTCGCGTATCATATAGCCACGGGCGACCCGTCGCGGATCAGGCCATTGCGGCGCAAACCCAACCGCTTCGGCGGAGAGCTTTGCAGGGTTATCATGAAGCCCGCGGCGGAAGGCAGCAAGTCAAACAAAGAGAGGGCCCAGCGGGTCGTTCAGGCCGAAGGGCTGGGACGGACGCGTTCCTTGTCGAGCCGATTAGACAGGGCGTCAATTCCACGAAGGTTCGCGGAAGCGGAAAGCCAAGGCAGCGGAGAGCGTTAAAAGAGGGAAGGATTGCTAATTGGCGGAGCCGCCCTTGCTTGGCCGAAGATACATGGCCTTCAAAATCAGGTAAAGGGCCTTGCGGTCAACGCTCCCATTCAAAAGGTACCCGAGAAGATCGTGGCGCATGTCGGGCGTCATCGGCTGTCGGTACGGGATCGCGCGATCCATCCGGTTCTTCTCAAACCAGTTGATGATCAGAAGGCAGAAGTCCAAAGCCAAAATTGCTTCACGGCCATCTATGAGATCGCGGCGCGCAGCGGCCTTTTCCTCGTCGGTTCCCTTGAAAGCGTAAGGGACGTCTTCCTGATATTCGTGATCGAAGAAATTGCCGAGAAACGGTTCCGCGTTCAGATTATAAAGAAGCAAGGCGAGAATTTTTACGTGCGATAGCCTAGTCGTATGTTCGGGCGTCTCTTCATTCAGCCACTTTTCGTTGTCGCTGACCCACTGGGCGTGAATTTGCTTTATAACGTTGGGAATGAATTGCGCGTCGAGCTCATGGACCTTGAAATTCGCGTAGCAAAATTGACGGAACGCGTAATTGAACGACTCGTAGTCGGAGAGCCATTCATCCAATTTTGTCTCATCAAACGGAATCATTTCAAATCGAACTCCCAGCCGCCCCAAACAGCAAGAGGGCGAAGGTTGGTAAACCTTCGCCCTCTAAAAGCAAATAGAAATCAGGGTTACGAAGCGGTTTTCACCGTTTCATTCACCAATTCAGCGGTAGACACATAACCGAGAGTCTTGTCAGGATTCGGCTTGATAACCGCGCGACCGTTTTCGTGCAGTTTCTTGAATCTTGAAATGTCACGCGGAAGAGCGCATCTTTCAGCGATCCTCGGCTTTACACCTTTCTCCATCATCATGCGTCGTTCTCCCGTTCCCTGGCCCAGCGGGGTAAATGCTAGTTGGGCGCGCCATACAAGCAACGCACATATTTGTCAATTTTCTGCAAACATGCAACGTGCAATCTGGTGCGTCATAAATGCGTACGTAGCAATTTGGTTGCTAATTTGGCGAAATGCGGGAATTTGCGAATTATTTTGTCCACGTTTCGCTGCCAATAACGTTTCCACGTACGCCACTCCATGCTGCATCGCTCGGCCAAGCAGCCTAAATGCGTTATCGCCGTTGGAATTGCGAGGGTGATCTTCCAGCCATGCTGCATGATGGCGTACTGCTGGCGGCGACTATGCGGCGAAGGCGGCTGAAATAGCTCTCCACCATGTTGGTATGCTTGCCGTGGCCGTCGCTGTAGCTTTCCGAGGGGTTGATGCGGTCCAAGCGTAGCCGGCCTCCAGCACCCCCGGCCCCTTCAGGGGCTCAACTCGGTTGGCGTGACCGATCACCCCGATCAAAGCGCGACATGGCGTCGAATGCGGCTTCACTCTCAGATGCCCCAGTCGGCTACGGCGGGGCGCCTCCCTGATCACAAAGCAGCACCCGAACAAGCCCGCGACCAGCGCGAATCCCCGCTTCCGAGACTTTCTGACTCAGTGAGACTAGGCGCCCGTCGCCACGTGCGATCGAGGCTGACATCAACCGGCGGGCAGATGCGCCGAGGCCAACAAGCGCGCTTGACGCAAAGCCGCCAGATCAGCCGAGCCGGTGCAGAAGCAGGCGACGGCCAACTGGCGGATGACGATCTCGAAATGCGCGACAACCGCCTCGGTGGATACCGTAGCCGCGCGCAGCACGCCAGCCGCCTGCCCGGCGATGTCCGCGCCCAGGCGGATAGCCTTGGCCACGTCGACGCCGTCGCTGATCCCGCCCGACGCAATCAGCTTCACCGCTGGCAGCGCCCGACGGACCGCCTGCACGCTGGCCGGAGTCGGAATCCCCCAATCGGCGAACGCCATCGCCACTGCGCGGTCGGCGGCATCGCGGGCGCGCTCGCCCTCCACCGCGGCCCAACTGGTGCCGCCGGCGCCGGCGACATCGATCACCGCCACGCCCGCCTCTACGAGCGCACAGGCCACCGAGGCGGACAGGCCCGACCCGACTTCCTTGGCCACGATCGGCACGCCCACGCTGCGTGCGGCGCGAGCGATCTGCGCCAGGACGCCGCGCCAGTCGCGGTCGCCTTCCGGCTGTACCGCTTCCTGCAGCGGATTGAGATGGACGATGAGTCCATCGGCCTCCAGTGCACCCACCGCCCGGCGCGCGAGGTCCAGGCCGTCGGCCTCACGCAGTTGCGCGGCGCCGATATTGGCCAGCAAGGGAACGTCTGGGGCGAGGCGGCGCAGCGCGCGCGTCAGCCCCTGGGAGTTGCGGGATTGCAGGCTCACGCGCTGCGAACCGACGCACATGGCGATCCCCAAGGCTTGCGCTGCCTCGCTCAGATGCCGGTTAATGGCCTCGGCGCGTGGCATGCCGCCGGTCATGGAGCTGATCAGCAGAGGCGCGCGCATGGTCTTGCCCAGCAGCGAGGCGCTGAGGTCGATCTGCGTCAGGTCCAACTCGGGCAATGCGCAGTGTTCGAAACGAATGCACTCCCAGCCGGCGGCCTTGGCCCACGCCGCTCGCCGATCCAGCACGATGTCCAGGTGGTCGTCCTTGCGCCGGCTCAGCTTGGTGTCGCTGATGCTCGACCCATCCGCCGCATCGGGCGACGGCGTTGCGTCGGATCGGACCGACGGCAGCGCGCGCACGCCGCCGTTTCCCGCGCGTTCAGGCCGGCGCACGCTCGCCTCCCCCCGCAGCGTCGCTGCGGTAGCGGCTGGTTGAGGTCTGGTAGTACTGCGCGCGGATGGCCGCCATGGCTTCGATCAACGGTCCCCACGGCGGTGGAAAGGGTTCTTGCGCCATCATCCGGTGCAGCATGCGGGTATGGCCGGCCAGCTCGTCGTTGAGGAACTCCACCACAGGCATAGCCGGATAGCGCTGCAGCAGCAGGATCGCCGCGTTAGCTCCCTCGCCGGCCGACTTATCCTTTTCGCGTCCATGCAGATCGTTCTGCAAGCGCCCTATCGCGGAGATGAGCCGCAGGACCTGGCGAAACGCCGGATGCGCGCGCAAGGTCGCCATGTCCAGCCCCCACAGCAAGGACAGGCAACAGAACACGTTCGTGTAGGCGATCGAATCCACGCCGTTCTGCAAGTACTCGGCGTAGGACCAGCGCTCTGCCCCTGCCGCCTGCGCGTGTCCGGCACGCAGCGCCGCGCAGTAGCACCGGGTATGGTAGAGAAGCTGAGCATAGTCGCGACGATCGTAGGCGAGCGCGGCGAGCGAAGCGCGCAGCACAGCACAGCCCTCGAATCCGGGGAGCGCGCACGGCACGCCTTGCCCGAGCGCCTGCTCCACCGCGGCGAGCTGCTCCGGCGCGATCAGGTCAAGGTCGTTGCAATCGTCGAGCCAGAACAGCAGCGCCAGTTCGCGATAGAACGCCACGATCAGCGTCTCGTCCAGCGGATCGCGGCCGGTGCGGGCGCTGGTGTCGCGCAGGCTCGGGTGGATGCGCTGCAGGATGTACTGGCCGCCCCTGACTGCTTCCAGGCCATGCTCGTCGGTGAACCCAGTCAGGGAACGCCCCCATTCCAGCACCTGCTGCAGCGCGCGATCGGTCGGGATCATGGCCCGGCTCCTGCTCCCTCGGCCGAGACGCGCCGCCCCGAACGAAGCGCCAGCCACAACCCGGCGAGTTCGGCCACGCGCACCACCCGCGTGGGGCAATACAGTTCCTTGCCGATCCACAGCGGCGTCTGGGGCAATACATGCGCCGCGTGGCGAGCGAGCATCCACTTCAGCGCACCCGCCACCGCCTGCGCGATGCGCCGACGCCCTGCCGGCTCTTCGCTCCCGTCCATCACGTGCAACGCGAACAGCGCATAGGCGGTTTCCTCGAATGAGGACGCGCGACCGGCGCCCCAGCCGCCGTCGTCGCGCTGCGCCTGCAGCAGCGCTGCCAGCGCGCGCTCGTCGCGCCACTGGGGCTTGCCTTGCGCCAGCGCAGCGACCGCATGCGCGGTTGGATACAGCCAGGAAACGTGCCATTTTTCGTTGTCCCATAGACCGTGCGGGTTGCGATTGGCCTCGACGTAGGCGCTGGTGCGGGCGGCGGGCTTTCCCAACATTCGCAACGCATGCAGGGCATGGATGTTGGTCGACACCGAGGCATTGCGCTCGCCGGGGAAGGTGACGAACAGCTCGCCGGTTTCGAAATGGCGCAACGCGTCGACCGCCGGGTCGCGGCCTGCAAGGCGAAGGACGCACAATGCAACGGCGGTGTCGTCCGCATCGGCCGCGAAGTGCAAGGCCGGGCCCAGACCGCGCACGCCGAGGCGGGCGTCGAGCTGCGCGATGATCACTTGCACCGCCTCGGCGAGCGCGGGATGCGCGAACAGACCGGCCAGATGCAGCGTGTACAGCGACCAGCATGGCTCGAACACATTGATTGGCCAGACGTTGGGAACGACACCTTCGATGCCGGTGCGCGTCGCCCGCGATGCCGCCTGCAGATACCCGTCGGTGCGCCCGACCTGCGGCGTTCTTCCCTGTGTCACGGCTTGCGCACGCCACGCCGCGGTGGCGGCCGGACTAATGCCGATGCTGCCGTCGTCGTCCGGGCATGCGGTGGCCGGCGACGTCCCCCAGGCTTCCCAGGAGTGCAGCAACGGATGGCCGCTCGGCAACGTCGCAACTGGCCCCAGCTTGGCCAGGCGTGCTTGCCGCAACGGCAACAGCGCCGGGTGGCGCGGAAACGCCACGCCACCCAGCAAGGATGCGGCCTCGTCGCACAACTGCGGCAGGATCAGCTCCGCGCCGATGGGCGCGTCTTCCGGCACCGCATGCGCGTAGGGATCGGGCTGGCGCTCGATGAACCGGGTTGCAGCATGGACTGCGTCGGCAGCGCCAGGAAGAGGATCGGCACGCTGCAATGCCAGCAACGCCGCCCACGTGGGCGCATGGCGAAACAGCGGGAAGTCCGCACTTCCCCATCCGCCATCGGCCTGTTGCTGCGCGATGAGCCACGCGTATGCGTCCTGCCGACCGGTGACGTTGCCGTGGAACTGCAGAGCTCGCGCCGTGTCGTAGACGGACGGACCGACACTGCCGCCGTCCCTCATATCGCTCAGCAGGTGGCGCATTTCGGAAAGGATCTGTTCGGACAGCGCGTTCACGCGGTATGTTCCTTCTGCAGAGGGCTAACGAGAACAGAAACGGGCAGACGCCGCGCACGTCGCCGCCGACACGGACACAGTGCAGCATGCTGCGCCCGCCGGCCGATCGCAGCAGCACAGGGGCGAGTCCTTACGGATGGGCCCGCTCATGCGTATGGCGCGGACAGATAGACGTTGGCCCGCTGCAGCATCTGCGCCAACCCTTCCGCACGCGGCCCCAGAGGGGCGATGGCCTCCCCGGCGTCGTGCAACAAGTACAGGGCGAACTGGCGCGCAGCCTGCAGCCCCATGATCGACGCGCAGGTCGGCTTTTGCGCCGCCGCGTCCTTACCGGGGGTCTTGCCAAGAGTCGCGGTATCCGCCGTCGCGTCGAGAATGTCGTCGGCCACCTGCAACGCCAGGCCGAAACAGGCGGTGTAGCGATCGAGCGCAGCATACAGCGCAGCGTGCGCGGCATCCTCCGCGATGGAGTATAGCGCGCCCATGCGAACCGACGCGCGCACTAGCGCTCCGGTTTTCATCCCGTGCATCGCCAGGATCCTGTCCAGCCCGGCGTGCTTTCCGACCAGCGACAGATCGATGGCCTGCCCGCCTGCGGCACCCTCGGCGGACACCGCCTGCGCCAGTTCGCGCACGAGCGCGATACGGTTGTCGCCCGGCGCATCCAGGCTCGCCAGCGTCAGGAAGGCGTGGGCCTGCAGCGCATCGCCGACCAGGATCGCAGTGGCTTCGCCGAACTTTACGTGCACGGTCGGAAGGCCGCGGCGAAGCACGTCGTCATCCATCGCGGGCAGGTCGTCGTGGACCAGGGTACAGGCGTGCATCATCTCGATGGCGGCACCGACGTCGTCGAGCATGTGCGCCGGCGTGCCCGCCAGTGCGCCGGCAGCCAGACAGAGCAAGGCGCGGGTGCGCTTCCCGCCATGCAAGGTGGCGTAGCGCATGGCCGCCATCAGCTCTGTCTTGCCGTCGTCTTCGGCGCAGAGCAGACGCCCCAGAGCCTGTTCGACCCGCTTTGCGCCGTCCTGCATCCAGATCTCCGGGAGCAGCCCGCCAGAGGCGCCGCGCGCCTGCGCGCCCAATCCGCCGAATGCGGAAACGCCAATTCGGTCGCGTGGAGTTGAACCGGTCTGCATGTTGTTGATGTCCTTGTAGCTGAGACGGCTGCGCCGAGCGCAAGCCGTCACGGTGTTGCCGGCGTCACACGAGTGCGTGCGCTGAGTGCCGCAATGCCGCGCCCCGCCGGCGCCGCTGCCTTGCCACACAGGCGTGCCCAGCTCATGAGAAGCCTATGCGGATTGCCATGGACGGATGTGCGGTCGGGTAGTAGCGCCGGCTCTTTTCGACGTCGCTCAGCAACTGCGGCCGCACCCCGGCCTTGTGCATGGTCAGCGCCAAGGCGATGCAGAACTGCACCATTTCCAGCCATACCAGGTGGTAGCCGATGCAGACGTGTGGGCCAGTACCGAACTGCAGCATGTCCACGGGCCGGATCGGCTCCGTGCGTTGCAGCCACCGCGCCAGGCGGAACTGATCAGGCGCCTCGTGCAGCAGCGCCGAGGTCGAGAAATGCTGCAGCGGGATGCATAGATGGGTGCCTGCGGGAATGCGCCGTTGGCCGAGTTGCAATTCCTGCAGCGCGCGACGCGGCAGGAGCGTGGTCGCCGGATGCAGGCGCAGTGTCTCGCGGAACAGCGCCTCGGCGACCGGACACTGCGCCAGGTCCGCGTGCCGGGTCGGCACCGCGCCCACGCGTTGCGCCTCCTCGACCAGGGCGTCCCACAGCACAGGCTGCCGCGCCAGCTCGATCACGATCCAGGCCATCGTCGAGGCAGTGGTGTCGTGACCGGCAAGCAGCAGCAAGCGAATATTCGCGACCAGGACGTCATCGGAGAGCGGACCGTCGCTGCTGTCAAAAGCGCTCACCATGTCGTTAATGAACCCGGTGCGCGCGGCATGCGCGCGCGCATCGCGGACGAACCGGCGCAACTGCGCGTCGATCCAGTCGCGGGCAGCGCGGCCGCGCCGCAAAGGCAATCCGGGCAGGTCGACCGGTGGCGCGACGATCAACTGCAGCAATTGCCGGTACTTGCGATGCCATCCCGGCAGGTCCTGCGCGGGGATTCCCATGAGGCTGAAGATGAGCTTCAGCATCAGGTCGCCGGTCTCGCGCAGGATAGTTACCTCGCCGCGGGCGCGCCACGCCTGCACCCGCGCCTGGATGACCGGCGCGAACAGGTCGCCGATCCCGGCCTGGGTCAGCCCCTTGGGCAAGAACGCTGCCTTGATGGCATCGCGCGCCTGCCGGTGCGCGCCGCCGTCCAGGGCAACCAACGTTCCGCCAAGCAATTCGGGCGCGATCTCTTCGATCAGCGCCGAGGACACGTCCTTGTGCTTGAGCAGAGAGAATGCGTCCGGATCCACACAGGTCATCAGATGTCCGGCAGGGCCGAAATCCAGCCAGAAGTGGCTGCCCAGCGTCCGTTCTGCGCGTTGCAGCAGGCGCGGCAGGTCGCAGACAATGGCGGGAAGATGCCCGACCAAGGGGAAAGCGCCGGGCATGACCGGGATGTCGGATCGCAGCCGGTGCCGACGGTTGAGTGGGTTGAGCAGTATGTCCATCAGCAGCGCGCCGCCGCCGCCGGTTCGGTGTCGCCGACAGGGCGCGCGGCGCAGCTGTTGCCGCCGTCGGCGTATGTCGGCACATGCGCCAGCATGCCGCCATCGATGCACACGACCTGGCCGGTGATGAACGCAGCATCGGCGGAGAGCAGGAACGCCACGAGTGCGGCCACGTCCTCGGGGCGGCCGACGCGCGGCAGGAGCTGGTGCCGGCGCAGATGCCGTTGCATGCACTCGTCCAGCTTGGCGAGGAGACGCTCGGTCATGATAAGACCCGGCGCAACCGCGTTGCAGCGAATCTGCGCATGACCGTACTGGGTGGCGAGCGAAGCCGAGAGCATGTTCATCGCCGCCTTCGACGCGCCGTAGGACGTCTGCGCCGTGTCACCGCTGAGCCCTTGGCACGACGACATGTTGACGATCGCGCCACCGCCGCGGTCGATCATCCGTGGGATGGCCTGCCGGCAGCAGAGCAGCGTGCCGCGCAGATTGGTCGCCATGGTCTGGTCCCAGACTGCCAGGTCCAGGTCGAGGATCGCGCAGTCGCGCGGGGTCAGATGCATGGCGCTCGCATTGTTCACCAGCAGGTCGACCCCCCCGAAGTGCCGCTCCGCCGTCTCGAACAGCGCTGCCACCGCCTGCTCATCGGCGATATCCATGGCTATGGGCAGCGCGTGGCCTGCATCGGCCGCGATCTGCGCGGTGCAGGCGATGGCCGCCGAGCCATCAATGTCGGCCACCACCACTCTGCCGCCCCCGCGCGCGATGGCGAGAGCGCATGCCTTGCCGATGCCGGCGCCGGCGCCGGTCACCACGGCCACCTTGCCTTCAAACCGTCCCATAGTGCCTCCTGAATTGCCTTGTTCTTTCGCGGCATGCCGCTCGGCCTGCGCCGGAGAAGGCGCAGGGTCGGCGCTGGCGCGCTCGTCATGGCCAGCATCGCTTTCGATGACCCGAATGGCGGCGACCGGGCACTGGTTGGCCGCAAGCCGCACGGCGGCGTGCAGCGCCTGCGGGACCGTCGCCACGCACACTTCGGCCACCCCGTCCGGTTCGCGCTGGCGAAAGGCGCCCGGCAGCGTCAGCACGCACTGCCCGGTAGTTCCGCACAGATCCTGATCGACCACGACGCGCATCTCAGCCCTCCTGCCGATGCAGCCGCACCGGCAGCGCGCGGAACGTCCTAAGGAACGCGGAGGGCTCCCGGGTCGGCTGCTCGGCCAATGCCAGCGTGGGG
Source organism: Mesorhizobium sp. M0016 (assembly GCF_040324035.1). Lineage (NCBI taxonomy): Bacteria > Pseudomonadati > Pseudomonadota > Alphaproteobacteria > Hyphomicrobiales > Phyllobacteriaceae > Mesorhizobium > Mesorhizobium sp. M0016. The sequence goes on along the minus strand of NZ_JAMYVM010000030.1, from coordinate 47,771 downwards.
AAGCGCGCCTGGATCCGCGGCAGGCTCTCGGCCAACTGCACCCGGGCCAGTTGCGCACCAAGGCAGAAGTGGGTGCCGTGGCCGAAGGCCAGCATGATCTTCCCGTCGATCGATATGCCAGGACTGGTGCCGTAGAACCGCACGGGATCGAAGCGGTCCGGATCGGCGAAGGCGTCCGGGTCACGATTGCCGGCCGCGATCAGAACGCGCACGTCCGCGTTCTTCGGGATCACCACGCCGCCCAGTTCGATGTCGCGCTGGGCGATACGCGGAATGGAGCTGAACATGGCGGGCGCGTCGTAGCGCAGGGCTTCTTCGACGAATGCCTTTACCCCCATGGCATCTCCTTTCAGCCAGTGCCGCTGTTCGGGATACGCCAGCATCGCCAGGACAGCATGGCCGATGGCCGCGGCAGTGGTGGCGAAGCCGCCCAGCAACATGCCCCAGAGCATGCTGATCAATTCCGTATCCGACAGCATCTCGGCATCGCCGTCGTGTGCGCCGACCAGCATTGACACGATGTCGTGGCTGGAATCGGAGCGCTTGCGCTGTATGAGGTCGCCGAAGTAGGCCTGAACCCTGGCGCTGGCCGAGTCCGCCGCGGCGAGCTGGGGATCGCTGGCGTGCGGGCTCAGGCCTTCCAGAATGGCGCTGATGCCGGTGACGAGCCCGAGAATGTCGTCCGGGGGCATGCCGAACAGTTCGCCGAAAACCAGCATGGGCAAGGCCAGCGCGAATTCCTGATGCAGGTCCACTGCCTCCCCGCGCTCCAGTGCGGGCGCCATGCCGTCCAGGCGCGCTGCGACAATGCGAGCGATGGTCGGCCTCAGCTTGTCGATCTGGCCGATGGTGAAATCGCGCGAGATCAGCCGGCGCAGACGCGTATGCGTTGGAGGTTCCTTCATCGCCAAAGTGGACGCCAGCAGACTTAGCGACAGGCTGGTCGCCGCACGCGGGAAATAGCGCGCCAGTTCGCCTGGTGCCGGCCCCCGAAAAGCATCGCCCGTGGCCTTGAGCGCCCAGTAGATGTCGGCGTGACGGCTCAACAGAAAGAGGCCCGACGCCGCGCGATGTACCGGATCGTGCTCGCGCAACCACCGCATGAATGGGTACGGGTCCTGAATGCACCCTGGCGACGCCAGTTCGGCGAAGGCGTCCCGGCATGATGCCATGGTTTCTTGCACGTCCATCTTGGTCACCTGTTGGCTGGCTGATCTGGTCGGCGCGCGGCAGTCGCGCCGGCAACTCGAGAACATCGGGATTCCTGGTGGCGTCCGCGCATCACCAGAGCACCGGGAACTCCTCGAACCCGCCAGTGATGATCTCCTTGCGCAACTTCAGTTCTTCGGGCGCCACGGCCAGGCGCAGCGCGGGAAAGCGCTGGAAGATCGAACCGAACACCGCCTTGAGTTCCAGCCTGGCCAGCGCCAAGCCGACGCAGTTGTGGGGCCCGTAGGAGAACGCCAGGTGCGGGTTTTCGTCACGTCCGATGTCGAAGATTTCCGGGTCGTCGAAATGGCGCGGATCGAATGACGTCGCCGGCAGGCCGACCAGCACCTTGCTCTCCGCGGGAACATGCACGCCCGCGATGGTCACGTCGGTCCTCGGATAGCGCATGATGCCGTCCCAGCCGGCGCCCGGCGGGTACATGCGCAGGATTTCCTCTACCGCCTTGTCCACCAGGGATGGATCGCCGACCAGGCGTTCGCGCTGTTGCGGATGGCGGAACATGGCCAGCAGGCCGTATTCGATCTGCGCCACGGTGCTCTCGTGCCCCGCCACCAGCATGCCCGCCGCCAGGCCGATCGCCTCTTCCTCGGTCGCCTTGCCCTGGTCGACCGCCGCGAGCAGATCCGTCAGCACGTTGTCGCCCGGATCCTGGCGCTTGTCCCGCATCTTGCCGCGAATGTAGGCGCGGAGTTCTTCCCAGGCCAAGCGCGACGCGCTTCGCGGGCCGCTTTCATGCTGGTGCGTCATCACCTCGTCGGACAGCCCGGCGAAAAAGGCGTGATCCTCGTAGAGCACGCCCATCAGCGCGCCAATGACCATGGCGGGAAGCGGAAAGGAGAGGTGGCGCCGCAGATCGGCGGGCTGGGGCTGGGCCGCCAGCGTCTCGAACAACTGCGCGGCGATCGCCTCGACCTGCTGCGCGAGCAGCTTCACCCTGCCGTTGCTGAAGGCCGACGCCACGATCGTGCGTAACCGCGTATGCTCGCCCCCCTCGTGCGAGACCAGCCATCCTGGCGAACCGAGAATCACCGAATCCGGGGTGAATGCCGCCGGCGGCATTCCCGCGGGCCGGAACGCCGCGTCGGACAACACCGCCCGGGCCTCGTCATAGCCTGTCACCCACCAGCCTTCGTGCCCGGACGGGAAGCGCACGCGGTGGATCGGACCGTTGGCCCGTAGCGCCAACATCTCAGGCGAGGGCTCAATGTGATCGACGCGCCACATCGGCAGCGTCGGCAAAGGTTGTTCGGACATGCTGGCACTTCACTCTATAGCGATGGAAGGGCGGAAGGTGACCGGCGGGCGCTGCGGTAGAGAAGACCTAAGACGGCATGTAGACGACGTCGTCGGAAGGCAGACCGATTATCAGGATCGGCTAACGCTTAACTGCCTAGGCAAACGCGCGGCGAGATGCAGAACGTTATCCTGTACCTTCGAGGTCAGGATAAAGTCGGTGTGGTGGGCCTTTGACTCGCCGCCGGCCAAGATTTCCTGCGCAAGGGTCGACAAGAGCGGCGAGCTGTTGGGTAAGGGCGGTTCGCCGAGGACCCCATGCCCATAGACGCTATCCGACGCGGATTTGACATTTTGCTTTTCTTTCTTCGTTCCATTCGTGCCATCCACGAAATGAAAGTCGGTCGGCGGCTCCCGGCCCGCAACGAAGCGGCTTCAAAACTCGTGCCAATTTGGCCAACCGAAGAAAAAAATCTGTGATGCTTTTAGGGGCTTAGCCTGAGGCCAGAGAAGAGCTAGGCGAAATAGGCCGGTGTCGCGGGCCAACAAAGGCGACGGAAAAGTGTCGGACAGAACGTCTCGGCGACCTTTAGGTCGGGCTTGCGACATTCTGGTCCAGTTTCGAACATAAGAGGCGGCGAACAGACACGATTGGGGAATTCGATCCTCACGGGGCCAAGGCGCTTGCCCAAGAGCGCCCGCTCATGGTCGCTGCGACAGGCGCATGTTCGCGATAGCCGTGCCGGCGCACCAATGAACGCTAGCGCCACACGTTACGCAATGACTGGAGTGCCCTCCAGGCTCAGGTAATGCATCGGCTCGGCTTCCGGTTCGTCTTTGCCCAGCCGGGGCTGAAGCGCCGAATATCCGCACCATACAGCATCGTTGTTGCCTGTGTGACGAGGCGGTTATAGCGCGCCCGATCTTCTAAGACACGGCCTCCGAGAAGGAGGGGCGGTCCAACAGCCCCTCTATTCCAAATGGCACGCCGCTTGCTGCTCCTGGTTAGAGCACCATCAAATCACGATGAAAGCGACTTGCACCATGCCCGACACGCGAAGCTCCAGACCGTGGCCTGAGGAGACGGTGCCCCTTGCAGCTGAACATCGGGGCATCGTCTCCTCCGGAAGTCCGTTCTGGATGGCCGCTTTGCGCATGGCTGGTCCGATGCCGGCACGCCAACACGGGCAGCGCACGCAAATGCGGTTTGCCGGTTCTGTTCAGCATCTGAGTGCCGAAAAGCCTTGTCAAAGGGTCGTCACCCAAGCCAAAGCCGGCGGGTCACTGCCACATATCGACAACATGCTGAACCAGTCCAGTGACGCGGAATCCAGTGAAGCGGGTCTGTTGCGTGAAGTGACATTTCAGGCCCCCACATGCTTTGCGATATTGGCTCCTTCCGGCCGCTATCCCTTTTCCAAACGCACTATCGCTAGTGACCGATCCCGCTTCCGGCGCCATAGCCGTGGAAAGCAACCGGCTCGACGGTGTCCAGCTCGCTCAGATCGATTGCGTTCGGGTGGCCAAGACCAACCGCCAAGACGTTCCCATACGTCGGGAGGGAAAAAAGGAGGTTGCGAGCCGCGAGGCCCTCATTCCGTGCCGGGGATACGAGCCTTTGCCCGGTATTGCGCCAGCCTCTGCCAGAATTCAGCGCAGTCTTCTTCAGGAGCAACTTGATGACAGTTCGAAAGAAAGTTCCCTTCGTCACCTTTCTCACGCGTGTTCACGATAAGTCAGTCCAGGGGCCAAATCCATATCGCTGGCAAGAAAAAACATCTGGCGACTACTTTGCCGGCAAGCGGGTCATCCTGTTCTCGCTGCCTGGCGCCTTCACCCCGACCTGCTCGACCTACCAATTGCCCAAGTTCGAAGAGCTCTATGATCAGTTTGCGAAGCAGGGAATTGACGCGATTTACTGCCTCTCGGTCAACGATGCCTTCGTCATGAATGCGTGGGGAAAGTCCTTGGGCCTGAAGCAGGTCCAGCTCATCCCCGATGGCTCAGGCGAGTTCACACGCAAGATGGGCATGCTGGTTGCCAAGGACAATCTCGGATTCGGGATGCGCTCATGGCGCTACGCCGCCCTGATCAACAATGGCGTGGTGGAGCACTGGTTCGAGGAGGAAGGTTTCTCCGACAACTGCGAGGCCGACCCGTATGGCGTTTCATCCCCGCAAAACGTTCTCGAAACGCTGAAAGCCGCCGCATGACCTAGAAAACGTCTCACTGGCGCCATTGCAGGCCCCAAGAGGCTCCTCGACAGGATTATCGCACTCACCATGCAATCTTCAGCAAGCCTGTTTCAGCGCCAGAAGCAATCCATCGTCGCATCGCCTCAACTCATTGAGTCGATTCGCTTGCTGCAACTGGCGCATACCGAACTGCATCAGTTCGTGGAGGGGGAAATCGAGAAGAACCCGCTCTTGGAATCTGCGTCAAACGATGGCGGGCCTTTTGACGATGCTTCGATTTCGGGAGCGGATCAGCCTGTCGGCTTTGGAGCAAACGCCGTTGAAGGTCCGACCGGGGCAGGGTCGCCTGAACGGCTCGGGCAATGGAAATCACTTCGCAACACGACCAACAACCCGCCGGGCAATGGCCCTTCCCTCGACGAGTTTGCCACCCTCGCCGAAACATTGCACGACCATGTCGCTCGTCAGATCGCCCTCACTGCGTTCACACCACAGGAGCGGCTGATCGCTGGCCAGCTTGCCGCCGATCTGGAAGACACTGGCTATCTTCGGGCAAGCCTTTTGGAGCTGGCCGAGAGCCTAAATGTCCATGAGGCTGTTGTGGAACGGGTTCTCGGAACCTTGCAGCAATTTGATCCACCGGGAGTTTTTGCGCGAAGTCTCAGAGAATGCCTCGAGATTCAGTTGCGCCAGCGAAACCGGCTCGACCCAGCAATGGCAGCTTTGGTTGCCCATCTTGAAATGCTTGCGCGACGCGATTTTGAGGCGCTGAAGCAGCATTGCGGCGTCGATGAAGAAGACCTTCTCGACATGATGCATGAGGTTCGTGCGCTCGATCCAAAGCCTGGGAACAGATTCGAATCCGGTGCGTCTGAATCAATCATACCCGACGTCTGGGTCACGCCCTCGCCGCAAGGCGGGTGGCAGATCGAACTTGATCCCGCCACGCTGCCGAAGCTGCTGATCAACCAAACCTACTATGCCGAAGTCACGCGTCAGACTGCCCAAAATTCGAAAGATCAAGCATTTCTCGACGAATGCTTGCAAAACGCGAACTGGCTAATCCGCAGCCTCGATCAGCGCGCCAAGACGATTGTTAAGGTTGCGGCTGAAATCGTGCGTCAGCAGGATGCCTTTTTGGAACATGGCGTCGCCCACCTGCGGCCTCTCAATCTTAGAACCGTCGCTGACGCGATCGGCGTGCACGAGTCGACGGTAAGCCGGGTGACCTCGAACAAGTACATGCTTACCCCGCGCGGAGTTTTTGAACTGAAGTATTTTTTCACCGTCGCGATCGCGTCCTGCCAAGGCGGCGATGCGCACTCCGCCGAAGCTGTCCGGCATCGGATCAAAGCGATCATTGCCGCAGAATCTCCCGGCGACGTGCTTTCCGACGAGGACATCGCTGTCCGGCTGAAGGAAACCGGCATTGATGTTGCGCGCCGCACCGTCACAAAGTATCGCGAAGCAATGAACATCCCCTCCTCAGTGCAACGCCGCCGGGAAATGCGCTTGTGTTTTTAGATTTGGGTCAAGGCAGCCTACATCACGTTGCATTGCATCAAAGTGGAGACTTCGTTCATGACCCGATCCGCAGCAGGCGTCATGAACGCTGTTCTGCACGACCCAGAAAAGCCTGTCCCACCGTCTGGTCCCGCATGGGGTGCCATCATTTCGCTTTCCTTGGGCACCTTCGGGCTGGTCACGGCAGAGTTTCTGCCTGTCAGCCTGCTCACGCCCCTCGCGCATGATCTCGCTATCAGCGAGGGAGCGGCTGGACAGGCGATGACGGCGACAGCTATCGTCGGGGCGATCTCGGCGCCGACGGTGGCCATCATCACAAAGCGCCTGGACCGCAGGACCGTCATGTGGACCATGACGCTGCTGCTGATCCTGTCGGACGTTCTGGCGGCCGGCGCGTGGTCGCTGGCGGTTCTCCTGACTGCACGCGTCGTGCTCGGCATAGCGCTCGGAGGCTTCTGGTCGATGTCGGCAGCACTGGCGATGCGGCTCGTTCCAAGCCACCTCCTGCCTCGCGCTATGTCGATCATCCTCACCGGCGTTTCCGTAGCTACCGTCTGCGCAGCTCCAATCGGCGCTTATGTCAGCGATATCTGGGGATGGCGAAGCGCCTTCATGCTCGCCGCAGCCGGCGGTGTCGCTACACTGCTCGTGCAGCTCATAACCATTCCGAGACTGCCTCCGATTGGAGTGACTAGCGTCCGCAGCCTGCTGGATGTGGCAAAGATTCCGATGGTCAAGGTTGCGCTTTTTGTCATCCTGCTGGTCGCTTCCGGCCACTTCGCCGGAATCACCTATATCCGCGCCTTCCTCGAAAAGATTCCCGCGCTTGACGTCGAGACGATCTCGCTTGTGTTGCTTGCTTTTGGCATCGGCGGATTCTTCGGCAATTTGGCCGGCGGGGTTCTGGCCGAGTACAGTCTCAAGGCAGTCGCGGCCCTTGCACCGCTGCTCATAGGGATAGCGGCTGTTTCGCTACTGACGGCGGGAGCATCGGCCTTCGCCTCGGGGATTGCGGTTGGCGCGTGGGGCTTTGCCTTCGGCGCGGTGCCGGTAGGATTACAGACGTGGATGGTGCGGCGGGCCGTTCCCGAGCAGGCCGAAAGCGCCGGTGTGCTGATGGTCGTAGCATTCCAAGTGGCAATCGCAGCCGGCGCGATTTTCGGCGGGCTATTGGTGGAGAATGCGGGGATCGCCAGCGCCATTGCCTACAGCGCTGTTGCCACGTTCGTCGCTGCCCTCATAGTTTTCCTGCTCGGCCCGAAGCGCGGAACCTAGATCGCCTGACAGGAGAGATCTCAGCAGCGCAGCGGGACGAGAGGTCCAATCGCATGCACGGCGCGGCGCGATCCTCCGCTTGCGGGCGATGCCCCGACGGGAGCGACTGGCTCGCCTTCGATAATGCCTTTACTCTCTTGACGAATGCTCTGGCGGATCGATCTGTCGTATCGTTCGCATACCATCAGCTTGCCTGGCCACTCACCCTTTGACACGGTGCCTATCCGTCCGGGGCAGCACGAATGCATTTCGGCGAGCGTCCTAGCCCTGAACGACCTGATCTTATCCTTGTAGTGCTGGGCGGGTTACGCCCCTTGAACTGAACCCGTATTGTGGGCGCACCTGCCGATCCAATTCGCCCTTAATCGTCTCGAAGCGCTGTAAACGTACCCGTCATTGGCTGCAACAAAGTTGCATTCTTCGGCGCAATAACCCTGCTTACTCGAAATGCCCCGCCACCGAGAGGCGGGTCATCCGCGCTCCGCCCGGAGTAGTCGTTCATCCACGCAACATTGCAGAACAAAATAGGCATTTCTCAGCCTCTATGGGACGTCATGATGGATTCGATCGAAGGTTCCTATGTCAGCCGAGTTGGTTAGTTGAACCGTTTTGACGCGAATTCTAATCGAGCCTAATCCAGCTGGTGAATGGTAGATTGTGGCACAACAGCCTTGGCGATTTCACATAGGTGCTTGTGGTGCGTGAGATAGATGACCTGACCTGTGTTCGCCATCTCCCCAAACAATCTAAAAACTTCCTCCGAGCGAATATGGTCAAAGGTTTCCATGATGTCGTCGGCGATGAAGGGAACCGAGGGCCGGAATTGGGCGAACTCGTAATAACCGGCGAGCCTCAGTGCTAGGTAGAGCTGAAAGCGCGCGCCCTTCGAAAGCGCTTCAGCGAGCTTGGATTGCCCGTCGCGCTGCACCGCGATGAGAACCTCCTCGCCTTTGACGGGCTGGGTTGTAAGGCCTGAATACTGCCCACGGGTCATTAGCTTGAATGCGTCTGATGCACGCGCCATCATCCCCGAACGGTGGTTCTCACGGTAGATCCGCAAAGCATTTCCAGCCGACATGATACCAAGTTTCAGCTCAATGTAGCGAACGGCCTTCTCCTCGATTTCCAACAGGGTTGTGCGCCGTTCGGCATCCAGGCGGGCAACCGCGCTGTCACCGCCGATGGCGTCCAACTTGTCTGCCGCGCGGGTCTGTCGGATCAGCTGTTGCTGGATGATTTCAACGAACTGGCGAAGCCGCTGCTCGCCCTCAGCCTTCTCGACCGCGAGGCTGTCGAAATCGATCGCTTCCAGGATCGAGCGTGCCTGGTCGAATCCATCGACTGCGAGTTCCGCCACTACCCGTTCCTCAAGTTCGGCGACGGTAGTGCGCAAGCCGTCGCGCTCACGCAGCAGCTCGTCGCGTTCGACTACCTCGGACAGAGTGGCGACGCCAAAGACGCCCAGCACTTCATTCTTGCGGCGTTCGTGTGCCGAAATCTCGGTGTCGAGGATTTCGCGCGCCTCCTTGAGGCGCTTCAGCTCGTTGCCGAGGCTTGCCTTCGTTTCACGTGTCCGCTCGGCACGCTCCAGGCGCTCGGCAAGGCGGGTGGCCAACTGCTCCGGCTCGCCATCCTTCGTCGGCTCGTCGGCTTCGACCGCAACGGCGATGACCTCGACCAGAAAATTGGCCCTGTCGGCCTCCATCTTGTCGATACGCAGCTGCAGATCCTCCCGCTCCTGCAGGCTTCTTGACAGTTCGGCCAATTGATCGAGCACAGCGCCAACGCCTGACGCGGACAGACCGCTTTCGAGCCACGTTCCCTTGAGCGCTTCGGTAATGCCGGCCAGCCATTCCTCCTCGCGACGCTCCGCCACCCCTACCGCAACCCGTCGGGCAGCTAGATCCTCTTCTTTGGAACTCACCATCCTGAGCGCCTCGGCATACTCGGCGTCCACCTTGCGCTGCCGGTCCAGAAACAGCTCCGCGATGGCCATGATTGCTTCGAGGGTGTCGCCGGGCTCTGATACTATGCCGACACTTTCCAGCGCCGCTCTCATTTCCAAGTGTATCTGCTGGCCGGCGTCAGCGGCTCGCTCGGCTTTCAAGCGAGCAAGTTCGATCTGCTCCCAGGCAGCGAGCGCATCGCTGCGCGCCTCGATCTGATCCTCGATCCTTTCGATCAGGCGCTCAGACGAAGGTTCCAGGGCTTCTCCGAGGAGGTCGCTGGCGGCCACACGGATTTCCAACAATTGGGTATCCGCATCCTTGACGAGCTGTTGGCTTTGGATGCCGTTTCGTGACAGGTTGGCCGTGGCCTCGGCCAGGGCACGCGTCATTGCCCGGATCTCGGCCAGATCCGCCGCGCCGGCCAGCCGGCCTGCGCTGGCAACGTCATCGCGCGTCAGTGCCACGGCGAAATCGTCAGCGGTGTCACCAGTCAACACTGCGCGGTGCGTTGCCCACGCATCATCGCGGAGACGGCGGATGGCGGCAGCCGCTTCATCGTCGACAACGTCGACCGAGGCTCGAAGGGCATCCAATCGTGCGGCGAGCATTGCATGGTGGCCCTCGTATTCGGCGAGGCGTTCGGCAAGTACCGCGGTGTTCCTTGCCAGTACTGACGCTACTGTCTTCCAGGCGGCAATCTGCCCGGCGCTCGGAACCGCAACGTTGACGAGAGCGAGGGCATCTCCGTTCCATGGACGCAAGCGAGCCAGCGATGCCTTCCATCGGATTGTTCCCGCATCTCCCGCCTCGCGAGCCGTCTTGATCTCTGCCTTGTGTCCGCTTGCTCGCGCTTTCGACAAAGCCGAGCCCAGCCTTGCCCTGGCGGGTTCGGGCACCGCCCTTTCCTCGCCGACCCGCTGCCTTGCCACCTGCAACGCATCGAGTGCTGCCGCCGCCTCGTCGCGGGCGGCGCGCGCGCCCGTAGCAATACCGGACCTCTGCTCGACCATAGCGCGAACGACGCCAACTGTGACGGTAGGCAGAAGCAGTGCGGCAGGATCCGGCTCGGAAGACCGGCCCAAGGCGGCAAGGCAGCTTGCCACGGTGTTGTTGAGGATTTGCAGCCCCATCCTGCGAGTGGGCAAGTCAAAGCCAGCCGCGGTATGGCGCACCTTGCCCTCCGCCAGGCTGCGAATGCGTTCGGAAATCGACAGGATCCGTTCGTCCTCGTCGACCGCAGTGACTTTTGCCGACAGCCGCTCGACCTCATCGATGTTTGCGGACAGTCGCGTTCTGAGGCTGGCATCGTCATCGATTAGTTCGGTGACACTTCCCGTCCATGTCCGGGCTGGGGAGGTGATGTCCGGCAGCTGATCCAGCCGGGCAATCTTGCGGCGCATATCCGCCAGCATCGGCGCAGCACGTACGTAACGAGCAATGGTATCCAGCCTGGCCACCAGCACGGCCCGATCGCTGATGGTTCGGCCGTACTGCTGCGATGCATCGAGACGTTCGGCCTCCAGTCCCTCATAGGTCGATGCAAGTGTGTCGATCGCATCCCTGCGCGACTTCACGTCAACAAGGCGCTTCTTCAGCAGCGCCAGTTCGGTGCCATGCGCCTGCTTCCGATACAGCGCGTCTGCTTCGGCCTCGAGGGCGTTCAACGTATCGCTTGCGTTCCCAAGACCGGCGCTGGCCGTGAAGAGGAGCTTGCCGAGGTCGCCCCGCGATTCCAGGATCGATTTTCCGCCGGCTTCCAGCGTCTCGTCATCGAGTGAAAACATAGTCGTGTAAGCGTCACGCGACAGTCCGGCGAGATGCGCCGTGATCGCCACCTCGCTCATCGATTGGCCCGTCGCGTTCAATAGCGAATTAGTACGCTGTTTCGTACGCGTGAACGTGTGCTCGGAGCCGGCCAGTTCCAGAACCCCACCGATGCGCATGGCGCTGTACTCATGAAGGAAGTTGTAGCGGCTCCGTTCCTCGATGCCGAACAGCAAATCTAGATAGGCGGAAAGCGCTGTCGATTTGCCGGCCTCATTCAGGCCAAACACGATATGCAGATCAGGTCCGGATTCCGGTTTGGGTCCGAAGTCGATCCTACCATCGGTGAACTTTCCATAGCGAATGAGGTCAAGGCGCTGCAGCCTCATGACGCTCCACCGGACTTAAGGCGGGAAGTCACCAAGTCTGCGCCCTTGGAAAGCACCTGATCGAGGAACCGTTCCAGCCCGGCTTCGTCCTTCCCAGCAAAATCCCGTCCGTCGGCCGGAAGGTCGGCGACCATCCTTTGGACGAACGCCCTCGCCTCGGCGCGGAAGGCATCCGAGGTGGCATCGGCGCGCATGGATTGCTCGAGTTCGAAAATCGGATCAGCAATATCCTCGGCCGTCTCCGCCCGAGGTGGCGCGAGGTCAAGCTCGAGCTTCTCCACCCACGTATGGCCTAGCTGTTCCGCAGCCTGTTCGGCTTCGGCAAGAAGGAGATCTCTGTCGCGGATCAGCGCCCATAACAATGGTGATGTTCCTGTTAGGCCAACGCGGGCCACAGCATGACGCGACCGGACGGCGGCCCGCATCTCTTCGAGTGCGTTTCGAACACGCGCGACGGCCTCGGACCACTCCACTGCTCCCGTAAGGTCGACGCTGACCCTTTCGAACTGCGCAACGCAGGTCAGCCTTTCCTCGATCTCCACCGAACGGTCGTCTCGCACCGTCACAAGGGTGACTGATTTCTCGCCGGCCTCGTTGATATCCCTCCCCTGCGGTATTCCCGGCATCACCACCGTGCTTGCGCCGGAATGGACTTGGCGAAGATGAATGTGGCCAAGCCCCCAATAGTCGAAACCGTGGGCGTGCAGGTCAGCGATGCTGCAGGGCGCGTAAACGTCGTGACCGGGCGATCCGGCCAGACTGGTATGCATGATGCCAATATTGACGGCTCCTTCGCGAGCAGCCGGATATTTGGGCAGCAGGCTGTCCGGCGCCTTAGGGTTCGCAAAGCTCAAACCATGGAAAACGACGTCCACACCGCCGGCTGTCTGCAATACCGACTGAGCACGACCGCCAAAAATGGTCACGGTGTCAGGAAACACCAGCTGTTTGGAAATCCGCGACAGGGCGTCATGATTGCCGCGGATCTTGAAAACCCTGATGCCGGCCTGGTGCAGGCGTGTCATCTGCGCTGCCAGGAACCGCGCCGTCTTCATCGAGGTTTGATCACCATCGTATAGGTCGCCGGCTATTACCAACGCATCCACGCGTTCCTCTAGGCAGAGATCCACTATCGAAACGAATGCCTGGCGGCTGGCGTCGCCCACGAGCCCGGCAAGATCGGGATTACGCATCGCGAGCGAACGCAGCGGCGAGTCGAGATGAATATCGGCCGTGTGTACGAATCGAAATGCCATTCGGCCTCCGCCAGCAAAAGAGGTGTTCCGAGCTTCAACAGAGATTGCAACGAGGGCTCTACAATGCCCGGTCACACTTCAGCTAATGCCTCGCTCGCGGACTCGCCGGCCACCAACAAACCGTCTTGGGGCCGCAGCAAGCCCTTGGCAATCAAATCGGCGACCCCAGCTGAAATCAACTGCCGCAATTGTGCACTTGTGGCTTTGAAGCCCAGCATTCTCGCAACGGTTATTGCGATTTCTTCCTCCGTCGCACCGAGGTTGGATTTCACGACTTCCATGGCGCCTTGGGCGACTTCGTCCTGCGCAATCATTTCGGGCTTGCGCAATCCAGCGGACACGACGCCGCTGCGATCCCTGAGACGAACAGGAGCACCTGGCTTGAAGCAGAAGCTGCCTCGACGGGCTACTGCACCACCTCTCTGCGCTAGGCCTACCCCTCGCTCGATTGCATCCTGAATCCTGCCACCGGCCCGCTGCAGACCCCACGCGCCCCGAATACGCGAAACTATTTCGTCGACATGGATTGGTGTTTCTATAGCCACCACCTGCTCGACCAGTCCGGCCATGATTCCGCTGGGGGTCTCGTGGAGTTCGAACGATCCCGGTCGGTTTAGTTCGGCCTCTTCGTAGGCTCGATTGGGTATCTCGGATCCCTTTGTGCTTTCGAGACCGATTTCCGTCACGTTGCCTCTGTCGACCGTAACAACCTGCACGGCTACAGCACGATTTCTCTGGACCCCCAATTCGGCCCGCTCATCGAGCTCTTTTCTCGCAGCCTCAATCGCTAATATGGTTCGCTCCAGCTGCTCGCGTGGCCTCTGAAACCAGTCAGCGTTCCAGATGCGATGGATTATCCAACCATGGTCTTCCAGAACAGACTGCCGTAGCCGGTCTCGATCTCGGGCCGAGCGCGATGAATGATATTCTGCGCCATCACATTCGATGCCAAGAATATAGCGGCCTGGCCTCTCCGGATCAGCAACCGCGAGATCGATGAAGAAGCCTGCAATGCCAACCTGAGCATGAACCTGGTAACCCTTTCCGATCAGCGCGTTGGCTACCTGCTCTTCAAAGATTGAATCCATTTCGCGAACCGTGGCCTGGGCAAGCGAAATTCGCCCTGTTCTCGCGTAGTGCAAGAAGAGCTTGAAGGCGAAGATGCCTTTCCCTTTGCCACGCTCCAGGTCGATGTCCTCGTCTGTGATGGACGCGAATACTTCGCAGCTGCGCTTGGCGCGGCTTATGAGGACGTTGAGCCGACGCTCGCCGCCTTCCGCACCAAGAGGGCCGAAACGCATGGCCATGTACCCCTGCGCATTCTTGGCATACCCCACTGAGATCATGATCACGTCGCGCTCATCGCCTTGAACATTTTCAAGGCTCTTGACGAAGAATGGCTCGCTGGGGTGCGCGTGAAAGAACTCCTCCGTATCGGGATTTAGTCGCCGCAGCCCTTCGAGTTCATCCTGGATCGCGCGGCGTTGGCTAACCGAAAATGTTGCAACGCCTAGAGTCTCTCGCGGGTTCACCTTCGCATGACGGATGATCGCTTCGGCTACTGCTCTCGCCTCTACCGGATTGGTTCCTGTGCCACCGGAATCGAAGACCCCCTCTGGCACATGCTGAAACCGCAACCCCATGCCTGCCTCTTGGGTATAGGGGCTTGGCACGATGAAAAGCCGGTTCTCGTAGAACTGGCTGTTCGATACGGCGATCAGAGATTGGTGACGGCTACGGTAGTGCCAGCGGAGCATACGCTGCGGCAAGCCGCGGGCCGTGAACAGGCCGAGGATGCTTTCTATGTCGGCGACCTGCGCGCCCTCACCCTCGTCATCTTCAGACTGCGAGCCTGTCACCTTCGCGAAGAATGTCGTGGGTGGCAGTTGGCGTTCGTCGCCAACAACGACCACCTGATTGGCCCTGGCGATCGAGCCAAGCGCGTCCACAGGCTGTATCTGAGACGCCTCGTCCATCACAAGAAGATCGAAGGACATCCTGCCGGGCGACAGGAATTGGGCCACCGAAAGCGGGCTCATCATGAACACTGGCTTGAGTGCCTGGATGGCAGGCCCTGCCTTCTGCATCAACTGCCGGATAGGCATGTGGCCCCGTCTGCGCGCCATCTCAGAACGAAGCAGTCCGACTGGTCCAGCTCCGCCGTCTCTTGAAGGAATTTTTCGGTGATGAGCCGTCACAACTTCGATGGCACCGGCCTTGATCCTCTGTCGGTCCAGATCGGCGAAGTCACGTACAGCCCTGGAATGCAGTTCCCCGTCGAACCTTGCCAGCTCCGGCTCATCGGTCGCCATCGCTAGAAACATCCGTTCGTAGTAGGCCATATCGAAGACTGATCGCGCCGATCCTGTTGTAATCTGGCCGTCGGCCAGGCCGTCTATCAACTGTCCCAGTCCAGCCTTTCGGGCTGTTTCGGATCGCTCTCCATAGGCAACCCATTTCGAGAGCTGTTCCTGATGATCTAGCCACCCCTCCAGTCGAGAAACAACCTCGACTATCGCGACGTCTGGAAAATCGTCTACTCCAAACAAGGAGGGAGCATCGGCTTTCAAATCCCCTGCAAGCGCCTTCAATTCCCGCGCTGCCGCTTGGGCCGCTTCACGCGCTGAACGCGCCAAGTTTGCGATCTCTTTTCTTTCAGGCAACCGCGCAGCCAAATGCCGGATTGAGCCATTTTCTCTCAGCCAAAGTTCGGCTTGCGCGAGCGCGGCCCAATCGGATCCTCGACCGAGCCACGACGAGCCGAATGCGAACTTGCCAAGGCTTTCCCCGTCCTCGATCTCTTGATCAAGCGCTTGTAGTCTGCCTAGTCGGCGCAGTATCTCCACCCGCTCACTGATCAGATCTGGAACGTGAGTCAGCACCTGTCGTGACGCGTCATCGGCTTGAGCTACAGTGCTTGCCTTCGCTTCCATCAGTTGCAGCGAGGCCCGCTCGGGGGAAGCCACGTCACCTTGCATGGATGACGCAAGGTGGCCTAAATCGTTCCAAAACCCCTCGATAATCGGCTGACCGATGTCGATCACCTTACGAACTCGCACCGCACGCGCGCCCGCTTCAGAGCGCTCCGCCATCCGCCCGGCTATAGTTCGCGGTTCCGAGCCAAGTCCCCTCAGCGTGCGCATCCACTCCACTAACGCCTGGAGTGGTGCCGAAGACGATCTCTCACCGCGCCAATCGGCTCCGAAGGCGGAACCGCCAAAGGCGTCGCCTTCGCGCACTTTTGCTGCGGCCGCTTGGCCCTTCATTAGAATGTCGAGGAGACCCACTATCTCCGCCGCAGGCGCGCTAGGGGCCACCAAAATAGTCCGCACAAGTGCAGTGGCACGACGGTAGTCACCATTCAATGCTTTCAATATTCCCGTGTGCTCGGCGAGCGCTTGCCGCGCCGCGGCCACGTTGGTACTCCACGCGGCATCAACAACTTTGCCCTGAAGCTCGGCTCTAGCAGTCTCTAGCGTTGCTACGCTGTCGGCAAGGTCACCAGCCTGTTCCAGCCCGGAGTCCCAAACTGTGGCTGCGAATGCCTCAGGGCTCGCATCGGGGGCTGCCGCAACTCTCTCGCCGGTCATCACTAACCTGAGGAGTCCTCCAAGCGTGTCCGGTAAAACGGTAGACCCCAGTTCTTGATTTAGCCGCTCAGCTTCTTCTCTTAAGCGTGGGAGCAACACGGTTAGCTGGCGCGCACGAACGAAACCATCTTTCGGAAAGTCTGAAGGAAGCTTAGCAAGCTCTGTCTCGAGACCTTCAATTGGCGTATCGATAGCCGTCGCCACCAACTGCTCCGACAGTTCCTCGGATTTGCGGTTGAAATCTGTTCCTGTCCAGAGAAGCGATGCAATGTCCTTTGGACGCTCATCCCAAACCGGCGAGACTAGCGCCTCGGCAGGAAGTCCAGGTGCGGACGCGAGAAGCTCAGCGCGATCTTCTACCTCGCCGCTGTCGCTGAGGATTTGCGGAGGCTTCGCCTCGATCCGCTCAGCAATATCGGCCAGTTTGGCGTGCAGAGCCTTTGCTTGATCCAGCGACGACGCAATGCGTGGGACGAGCCTCTCAATGGTCGTTGGTAGAACGACATCCAGGCCAACTCCCCGCCATGGGTGGTGGATCGGCAAGCCGATCTCGTTGATCCGCTGAGACACGTCATCGAGAAGTTTGCGACGTTGCGAGACACCGTCATTCGTCCAAGCGGTGGCATCCTCAAGTTCAATGTCAACTGGCTTTTGCCCGTTCTGCCTTAGTCGGGTTAGCTGGCCAAGAACCTGGTATGGAGTGAGTTCGGACGTTCCAAATGGAACATGCATCCTTGTAGCATGTGCATTGAGTTTGTCCCTAGCCTCCAGCAGGCGTTCAGTAAGGGAAGAAGCAAGCTGTCCGCGAGGCGATCCGAGTTGCCAGGTGCGCCGCAACTCCTCCAGCATCATGCGCTTGTTTGCCTTGTTGCTATGGAGCTCAAGGCAGGCGTCCCCCACCCCCGCAGTGTCAAGCCGTCGCTTCACGACCTCAAGTGCGGCCATTTTTTCCGCAACGAACAGCACGGTCTTTCCATCGGCAACGGCCGACCCGATAATGTTTGCAATCGTCTGCGATTTTCCTGTCCCGGGAGGACCTTGGATAACGAGGTCGCGACCCTTTCTTGCATCATGGATCGCCAGCGTCTGAGAACTGTCACTGTCGACGATATGCAACATTTCGGCAGGCGCGATATGCGGATCAATCGCAATGTCGTCCGACATCAGCGGTTCGCGTGTTTCGAAACCATCTGAAAGAAGCGAGCGGATCTTCGGTTGTTCGATAATCTTTGCGCCATCCGGCCAGAGATCCGGATCCAGGTCACGGTACATCAAGAACTTTGCGAACGAGAAGAAGCCGAGCACCATATCATCGGCAAGCACCTGCCAACCCTCTTTGGTCGACACTGCTTCGGCAACGGCATCGAGATAGGCCGAGACGTCGAAGTCGTCTCCTACTTCAAAACGCGGCAGGGCGAGCTTGTGAATGCGGTCGAGATAGAGTTCCAAGGAGAGGTTTGCGGTAAGATCTTCCGTACGAGCTCGCAGCCGAAACTTTTCTCCAGCGGCCCCTCGCTCCAGCCGTACCGGGACCAAAATGAGAGGAGCCTGACGGATGTTTTCTTTGTTGCTCGGGTCAATCCACTTCAGCATGCCAAGGGCCAGAAAGAGGATATTGACGCCCTGCTCTTCCTCAAGTGTGCGGGCATCGTGGTAGAGATCAAGGAGCCGGCGCTGCAGCCCCGTTGGGGTCATCCTCGTCTGAAGCTTGGTGTCAGAATGTCGCGCAGATACCCCTCTATCGTCGAATCCTTCGTCCTCAGGCTGAGCAAGAGCAACGGGGGAATAGTCGATTTCCTCGTCTGGAGGGCTGCTTTCAACCTGGCCTGCCTTCGGCCGATCCGGCTTGCCGGCCAGGAAGGTAAAAGCCTTTCCTTCGCTCACCAGCAATCGATAGATCTCAGACGACCTCTCGTCGACAATATCGATCGTCTTCGCGCTCTTTGAAAACCGTGGCACATTCAAAAGTCGGTTGCGAGCAGAAAGGTCGAGCAATTCCATCCTGGCTCGCTCGAGCTTTTCCTTTAAAGGCAGATCGCTTTGGAAGACCGATTTTTCAACTTCCGACACTCACACCCCCCTGATAGGCTGGACACATAGAGCCTAGACAAGGGCTGTCCGCAACATAAAATGCTGGTTTTTCAACCTCGAATGGCAACCACCAACACTTCAATCGTTTAGTATTGTGAGCACTGCGGCTTGGTGGAAAAATTGCGGATGTTTGTTTAATGTTCCGGACACTTCGCATCCCCACCTTGATCTCGAGGTTCCCTTTCGGACAAAATGCCATCATACGTGTGGACGAGGTGTTGGCAGCTCTGGCATCCGCCTCGCCGGCCACGACCAACTGGCGCACAAGCCGACTTCTTTTTGAATCGGCCTCCTAATTTCATTCCGAGAAAACTTGTAGGCTCCAGCGCGGAAAGATGGTCGTGTTTACGGAAAAGGTAACTACAAGAGTCGTGACTTCGGGCTGATCTGCGAAGGCACCATGGTGTTCAAAGCGCCGAACTACAAGGCAAACCAGCGCCAGCGAAAAAAGCGCCTATGAATGGTGCAGAGGCACGTTACAAATCATGCAGCTTGCGTTTCGCAAAGGATCGGAAATTGAATAACAATCGCTATTCTTATCGTCGCCGCGCGCGACCAAGGCGCGGCGCGGAACCAATCGTCCGCAGACGTTTCTCTCCAGATGTGCGCTTGCCTCTGATCGTGGTGATCGTGGTGGCCTTGGCTGCTTACGCGACCCACTATTTTACAGGCTCGGGTGACCAGTTACGTGGTCTCGATATAGCAAACTCGGCCGGGTCGAGACGGGCGCCGATTGTAGGCATAGCATCGGTGATTGATGGAGACACAATAGAGGTCCACGGGCAGCGCGTCCGCTTCAACGGCATCGATGCACCCGAAAGCCGCCAATACTGCAATGACGCTAGCGCACATCAATACCCCTGCGGGCGCCGGGCGGCCGAAGCATTGGCGAATTTCCTTGCGGCTTCGCAGCCTGTCCAATGCACATTTGTTTCATGGGATCGGTACCGTCGCTTCGTCGGCGATTGTCGGCGCGCGGACGGTGTCAGCATCGCGTCCTGGATGGTCGAACATGGCCAAGCCTTGGACTGGCCCCGCTATAGCCACGGCGCCTATGCGCAACAGCAAACTAATGCTGAAACCGCAAAGGTTGGAATCTGGATTGGGACGTTTGACAACCCTTGGGATTGGCGCGAACAACATGCCGAATCTGCGAGCCCAACCAAAAGCCCCTTTGGGCTTGTCAGCCGTCGCCAAGTAGCACAGAGCTACTCATGCCAACCTCGCCGGTTGTGCACGCAGATTTCTTCTTGCGAAGAAGCACGTTGGTATCTCGCCAACTGCACATGGGGGAGCAAGTTGGATCGAGATAGCGACGGGATTCCGTGCGAAGGCGTTTGCTGACCTGGGCTCACGCTTTGAGCCCATCCCCAACCATCACTCCCTAGTGTGCGCATTTAGCGTTGTGAATTGGCGGTCGGAGCTTCGATGCAATTGCGCGAGTGCCGATAGAGCCTGGCAAAAGGGCTGGCTGACGTTTGTCTTGGAAAATTCCACCAGCTCGTTAAGTCCGGACGGGCTAGAAAACCGCAACGCTTCGTAGCGGCATACAGGGATCTGCCGATTGTCTTTGAAGCGCTTGTCAGGCCCGCCGTTTTTGTTTGGGTGAGCCCAGGTGTAGCTCACGATCTCCGCATCAGATGGAACTTTGCCGGTCTCGATAAAATTACTCGGGGCGAATTGGGTCTGCAGATCGGCATATCCGACTGCGCCGTATCGGTTTCCGTCCTTCACCAGCACTAGGTCAGGCATGAAGAAGAGCACCTGCCGACCCACATGGATTGAAGGAGGAGTAACGTTGCTGCGTACAACCTTCGGCAAGGAGCTTGTAAGTGTCGTGGGCTTTTTGTCGACCAGCATGCTGGCCCCGGCATTTCGCTTCCAAGCAGTCAGATCCTCTATCTTGCCGTCGGCAGCGACATGCCATCTCCCTGCGCAGCCGGTGAGAGTTTCGAACGCGCCGACAAGTCGCCCGTAGGCGGCCTCCGCGTCTTTTTCCAGATCGTAATAGAGCACGCTCACCCGGCGGTAACTGTCAAACCATTTGCCAATGAGCATACCCGGCACAAAGGCACCGATGCCCAGCACCGGTGCGGCACCTCCGAGCTTGGTCCCCGCAAGGAAACCTGCGATCCCGAACAAAACCGCGAGTGCTACGGACAGCCGCGTCTGCGATTGCCTGGCATTGATTTCATCGAGCACATTGGCGAATGTCTCGTCACGCATTTCCACCACATCGCGGGACTCGATTTCTCTCATCACGACGCCATCAGAGACGTATTCCGGGCGCGAGGATTGTGGACGGGGTTGCGGCGCAGATGGGGTCTGAGAGAGCTGGACTACCTTCTTCGCGCTGGCCTTGCCTAAAGTGCCACGATAGTAGAGCCCACCCACGCCGGCGTGGATGTAGTGACCTCTTGGCCCAGTGCCGATGCGGAGGCCCTTCACGCCAACGGAAGCGCCAACCCCACCGGACGAAAAGTTAAAGCGGAATGGTCCCGCACTGATCGATTTTCGAACGTAAAACCCCATAGCCCAATCCCCCCAACTCAACTGCCGTACCGGCTAAGGCGCCAGTCTCTCGTCCCCATTCATGGCTTGGCGCCACCAACCGGCGCCAATTTTGATCGCTGCCTCACCCTAATCTCGATGCGCCTTCGAGCCCGTACATCGCCAATCTGCGCTCCGTCGGTGAGATGATCGCCGGGCAGGATGAGCTGACCACCAGACATCGGCAAAATCGTAAACCCCTTTAATGCGGGCATGTCACTGAGCACACTTGTAACTGAAATCGCGCGGGCCAGCCCAAGACCGGCATTGTCGGCGGGATGGAGTGAGCCGATTTCCACTTTCCCTGACAGGACCGGTTGGAGCCCCTTGTCCATGTTGGAGGATTCGCCCGCCATTGCCTGTTCGTCCGTGTGTCCAATTACCTCAATCACGTCGACACCGTACGAGGTCGCAGTCCCGGCGATGGTCTTCGCAAGATCGCGCAACTTTGTTTTGAAGGCATTCGAAAGCTCTGCGCTTCCGGTATCGAAATTATAGCCACCCAGTTCGCTGAGACTGATGATCGGCGGCCAATCGTGAGGTTTTGCTGCTTGCGTCGGCTCTGCAGCCTCCTTGAGCACATCAGCCAGATCCTGCAGCCCTTTGTCGGTGCCGGCGTAACCAAATTCTCTCAAGACCTTCGCCGCATCTATCATGGCCTTGGTCTGATCAACGCTTATGTCGTTGTCCGCAAGGACTTTCGCGACAGGGGCATTTCGCACGACCTCCTCCAGAGAAATACCTGCTTCCTTGACCGACTTAACAGCATCCTTGGCCAGGACCAGCTCGCGCCATTGTTCGTCGGGAACGGTTCCTCCCCTCGTGGGCTGAAACACCGCTTTTATCTGAGCCAGAAGCCGCTTGTTCTCGGCTTCGAGCCTCTGCACGTTTTCCTTGTTTGATTGAGTGGCTCGCAGTGCCTCATCGGTCTCTTTCTGCTTTTTCGTGATGATAGCACCGGCTGCTAGCAACAGGCAGAACACCAAAAGCAGCATCGTCTCGGCCATGGTCAGGCCCAGTATCAAACCGCGGCCGAAACCCTTGCGCTCGAAGGCGACCGAAGTCCCGCCAGCGTCACTCACCTGCCCCACCAACTGGTTCGCTTAGGCGGTTCCGTTCGTTCGGCGGGAGGCTCGCTTCCCAGAGTTTGGAAAGCGTCTGGTTGGGGCTCACGCTCGACCCGAATTGGTGCGCTCTCGACGGTGTCATTTGCGGCCAGATCTGCCAGTGGCTGTTCAATCGCGATAGGAGCGTTGAGAGGGGGAACAGGCCTCGGCGCGTGAAGGGTTCTTCCTGCCAAGGTTGCGACAAGGTCTCCGGTGTCCTTGCTTTGCTTTTGCACCACTGCGGCAAGCGCCTGGGTCAAGCGTTGTTGCGCTTGGACGCTCTCCGCTGTTTGCTCTGCGGCTGCCACAGCCTTTTCCACACCTGCGGCCACTTTAGCCACAGCATCAACGATGCCCGCCATGCGGGCTTGCTGTTCCTGCGAAGCCGTCTCTGTTTTGACAGCATACTGAGCGACCGCGCTGCCAAGAAGTTTCACCATCGGCGCCAGATCGTTCTTAAGGACCTCATCAGGGACGACAACCTTCTCCAACTTGGTGGCTACGCTTTCGGCCTGTTCACCCAGTCTGCCAACTGAAGAGGACATTGAGCTGTTGGCTTTGTCGAGCAGATCGGCTGCCGCCTCGACGCGCTGTGCGATCGACGAGAACTGACTTTCGATCTGCCCAAAATTGTGGCTCAAAGCATTGCTGAGCTTTCCCGAGGCCTCTTGAACTGGTCTGATCGATTCCATCGCGATTTTATCCAGGGCCGATCTTATGTGCTCTCCGTTCCGCTCCGCTTGAACGGCGATTTCGGCAAAACCCTCCTCCAACATCTGATTGCTTACGCGGCGAAAGTCAGCGAATTCCCTGGTTACACTTTCCATCTCGGCTCTTACACGCCGCGTCATATCCGCGAGTTCGTGCCTGACCGTCCGTTCGATGTCGGCAGGATCGCGGCGCATCTGATTGTAAAAGATCCGCAAAGCAATGCCCGTGATCGTCGACGTCACCGCGATACCAAAGTTCCTCACGATTGTGTCGGTGGATCCTTCGGAACCAAACTGAAACAGCGATACGCCGAGACTCGTCAACGTAAACAGGAAACCCATGTAGTAGAGATTGTCGCCTGTTTGCTCATCGTGGAGCCGTAGCTTGCCGGTGAAGACGGACGCGGCAAGATAGATGAGCATCAGGCACACCGGTGCGCTCGCCGCCATTATAGGGTCTACGCCCGACAGCTTGGCTATTGCGATGAACACGCAGCCACCCAGGGTTAGCGTCGCAAAGACGAAAAGGGGCAGGCTCGGATGTCCTAAGAACGACTCCCCTCGCTTCTTGGCCATTAGTTTAACCCCTCCAACCCTACCAGCTTCTCAAAATCACCATGATGGCTTTGAACCCACCGGGTCCAGAACTCTGCATGTTCGAAAGAGCCAAATGGCTTCTTCGCCCTATCGACGTATAGTATCGTAAACCCGACGCCATCGAGCGATGTCCCGTAAGTCCTGTCAGCCGCGCTATCAAGGTACTTCTGATAATCGAGACCCGAACGATATTGTGAGTACAGCGCCGTATGTTCGATCATATCTGACGCGACTATTATTCGCTTAGCGGTCTTCTCTTTCGCCAAACTGCTATCGAATAGCGACAGTTTGATTTTCTGAATTCCGGCCATGATCGGAGATTGGCTCGCGGATTCTCCATTGGGAATCTGGTCGGGAAGGTTCGTCAAAGGGTCCTCGAACGCATCTTCCCATTTCTTCTGCCGCCGAGACGGATTGTTCGTCCAGCTGTCGACCGTCGAGCCGTCGCCCGGATTGCATCCATCAAACATCACAGTCAGGTCGCCGGGCCTCGCGCCCAGCGTCAATATCTTGAGATAGCCGCCAGGCTCGACGCGCCCAATGGTCTTGCGGAATTCATTCTTCAGATCCGCCATGGTTATCGGCGAAATCGGGTCGGTGGCGTCGATCAAGACCGCTGTCAGGCTCACAGGTCCGTTCAGTGGGCAATTCGTGCTGATGTCGATTTGGTCCTTCCCGGATCTCGACCACATCCAAACAAAACCGGCCAGCATCACAGCCGACAGCATGGCCAATCCGGCTGCTGCGACAATTGTGCCGCCACTGCCTTTCTTTCTTCTGCGACCCCGCCTAGCCATTCACGCTATCCGGATGAAGCTTGTCGAGATCTCGGTACTGTTCGATCCCGCGCTCGCATTCCAGCCCGATGAGCCGCACTTGAGCGTTGAGTTCTTCCTGCGCGTCACGAATTGAGGCGCCCAGGTCCTTCTCGCTCCATTCATCGTCGGACGATATCAGGGGTTTTATGCGCTCAAGTTTGTAGGGTGTGGCAAAATGTTTTGGCGCTGGCTCTGTGCGGGCCTGGAAATTGGCCTCCCTGTACTTTGAGAGAAGCTGGTTGCAGGCTCGCTCCAGCTGGTCTTGATGCTGCACAAAGAGCGTCAGCAGCCTCGACCGATGGTCGATGATCGCTCGATGCTCCCTGCGTCTGCTCCCCAGCCGCTTGACGATGTCCTCCACCTTCTCGTTGTGCTCATCGCGCACCTCTTGCAGAGCCTCGATGAGCTCGCTCTTGCGCTCGATGTAGTCTTCCCGGCGAGCCACCAATCTGTTTTCGACACCCGCATAGCCCGGGTATGGGTCGAGAACGAACCAGCCGTCGATAAACGCAAAGATCGAAAACATGAGACCAATGCCGAACAGAAGCCAGGATTTCACGTCCATAAGGCCAGCCGGATTGGCGAGCATGCTGCGCACGACCTCGACGCCGGCTCCGTCCACAAAGGACCCGCTAACCTCGCGGTAATGCGCAAGCGCTAGGTTTATGGTCAATGCCAAGCCGATATAGGCCACTATCGACAGCGCGCCGATCAACTTCACAAAAAGCGATCTGTGAGTCACCAGGCGTGCACAGAATATTGCGAACAGCAGAGCGGCGCCGATGTTCAAAAACGAGAAAGCGGCGGCTTCGAGGAGCCCGCCAAAGAATCCCTGTTCATTTCCCTTTGCGAGGAAATTTCCGTTCATCGCCGTTTCAATGAGGAACAGGAAGATTAGCAGGGACACTCGGAAAACATGGGCCGCTCCGTGTTGAACCCTCACAGCCCGGACAAGCCCGTGCTTCTGTTTGAACCAGTCGTGTTCTTTCTCCGCATCGTTGAGCGATTTGCGCAATCCGTGAAGTTCGTCCAGGCCCACCGCGATCGAGGCCTTGAAATCGGAAACACTGGCGGCGTTCGCCTGACGGATCAGACCAAACTGCTCTTCAAAGTCGAGGCCAGCCAATCGGCCGGAGAGTAGCTGTAGGCTGTCTTCGAGTGTGTGATGTGCGGCCTTCTTTTCGTCCTCGACCCTCTCGATAACTGTGTGCTCTATATCGTCGAAATTCTTGGCCGTTTTCGGGGGCTGGTTAGCCTCGCCTCGCTGCGTTCCACGACCTTCAAGATCCATTTCGCGATCAATTTTTGCGACATCCAAGCTATTGAACAATTGGGTGCTGGCGCGGAAATCGTGATTTGCCTCTAGTAGAGACTCCCGCAGTTTATTTAGCTTTTCGAATTTTATTCCCACAGCACCGCACCCATTTTTGTACCCCTGCCCGCACAACTGGCTTCTATGCACAGTAGAAGCAAAGGGCAACTGCGTCTTCGCAACTTTGCGGTCCACTGCTCACGAGACGATCGTCTGATGTAAAAATGACAACGATAGCTGCCGTGGCAAGCGGACTTGGGCCAATGAATAGGCCAGGCAGCATACTCTTCTCCGCCGGGCTTTGTGGCGAAGGAACTGAAGATCACGCCAATGAGCTGCTAAAAATCGACTCCAGAGGCGTTCGCGCAGTAGCAGAAGCGCGCGCCCGCGGCGCGCACCACGCCACCAAAGTAAGCGCCGTCAATCTCGACCTCGCCTTCAAGGGTTTCGTTCTTGGTTTCAGCCGACAGGCTTCGCGCAGCTTGTGAGCCAGCACAAAGGCGGTCTTGTACTGCACGTCCAGATCGCGAGAGAACTGGACCGCCGACATGCCCTTCGCGCCGTTAACAAACAGGCAGATCGCGGCGAGCAGATCGACAAACGACAGCTTGCGCCAAGGCGAAGATCGTGCCGCTCGTAACCGAGAACTGCGCCCCCGCAAGCGGCGCACTTGAACTTGCGACGGGTCGGAATGTCGTAATGATCCAGGCACCCGCATTTCCGGCAAACAGGCTCGCCTTGAGTCGAAGCCTTGAACGCGTCGTAAGCCTTTTCCTCGCCACCCTTGTAAATCTCTTTCAGAGAAAGGGAGCGGCTTTCGGCGGAAAGGAGGAAGTGTTGGGCCATTGTCATCATATCCGGTTATATGCGGGGCTTGTATCGCCAAATACAGGGGCCTGTACCACCGACTGTGATGATATTTTTTGAGGCGAGGCTATGGCAGGCAAGGACGACCCGCAGACCGTCGAATACGAGACGAAAGCCAAGAACCTTTTGAAGTCAGAGTTGAAGCGGAAGGGCGTTACCTATGCCCAACTCGCCGAAAAATTGGCGACTATGGACATTCACCAAACCGAGCGTAATTTGAACAACAAAATAAGCCGGGGGGGCTTTAGCGCTGCGTTCTTACTGCAATGCTGAGACGCTATCGGGGCATCCTCATTGCGGCTTTCGGAGTAGTTTTACTCGGGGCGGCTTTACCGCCAGACGAGCGCAAGAGCACTCCAGCCCCAACATTCCGAACAGCATCAAGAGACCATAGGCAACCCTGTTGCGGCGAGTCCTCCGCCAGTCCAACAGGCAAATGAACCCCCAAGTTACACTAACCCATGCCAAGCAGGTCACGATGATCGCAGTTCCGATGTGTGTGCCCAGTGGAAGGCTGCCGACGCTGCCCAACAGTCGGCGAACTGGACCACCATTGGCGCTATCGTGGGTGCTTTCACGCTCGCCGCTGCTATGGCCGCTGCTTACTACGCCAAAGAGGCTGCTAGGCACACCCAGCGCAGCGCCGACATTGCCGAAAAGGCGTTTGCTCGATATCGAGCGCCCGTATTTGTTCGTCACCGCCACCAAACCGTTGGTGGGGGTGACGCACGATTGGGCTGACAAGCCCGACAACAAAAGACCAATTCCGGAAGCGGCATACTCGATCAAGAATTTCGGACGCACTCCTGCCATCATAAACGAGATTCGGGCGAGCCTCCGGCTTTGCAACTTGCCGCCAACTCCGCATTACCATCCCGGAGAAATCAATGACGTTGAACGGGTGCTCGGGGCAGACGATGCTCTTAGCCCTGCAGCTTTTGATCGCGGCGGCCCTATCACAAACAATGTGCTGAATGAGCTTTTCCTGTCCGATACTCACATAGGGGCGGGTTCCCTTCCATATGTATCTGTATGGCGAGATCACTTATACGAGCGTCAACGGGATCACCGACCAATTCGGATTTATCTACCGCTACTCGCCTCCCGGCAATACGTTCCATTTGCAGGACATTCCCGGCTACACCTACCGCCGCCGTGACGTGAAGAAACATAAGCAAAACGATGACTTATCGGCCTTAGACTTGCTCCGAACGCGTAAAAGCGGCCTCGGGCGGTTGCAAGATCGCTACAATGTTTATTTTTGATATCCGCTCGGTAAGGCGCTTTTCGCTTAAGCAACTAGGCGTTCTCACATTTTTTGTTCAAGAACAAGGCGTTACACAACTTGCCTACGAGGCGAAAGCGCCTTAACTGCCAACGTTTACATACGCGAAAGTGCCTAAACATCCTGGCTGCTGCGGATGGAAAAACGCTGACTGTAAAAGCCCGCCAACCTTTCGGCGGGCGGGCTTCCACTGCCGGAACTGGAGAGTGTCATGTCGACAGCCCCGACAGGTCGGAAAGGGGTCGCTGGTTAGCGGCGCGAGATCAGCAGGCAGAACCGGCGCAGGTCACGATCATAGGTGTCTTCGTTGCTAAGCACTTCGACGCAGCGCTTCTTCATCCGAGTGACCTGGGCGTTCGACATATCGCCGACAACGCTAGCCAGATTCGGGTTGCTCGAAGCGGTCGGGTTGCTGGGGTTGGCGGCTGGATTGGTTCCAACGCCGACATTTACGTCGGTACCAACCCCGGTGACGACACCGACATTGGCGCTGCCGGTTCCGATGGAAGCAGTCGCTCCGCCAGTGTCGCCGACGGAGGCTGCGGCATTTGCCCCAGAACCGCCTAGGGACACGCTAGCCGTAGCGCCGCTGTTGCCGCCCACATTAGCGCTGGCGCCTCCGCTGCCGACGGATACCCCGCCGACGCCTCCGACACTAATTCCAGCTGCTGTCGCTGGCATGCAAAGAATTGCGAGAACAGATCCGGCAGTCAGACTGCCCATAAGAATTTCAAAAATTCTTGCCATAGTACGCCTCCTTGTTGCCCTTCAAAGGATGGGACATTTTTGGGCATTTACGGACCCGATAGTGACGCACTAAAGTTTAAAAACAAGCTAACGGCCCGCGAAAGATGCGTCTTGGGTCATTACTTGGTAATTAGCAAGAGTCAGATATAATAAAATTTTACTTTGGCTCCTACGTGATTTTTCCATTTGTCAGATAATATCATTCCCTAAGCACCCCAGGTGCGGGTGCAACAAGGTTCAGGGATCGACCGTCCGGCGATCAGTAAGCGGCTACTACCGCCGATCGGACATACAACGCTATATTAGCACCTTTTGACGAACCCGACCGGCGGGCAGAGCCAGAATCCCGTCTGCGCAAAACCTGCAAAATCGCTTCCGATGCTCGCCATTGACTAGCACGGAGGAAGTCCTGAGCGCCAAACACGGTGACCATCAACCTACGGCCGCTGGTAACTGTCGACGTCGAGCATTTCGCCTGGTTGAAAGCTATGTGGCGCCGAAGCGGAAGAAACACTGCAGACCCCGTTTCCTAAAATCGTATCAGGGCATTAGCAGTGACGCCGAGCGGCCGCCGACCTATCGATTAACTCGGTCCGGAGCCAGAGCGTTATAAAGGAGCAAACACGCCAGAAGTGAGATGACGCTGCCTAGCAGTTGGTCTGCCGTCAGGCCGGAAAAATAAACGAGATCGAACGCCAGTACAGCCATCGCTCTAGCCACTCATGAATTGGAAAACCTAACGAGCTGGTCACCAAGTCCGGCCTGCTCAAGATCGCGCAACGTGTCCTTCAACTCCTTGCGCTTGTAGCGATTGATGATGCCGGCTTAGGTTGTGGCGGCATCTAACAAACATTCGACTCGCGCCTGCCATGACGACGACCCGCCGAAGCGAGCATCGCGAGCGCACAGTATTCAAATCCCCCAAGGCCTCCGTCGAGATTTGACAACAGACATATGGCGTGGCGCGAGCTCTGACGCTGTACGACTGACGCAAGCGGCTCTCAATCCTGGGCGTTGTCCTTGGTCCGTGTGAGCCGGCTTTCGCCTTCCTCCGGGCCGAAGCAGCTTTCGAAATCATTACAGTCCCGGCAACTGGGGGAGCTGCACAGCGAAAAACCTTCGGCCTCGCAGAGCTTTCGGTAAAAGTATTTTTTCCATTTCATGTTTTGGGTGTTGCCGGCCGCCAGCGTCGGAAAATGCGAGGCGAGCAGGCGGCCGAGGTCGCTTCGACTAAAGAGGCCAAGGTCTTGCCAGAGGTGGTCATTGCGCATGGCACGCCGGGCGATGATCTTGGCGAAGCGGGCGCCTGCCTTGTCGTCGGGCCGGGCATGCGCCAGCAGCAGTCCGCGCAGAAGTTCTTCTTCCAGATCCGGCTCGGGCTCGCTCCCCTCTTCCAAGGCAAACGCGTTGATCGGAAAAGCAGGGAAACAGCGGACCAGGACATCGCGCAACTCGGCGCGCGAAAGTCCGGTTGCCTCCGTCGCCGTCGCCTCGCCGGCCTCGATCTCCTCGAGCGCACGTGAAAGCACACAGGCAAGCACATGCTGGTCGAACCTCCTCTCCAGCTGCGGCCATTGGCCGGTGCTGAGCCGGGCATAATGTTGGGCAAATATGGTGCGTTCTCCTGCTATGGTCCTATCAAATCATGCACAGACCCGGCCTGCCGCAACATGGGTCGGGCAGTTCTTCGGTGTGGCACTCCGGTCGCCTCGCGTCGAGTAGTCCGGCAATTCTCGTCTGGTCCATCGGCTCTGACGCAAATTGTGTGATTGGAAGAGTTGTTCGCGAACCCCTGCCCTGCCGTTTGCGCCTCACGGGGAACACTGGCGCCGGAAATGCCCCTGCAGAGTTGGACGTGAACCGTGCGGGACAGAGGTCGCGTGCTGAGTGCGGCCACATGGTTCAAGCCGCCAGACTCACGGTTGAATGAGGCCGATTCAAAACGCGCAGCGGGTGAGTTCCAGCGCACGTTCAGGACAGGATCGCGCGCCTCGTGATGCAGGCAGTTCCTCCCCTTCCGCAACTTCAATGTCACCAGGCAGGATGTAACCGTCATTATCGAGTTTGAAGATGTCCGGCGCTTGCGCCGCGCATCGCGCGTGGCCCTGGCATTTGGCCCTTTGGACGATGATGCGCATGGCGCTGCCTCCATTGTCTGTGCCCGGCTCGGGGCGGGCCTAAGACCAGTCCAGGATCAAATTTTCGATCCCGAACACATGGCCGCCAGAAGTTATCGGCGCCGTACCCTGCTTGATCCTGAAAGCCGGGATGCGCGCCAGCCACTCCTCCAGGCCAATGACAATCTCCCGCCGGGCAAGGTGTGAGCCAAGGCAACGGTGGGGACCATAGCCAAACGCCGCGTGGCGGTTGTCCTCCCGCTCCAAATCAATCGTGTTGGGGCATTCGAATTCCGCCGGGTCACGATTTGCAATCATCGTGGCGCAGGAAACATAGTCCCCCTTCCGGATCGGCGCGCCTTCGAAGTCGATATCTTTCGTGGCCACGCGGATTAACTGAATGGGCGGATAGGCCCGCAGCAATTCTTCGGTTGCGAGCGGGATGCGGTCCGGTTCGCTCCGCAGCAATTGCTGATCTTTGAGGTTGCGTGCGAGGTACGCCAAGTCAAAGCCTATAGCTGCTGCGACCGTGTCGAGCCCAGCGACGAAGACAAGCACGCCGATGCCGCGGACTTGGGTGTTCGTCAGCCGGCGGCCCTCGACCTGTGCCTGCACGATAAAGGTCATGAAATCGTCAACCGCCTCGTCGCGGCGCATGGCTGCAAGTTCGTCGATGAATGCCACGATCGTCCGGGCAGCCACAGGTCGTTCCTTATCGTCGCCGTGGAGCAGATCTTTCCCCCAGCCAACGAATGTATCGAGTCGGTCATCAGGCAACCCCACAAAGCGAAGAAAGGTGCTCACCGCGAAAGGAAAGGCAAAATCCTTCATCACCTCGCAGCTTGTTCCCGACGCGGCGATCCTTTCGATCAGCTCGACCGCCCGTTCGCGGACAGCCGGTTCCAAAGCCAACACCCGCTTTGGCGAAAGCAGCGGATTGAGCAGTGAGCGAAAGACGCCATGGGCCGGTGGATCGAGCTCAAGCGGGATCGTCGGCCAGTTTTCACCCAGTATGGAGGAGAAGATGCTGCGATGGCTGGAAAAAGTCTCTGCGTCCTGCAGCACCTTCCGCTGGTCCGCGGCACGGGTGATGACCCAGGTACCCCGGCCATCTTGCGTGTTGTAGCGGGAGTAAAAGATCGGAGGCCCGTCATGTACGCAAGCGACAGCTGCGTGTGGATCCCCGTTGGGTGTTGGTGGCATCCCTGGCGATGTAAACAGGCTGAAGTCCCTCACCATTTCGGGCGGGACATGATCTGGAACGGGGTTGGTCGCCATTTTGTTTTCTCTACATTGGCGTTCATGGCTCGATTGAGATTGCACCGCTGTTCATAAAGTCGATTTCCAGCATGGGCACGTCTCTTGTCGGGTGCCTTCTAAATTCTGTCGCCTGATACAGCCCACCTGCACCAGCGCGGATGAGATGGGTTGCGAAGTCGATCAGAGGGGCATCTCCGCCGCGCTCCGGTCATGAAGCAAAGCCGCCGCTTATCCCCGTTAGGGTTGAGAGACTGGTCAATCCACCTCTGCCCTGCTGATCAAATTGTCGAAGCAACTCGCGTGCCGGATAGGGGTAGCCATGGCGCTGCACCAAGCAATGCCAGCCTGCGCTGGGCCCGCCGCTGATGATCACCTGTCCATCATTCTTATGACAACGTCCGACAACCGACATCCGTGGTCGGTTTTGTCGAGCCCGCGACATCGGGCTGTTCGGCTTGGCTGTTGCGGCACAGCCTGCCGGTCGACGAGCGAGTAGATCGCCCGCACGGCCCGGATTGAGCAACGACGCGATCCAGCGCAAGGATCGGGTGCGGTCCGAGAAGACCCGACGGCGCTTGCGCGAGTATCAAAAAGGTCAAGCCGCGCTTCGGTTCGGCGCTGATGGCGTATGCGTTTTATCGGAGGCGCTGCAAGGCTTTTCGGTCAGACGGCGATGCACTCGTGCGCACCGGTCCGGTCGGCCACCAGCTTGACTGTATAGATGCGGTCCATTCCGGCGTGCATCACCTGACCATGCGCATGCGCTACGACGGCAGTCCTTTCCGCTCATGGACCTAAATTTGCTCGCGAGCCGCCGTCGGAACGTGGTGCTGAGTCCTATCGCGGTCGGTTCAATCCGAGGACCTGTCGGCAGTCAACACACCCCTGGAGGTCGGACCGGGAACGCGTGGCAGACTCTCGGCCAGAAACCGCCAGTCGCTGCCCTCGCGTTCGCCTTCCTTGCGCGTGCCGAAGAACTGGATGATCATCTTGCCGTCCGCGCCATAAGCTTCAATGGACGTGACGTGACCATCCCTCGTCGGCTTGCGCACGGCCCAGACCTCGCGGATGAGATGGGTCCTAAGATGCAGATGGAAGGTCTCTTCGAGCACATTGATCCGCGGCCCGATCTGCTTGACCGACCTGATCGGGCCGGAATGGATCTGAATGCAACCACGATTGCCGACAAAGCACATGATCGGCATCTCGTCTTCGGCCGCCTGTTGGAACAGGGCGCCAACGGCATCATTGTCGAGTGCCCAGGCGTCATCCTCGTCGGCCATACGCATCGCCTGGCAGCGGCTGAGCTTCAGTGTCTTCAACATATGGTAGAACTGATGCACGTCGCTTAGCCGGCCCCAGTGCTCGCGTAGGTCGTCGACCGTGTTGGCGTGGTCTGGACTCACTGCGTTATCGGGCGCCCCGCTCGCCTCGAGCGATATGATCGGCTCCTGGTCGGAGGATACAAGCTCTGCCGTCAGATCCTGATAGGCCTGCAGGTTCGAGGCGGGCGTGAGATGAGCTTTGTGCATCGCCTCGCCGGTGGCATCAAAGAATTGAAGGCTGCGGCGGATCTCGGCTCCCTCGCGCTTCTCGACGGCGAAGCCATACGCCCACGCTTTCGGGAAGATGCGCAGGTCGATCTCGTCGCCGAGCAGTATGGCATGCATGTTGCCGGTGACCACTTTGCCGTAGACGCCAATCTTTTGGTGCACGGCACTTTCGTTGCTGGTGACCGCCATCACCTCGCCGACCGCTTCGAGGCCGGTCAGCAGATCATCGACGCGCGGCTCGATGCGCACCGCGCCGTGACCACAATGCGCCGCGACCAACTCGGCTTCCGAAATGCCCAATCGAGCGGCGAGATCATGCTCCCGGATCTTCGGATTGTCTTTGCACGCCCGCCGGATTTCGTCGGGCGACGGTTTCTCGCGTTGGTCCATGCTTACCCCTATTTCTACGACGTGTGAGGATCATCTGCCCTGCCCGGGAATCTTCAGCCGATAAGGCGCGCCGAAATGCTCGATCCTGATCTGTTGCTGGCCCATGAACAAGGTGTCGCTGGACAGCGTGCGCACGGCGTCGCACCCGTCCGAAAACCAGCGAGCAGCCACATGCCGATGGCATGCCATCGAGCCGGTCGGCGGCTACTGGGCGGTGGTGAGCGAGTGTGGATGTTGTCGCAATCGGCCAAGCGGGCATTCGGATGCCATGGGCGGCGCTGCTTTGCCAAACAACGCGTATCTGACCACGGTCCTGACATGTTGGTCCCCTGCTTCGCCCCATCCATCGCGATGGCATCTATCGCATGATTGTGGATCGGCATGCTCTTGCCGTCTCGCCAAACGGAGCTTCAAAAACCGTGCCAATTGCGCCGAGCAAGCTCAGAAGAAGTTCTGTATTTGGTGATGTGAGTTCAACCAAGAACTCAGGCCCAACATCCCTCGTGGCTGACCCGACAAACCCGACAGCTCGTGTCGATTGGCCGACACCTTCTCAGCAATGCACTCACAAGAAGCACCAGTGTGAGAGATGCCGCGCTGTGTTGAAACGTTTTTTGGCTTTGGCACGGTGCATGCGACGTGATGGGCAAGCAGGTCCCGGACTGAGGAGAATGGAGCCATGATTACGCTCACCGACAACGCTGTTGCCGCCTTCAAGACTGCTCTTTCCCGCGCCAGCGAGCCGGCGGACGGCTTTCGCATTATGGTCGAGGCCGGCGGCTGCGCCGGCTTCAAATACTTAATGGGCCTGGAGAGCGTGTCGCGCGAGGGCGACGCGATCACTGACACAGATGGGGTCAAGCTGTTCGTGGACGCGGGCTCCCAACCCCATGTAGCCGGCATGACCGTCGACTTCCTCACCGGGCTCCAATCTTCCGGTTTTGTCTTCGATAACCCCAATGCGCGCGAAAAGTGCGGCTGCGGCAAGTCCTTCAGTTAAACGCCCGAAGCGCCTGTGCGGCCGACAGAGTGATTTTGCGGCAGAGGAGACTTATATGGCCGGCACAACAGATGTCCCCGTCCTAAAAAACAAGACAAGGTCAAAGCCGATCTCGGGACCGCCATTCGCTCCCAGTAGGATTCAAAGAACGTCGCCTCCCGAAGCAGCTCGGTTCCTGGTGGCACCCGAGCTGCTTGCGGACAAATCGCGCCGCTGCGCCAAATTCGGCTCATCGGTAGCGTTATCGCGTTCGGGCGTCCTTACCTGCGGGCTGACCTACGGCCACTGCGAACATGTCCATATCGACGGAGATCCGGTTTACGTCAAACACTCCGGGCGCCTGCGCGCGCTGCCAGTTCAAATGATCATCAACGGCATGCGCCAGAGGCTCAACGAGTCGGTCTAGCGCTCGCGTTATTCTGTTAACTGAGGATCGCACCCATGAAGCCTGTCTACCTCGACAACAACGCAACCACACGGGTCGATCCTGAGGTGGTGCAAGCGATGTTGCCGTTCTTTAGGGATCAATTCGGCAACCCTTCGTCGGCACACGCTCTTGGCGCCTCAGTCAGTGCGGCGGTGAGAAAGGCGCGGAGGCAGTTGCAAGCTCTGATCGGCGCGGAGTTCGAGGATGAGATCACTTTCACCTCGGGTGGGACAGAAAGCGACAATGCAGCGCTTCTTTCAGCGCTCGAGGCGGCGCCCAACCGAACCGAGATCGTGACGTCCGCGGTCGAGCATCCCGCCGTGCTGACGCTCTGCGCGCATCTTGAGAAGACCCGCCGCCTCAAGGTGCACAGGATCCCGGTGGATTGCCGTGGCCGGCTCGATCTCGACACCTATATGGCCGCCCTCACACCACAGGTTGCAATCGTGTCAATAATGTGGGCGAACAACGAGACTGGTGTGATCTTCCCCGTGGCAAGGCTTTCCGAGATGGCCAAGGAAGTGGGCGCCCTATTCCATACCGATGCTGTGCAGGCGGTCGGCAAGCTTCCGATGGACCTGAAGTCGACCGCAATCGACATGCTGTCGCTCTCCGGCCACAAGCTGCACGGGCCGAAAGGGATCGGTGCGCTTTTCGTAAAACGTGGCGTCGATTTCCATTCGCTGATCAAGGGGGGTCACCAAGAGCACAACCGGCGTGCTGGCACCGAGAATACGCCCGGCATAGCCGGGCTCGGCACGGCGGCCGAACTCGCCTTGAAATTCATGGACGACGAGACCACACGGGTAAAGTCGCTCCGCGATCGCCTGGAGGGCGGGATCCTCCAGCGCATCCCAAGCACCTGTGTCACTGGTGATCCCTTGCAACGGTTGCCCAACACCGCAAACATCTCCTTCGAACATGTCGAAAGTGATGGAATTCCACTTCTCCTCAGCCGCATTGGCATCGCGTGTTCCTCTGGCTCGGCCTGCACATCCGGCTCTCTGGAACCAAGCCATGTCCTAAGCGCGATGAAAACGCCACACGCGGCAGTCCGCTTCTCCTTGGCGCGGGACAACAGCGAAGAGGATATCGATCGAGTGCTCGAGGTCATGCCGGGAATCGTGGGGAAGCTGCGCAGCTTTTCCGGTTCTGGGCCGGGTAATCCGGTCTATTCGTGAGCGGCAGAAGAACAGGCTACCGGTCATGACCCGTCATGTCTCTCTCAACGATACGACCTTGCGCGATGGCGAGCAGGCGCCGGGCGTCGCCTTTACCACGACGGAAAAGCTGGAGATCGCTGAGTCTCTTGCGGCGGCCGGCGTGACAGAGATCGAGATCGGCACGCCGGTCATGGGCGTCGACGAGATCGAAACAATTCGCGCCGTGGTAGCGCGGCGTCTTCCGGTTCGGCTGATGGCCTGGTGCCGGATGACGTCGTTGGATCTCGATGCAGCAATCGAGAGCGGCGTTCACGCCGTCAATTTGTCGCTGCCTGCGTCGGACATCCAACTTGCCGCCAAGCTCGGCCTTGACAAGGCGGGAGCGCTCCAGGTCATTGATCATATGGTCAGGCGCGCCGCCGCCGCCGGCTTCTTCGTCGCGGTGGGCTGCGAGGATGCCTCACGGGCCAATCGGGATCATCTCGCCCGCGTCATCGAGACGGCCGCACGCGCCGGCGCAAGCCGCGTGAGGCTGGCCGACACAGTCGGTGTTCTCGACCCGTTTTCGACCTTCGAACTTGTCGCCCAGCTCGTGGTGCAGTCTCCAATCGACCTTGAATTTCATGCGCACAACGATCTCGGACTTGCTGCCGCCAACACGCTGGCCGGGATCCGCGCAGGCGCGCGCCATGCCTCCGTCACCGTCTTGGGGCTCGGCGAGCGTGCGGGCAATGCCGCGCTGGAGGAGGTGGCCGCCGCAATGGCGGTCTTCGACGGCGCAGACACCGGCATTGAGCTGACCGCATTGCCCGGCCTCGCCGCCCAGGTGGCTTGGGCCGCCCGCCGGCCGACCGCGGCCACTAAGCCAGTCGTCGGCGCCGATGTTTTCACCCACGAATCCGGCATTCACGTCGCAGGGCTGCTGAAGGACTCGCGTACTTATCAGGGGCTCGATCCGACTCTCGTGGGCCGCTGCCGGCGGATCGTCATCGGCAAGCATTCCGGCGCCACTGCGATTGCCCATGTGCTGAGCGAAAGCGGTCGCGATCTCGACCCGGATCTGGTAGCCGCGATGGTGGCCCGCGTCCGACGCGAGGCGGCCGAGACCAAATCGACCGTCACTGCAACTCGACTGGTCGAGCTCTACGATGGAATGTGCAGCGAGGCATCCCTCATCGAGCTGTGCGGGTCCAAGTCAGCCGTGCGCGAGCACACAGAGGCCACAGTTTTGCGACCAGGAAGTATGCAATGAATTGTTCCGCTGACAGCCGCCCCATGGATGTCACCGACATCCTCGCACGACTGAAGCGCTTGTCGGCTGCAGAGGAATTCTTCTCAGTCCTAGGCGTCGCCTATGACCCGAAGGTACTGAATGTCTCGCGGCTCCATATCATGAAGCGTGTGGGCCAATACCTCGTCGAAGAAGATTTCTCCGGTCTGCCCGACCAGGTGATTGCCGCGAGGGCGCGCGCGACGCTCGAACGCGCTTACGAGGACTTTGCGATTTCCTCGCCGCTCACGCATCGGATCTTCAAGGTGCTCAAGGACCACGATCCGAACAAACCTGCCGCGCCGGGTCACACCTTTGTTCCGTTCGACTCGGTACTGAAGCGGTTCGGACGGGAATGATCGGCGACAAGGGTGCGACGCGACAATGTCGAGCAGCCGCCAAATCCGGTCATCACCACAGCGCCGTCAGAAGCAACCAGCCGAAGTTGTAGGAAAGGGGGAGCGCAAGAGACTTGGCACGAATAATGCGGATCAAGGAGATAACCGCAATGCCGCACCCCGTCAGGAGCCTAGAGAAACCGCCAATGCACATCGTAATCTGCATCAAGCAGGTGCCGGACTCGGCACAGATAAGGGTCCATCCGGTCACGAACACGATCATGCGCCAGGGTGTTCCGACCATCATCAACCCTTACGACCTGTTCGCCCTCGAAGAAGCGCTCAGACTGCGCGACGCACATGGCGGCAAAGTCACTGTGCTCACTATGGGTCCGCCCATGGCAGAGGACGCGCTGCGCAAGGCGCTCGGTTACGGCGCCGACCGAGCGGTGCTCTTGACCGACCGCTATTTTGCCGGCTCCGACACGCTGGCAACCTCGTTCGCCCTTTCCCAGGCAATCGCGAAGATTGGCGAGACGTTCGGCACGCCAGACCTCGTCTTCACCGGCAAGCAGACGATCGATGGTGACACCGCCCAGGTCGGGCCCGGCATTGCCAAGCGCCTCGGACTCCTGCAACTGACCTATGTCGCGAAGATCCCTTCTGTCGACCTTGCTGCACGCGAGATCAAGGTCGAGCGCCGCTCCGAAGGCGGCACGCAGATGCTGAAGAGCAGGCTCCCTTGCCTCATCACCATGCTGGAAGGCACAAATGAGATCCGCCGGGGCTCGATCCAGGACGCCTTGTGCGCCGCGCGCAGCCAGGTCTTGAAATGGAGCGCGGCCGACGCCGGAATTGAGGATCTCACCAAATGCGGCCTGCGCGGTTCACCGACGGTCGTCAAACGTGTTTTCGCCCCTCCTGCTCGAGCTGAAAGGGCGGCACAAATCGACACCACCGAGAAGGCCTTGCGCGATGTCGCTGACGAACTCATCACCGCAATCTTCACCCGCCAGCCGGCGCTGGAACATGAGCTCGCCTTTAACGGCGGCGCGTGATGGCAAGGAGCAAAACGATGTCGACCGCGAACGGAGAAACCCCTCGCCCTACCGCCGGCCGCGCCGGCATAAAGAAGGAGTTGCCCGCCCATTTCAAGGACTATCGGCACGTTTGGGTTTTCATCGAGCTCGAACGTGGCGAGGTCCATCCGGTATCATTCGAACTGCTCGGCGAAGGCCGCAACTTAGCAGACAAGCTTCAGGTCCAGCTTGCAGGCGTCGTGCTTGGACCGCCGGGAGAGGCCGTCGGGAACGCCGTTGCCGAAGCATTCGCGTATGGCGCTGACCTTGTCTACATCGCCGAGGCGCCCCTGCTCGCCGACTATCGGAATGAACCTTTCACCAAGGCGCTGACGGATCTGGTCGATACCCACAAACCCGAAATCCTTCTTCTCGGTGCCACCACACTCGGCAGGGATCTTGCCGGCTCCGTGGCGACGACCTTGCAGACGGGGCTCACGGCCGACTGCACCGAACTCGATGTGGATACCGACAGTTCGCTCGCCGCCACGCGTCCGACTTTCGGCGGTTCCTTGTTGTGCACGATCTATACGCTCAATTTCCGCCCGCAGATGGCGACGGTGCGGCCGAGGGTCATGCCCATGCCGCAGCGGACGGATAAACCGGTCGGGCGTGTCATCCGGCACAAGCTTTCGCTTGCCGAGGACGAGATCGCTACCAAAGTCCTCGGCTTCCTGCCGGACAATCAGTCGGTGAAGGCAAACCTTGCCTATGCCGACGTCGTGGTTGCGGGAGGCCTTGGTCTTGGCGCGGCGGAGAACCTGCAGCTTGTGAAGAACCTCGCACGAGCAATCGGCGCCGAGCACGGCTGTTCGCGTCCGTTGGTCCAGAAGAGCTGGATGCCAGCTGATCGGCAGATCGGCCAAACTGGCAAGACGATCCGGCCGAAGCTTTACATAGCGGCCGGGATTTCCGGCGCCGTCCAGCATCGGGTTGGCGTCGAGGGGGCGGATCTCATCGTGGCCATCAACACCGACCCGAACGCGCCGATTTTCGATTTCGCTCACATCGGGATCGTCACCGACGCAATCCGCTTTCTGCCCGCACTGACGGAAGCCTTCACCCGGCGGTTGTCGCCCCACAGTCGCGATAAGCTTGCGAGCTAAGGGATGGACATGATCGAGCAAAAATTCGACGTCATTGTTATTGGAGCCGGCATGTCCGGAAACGCAGCTGCTTACACTATGGCCAGCAACGGCCTTAAGGTGCTGCAGTTGGAGCGGGGTGAATATCCGGGCTCAAAGAACGTCCAGGGTGCCATCATGTACGCGAACATGCTGGAGAAGATCATCCCGGATTTCCGGGACGACGCGCCTCTCGAGCGGCATTTGGTTGAACAGCGGCTTTGGGTGATGGACGACACATCCCATACGGGGATTCACTATCGGTCGGACGACTTCAATGAGGCGAAGCCCAACCGATACACGATCATACGTGCCCAGTTCGATAAATGGTTTTCGCGTAAGGTGCGGGAAGCTGGCGCGACGGTTCTGTGCGAGACGACAGTGACGGAACTCATCCGTGACGCCAGCGACAGGGTGGTCGGCGTCCGCACAGACCGGGCCGGCGGAGCCATCTACGCGGACGTGGTCGTTCTCGCAGAAGGTGTCTGCGGACTGCTTGGCACGCGAGCCGGCCTGCGCGAGATGCCGGAGCCGCAAACCGTGGCGCTCGCCGTCAAGGAAATGCATTTCTTGCCCGAAGAGGTCATTGAGCAGCGGTTCGGCGTCAAGGGCGATGAAGGCTGCGTGATCGAGGCAGTGGGCACGATCTCCCGCAGCATGGCCGGGCTCGGCTTCCTCTACACCAACAAGGAGTCGATCTCACTGGGCATTGGCTGCCTCGTCTCCGATTTCGCCGCGATGGCCGAGAGCCCTTACGTGCTGCTTGAC
Source organism: Mesorhizobium sp. M0016 (assembly GCF_040324035.1). Taxonomy (NCBI): domain Bacteria; kingdom Pseudomonadati; phylum Pseudomonadota; class Alphaproteobacteria; order Hyphomicrobiales; family Phyllobacteriaceae; genus Mesorhizobium; species Mesorhizobium sp. M0016. Next base: position 6,794 of record NZ_JAMYVM010000030.1, on the reverse strand, counting down.
GCCTTAAAAAGCCATCCTTCGATCCGGCCGCTGATCGCCGGCTCGGAAGTGAAAGAATATTCAGCGCACCTCATTCCCGAAGGCGGCTACAAGGCTATTCCGCAGCTCTTTGGCGACGGTTGGGTCGTGGTCGGCGATGCTGCGCAACTGAACAACGCCATTCACCGCGAGGGTTCGAACCTCGCCATGACCTCCGGCCGCATCGCGGCTGAGGCAATCGTCGAGGTCAAGAGCCGCAACGGTCCTATGACCAAACGGAATCTCGCCCGTTACAAAGCCATGCTAGATAAGTCCTTCGTGGTCAAGGACCTAAGGAAATACAAGGACATGCCGGCCTTGCTCCACACCAATTCCTGCAATTACTTCACGACCTATCCGCGGTTGATTTCCCAAGCCGCGCAGAACTTCATGCGTGTCGACGGCATGGCGAAGATCGAGAAGGAAAAGGCGACCACGGCCGCCTTCATCATGGCGCGCTCGCGCTGGGGGCTGGTCAGCGACGCGGTCCGCCTTGCATTGGCGTGGCGCTGAGGGGAGACGAAATGACGATCGCAGTAACGAAGTCACGTGTCGAGGACAAGCTTTACCAGAACCGCTACTTGGTGGATTCCGGCCGTCCGCATATCAAAGTACGACCGCACGAGAGGCCAAGCGCGAACTTGCTCGCGCTGATCCACGTTTGCCCGGCCAAATGCTACGAGTTGAACGACAAAGGTCAAGTGGAGATCACCCCCGACGGCTGCATGGAGTGCGGCACCTGCCGGATTTTGTGCGAGATCAGTGGCGAGATCGAGTGGAACTATCCACGCGGCGGCTTCGGAGTGCTCTTCAAATTCGGATGACCGATGTACGCACCGTGTCTTGGTACAGCTGAGGTCGCGACCGACGCCAAGTCTATCTTTGCTGGAATCGCCTCGCAACAACCAAGAGAACCCTCGTGATACTGTGTTTTCAGAATTCAGATACAAAAGGAGGAGCACTCTGGACGACAACCACCCTGAGGTGTCCATGACCACGAACCGCAAGATCGGGTGGACGAGCGTAGGACCTCGGGAGACCGCCCTGAACCGCCCATCAAAAGCATGCCCCAATCAGATATCGCGCTGAGGGACTCTACGAGATATCGAAGGTACTGACCCCCCCACGAGCTGGAGATTACGCTCGCCAATCTCGTGAACGTCCTGCCTTCTTTTCTGCAGATGCCTCACGGAGCAATTGTCATCCTGGACCCTGAAGGAGAGCCAGAGATTGCCGCAACTGCCGGCAACACCCACGCACCTCAATCAGGCACTCGCCGCCTCATACCACAGGTCGTAACGGATCAAATCGTCGCTACGGAGACTCCGCTCTTCATACCCGACGTGCGCAAGTCCCAAACTATTTTCAGGCTGACTTCAAACGTCTGCGAGCAGCGGGACGATCCCAATTGCCTTTATCGGTATCACGCTGAAGGCTGATCATAAGATCCTTGGACATTGTCGATCGACCGCGCCGGAGACAGCGCCATCGATTTTCGCGATGACGAGGACTGAGCGGCCCGAGACATAGGTGACGATTTGTACCGGACACATGTGTAACACTTTTGGCTTTTGGCCGGAGGTGTTGATGGAAAGAGTGTCGGTGATGGAGGAACGTCTTCGTTTTGTGGCTCGTCTTCTCGACGGGGAAGGCATGAGCGGCGTGTGCCGCGAGTTCGGCATCTCGCGCAAAACCGGCTACAAGATCTTCAACCGCTACAAGGAGGACGGGCTGGATGCGCTCACCGACCGCTCGCGGCGGCCGGTGCGCTACGCCAACCAGCTTCCCGACCAGATCGAGCGGCTGATCGTGGAGAGCAAGCGGGAGAAGCCGCACTGTGCCAGGAAGATACGCGAGCTGCTGGTGCGCAGGCTGGCCGGCGACGTCCGCATCCGGGCCAGGAGCACCGTTCATGCCGTGCTCGATCGCGACGGCGCGGTGTTTCAGGACGCAGTTGAAGGTTGAGTCGATGTCATAGGCTCCGTCCGCCGTGAACTGGTTGATCTCTGCGTCGGTCCGATCAAGCAACGGCCCCACCTGCGAGGGATCGTTGTATCCTGATCGGTCAGGCATTGGGCGATGATCTCGCCGCTGTCAGCGTCGAGCGCTAAATGGAGCTTGTGCCAAGTCCGGCGCGTTCTGGCGCCGTGCTTGTCTTCCAGCCATTGAGACGGTGCCCGAAGACGCAGCTCAGCATCAGGATGGTCTCGATGGCGAGATCGGAATAGCGCGGTCGGCCGCCGCGGGTCGTTCGTCGCGGAGCATGCCAGACGGCCAGCGCCTCTTAGGCCAGGTTGGCGATAGCGCGAAAACTTGACGATCGCACTCCAGCTCCTGCGCGAGCAGCGCCCTTACGAACAGCGCTGCCACAACGGCCAGGATGCGCGTAAACGATAGCCCGGCTGTCCTGATGATTTTCTAGCGAGTCTGGCAGGGCCGGGCTGCGCTCGTCAGGAGGAGAATGGGAAGCCGGGAGCCGAACGCCACTATGTGCCCGAAGCCGAAGAGACTAGCGGCATCAGGGTCACGAATTGGAGAAATGGTTCGAGAACCGAAGGACACCGGTCCAGCGGACGGTGGAGATTTAGCCGACCGGCTACAGTGCCGGTCAAAACGCAACCGAACCCATGGAAAAATCCGCCATGTGGACGCGATTACCCCTTGAGTTCTTTCGTTGGATAAAATGATCGTTGCCTGCTCCCATCGGACAGGCAAAACGAACCATTCTCAGACGCCAACTGTCCGATCAAGTGCAACTTCTCAGCCAAGGGCCTGCGGCTCTACGCCTGGGCCGCCATCCGCCTGCCTTGGACCACGGACTAGGGGTTCGAGCGCTAGCTCTTGATCCGCCTTAGCCGCAAGGAGCTGGAGAAGCTGCCTACTATCTTTGCACCTGAGGGCACGGCGTTGGCCGAACTGACCGGTGCCGCCGGCCTGCCCTGGGCGGTCGAGGAATGCTTCGAGCGCGCCAAAGACGATCTCGGCCTCGACCACTACGTCGTGAAATTCGCTGACGGCTTTCAGGCTAATGTCAGCTAGCTCCGCCAAAAGGGTTGTTGATGGGACAAATAACTGGCGAGCTTATGAAACCAGTCACGTTACCAAACCGTCCGCCGTGGCGAAACACCCAAGTGTGCGTTTCACCCCGCGCGCAGCTCGGGCGTCGCAATCGGTGCCGGTCTCGATAGAATGGCACACCTCTTGCCCCTCGTGGCATGCGGGATGGCTGGCGGAAACCTCGGCCATCGCCTCGCTACTGCGCGACGATTTTTGGCTACCGTCCTTCTGCGGGAGCGGCCTTCCAGATCCCGGGTAATCGGCTGCTTCTGATCATTCCTGCAATTCGCCAATCCAACTCGATGCAAATGCATGCCGGATCAATGCCGAGAGATCGGCCATCTCCTCTTCGCTGGCGTGCTGGACAGACTGTTGTGGCGGGTCGATCGTCTAGCAGAATGTGGAAAGTTCAGGAGTAAATTATGGTGGTGAAAGATCCCTGGTCGCTGAGTCTGCGAAGCACGCAGTGTATTTCCGCCCCAGGATCAATAGTACCCCAGGATCAATAGTACCCCAGGATCAATAGTACCCTGGAACTCAAAGATTTCAACGCTCTTCAGCAACGCGAAGATGCGAACGCGGTAGGGAAGCCAAACATGAACGGATCAAGTGATCTTGGACACAAAATTCAGGCCGAGAGCTTGGTTATTAAGGATCTCCAGCGCGTTCTGGCTCACTACAACGAAGCGGTAAGAGAACGGAGTTCAATCTCGTCGTGCATTGAAGCTGAAGGAACTAGTGTTACTCGTTTACTTCCTACTGCTGACGAATTAACCGCCTTGGCTTTTGAATTTGTCGGCAGGTTCGCGGCCGAAGCGTCGCGAGGCCTAGATGTTAATGCCCCGAAGGCGGCTTCGTCCACGGTCCCAGCCGTCGCGGCTGGCTCCGTGGCGCAAAATCACCAAGCAGATGGCATGCGCATTGAAGACTGGGCGGGTCAGATTGCAGGATCAACACATCTGGAAAAACACTTTGGAATACCGCGGTCCACATTGCATCGATGGCAGCGGCACAACGACGTGATTGCGTTGCGAAAAGGCGCCCGGAAGCACGTGTTCCCCCTGGCTCAGTTCATCGATGGCAGGCCTGCGCCGGGAATCCGGCAGGTGCTTGCCTCAATTTCCAATCCCAGACTAGCGTGGCTGTGGTTGATCCGCCCGTCGCCTCTTCTCAATAGTCGCGTTCCCATCGAATTGCTCAGAAAAGATTTGACTACGGAAGTCGCATCGGCCGCACGAGCCTTTTCTTTGTAGCGCCGATCTGGCAGACCGGCGTGCCGGCACTCCCCACATGGGCCAGCGATAAGGTCATGTTGAGTTTTTAGTCCGGTCTCATTGCTATTAATGACGTGGTCATTGTACACGCTGTATACTTTGTACACTTTGTATACTTTGTATACTCTGTATACTTCGTGCACTTTGCGCCTTTTGTGGAGTAATATTGCGGTGTTGTGACATAACTGCAACTTATCGTCGGCAGATGGCCTAGATAGGTCGACTTTGTTCTTGAATTAGGCAGTATAATGGATAGCAGTCGTACTGCGAAAGAGAGCGCGAGCGCATCTTTTTCGATCGTGGAGACAGGAAGGGTTCCTCCTTGGACATCCTCCCTTTTTTAATCTTTTGAATGGAGATCAAGAATGAACATTAACAGCCTTCTTCTCGGCTCAGCTGCGGTCCTCGTGGCAGTTTCCGGCGCACGCGCGGCCGATGCGGTCGTGATCGCTGAACCGGAGCCCATGGAATATTATGTGCCCGTCTGCGACGTGTACGGCGCGGGCTTCTTCTACATCCCCGGCACCGAAACCTGCCTGCGCGTCGGCGGCTACATCCGCGACGACGCCGGCGTCGGCGTCCTCGGCCACCACGACGTTCTCGACAAGAAAAACTTCTTGGCCGCTCTCAAGAAGAAAGGCCTTTCCGAGGAGTACGCGCGCAACGATACCTATTACAATCGCGCCCGCTTTCAGCTGCGCGTCGACAGCCGTTCTGAAACCGAGCTCGGCACGCTGCGCGCCTATGCCGCCATCAACTTCCAGTACACGACCAAGGAATCTGGCGGCGGCATTACCATTGCATCCGATGTAATCGGCATCGAGCATGCCTATATCGAGCTCGGCGGCTTGCGCGTCGGCAAGACCGACTCGCTGTTCTCGACCTTTACCGGCTATGCCGGCGGCGTGATCCACGACGACCTGATCGGCTACGGCCGGTTCGGCACGCACCAGATCGCCTATACGTTCAGTGGCGGCAACGGCTTTTCGGCCGCGATCGCTCTTGAAGAAGGTGTCGGCGGATCGCTGAGGGACGACTTTGACGGTAACGGTACTACCGACATAACCTCCAACCTCCATACGCTGGACAGCTATGTCCCGCATGTTGTCGGCGGCGTTGCCTGGACGCAGGGCTGGGGCGGCATCTCGGCTGTCGCTGGTTATGACGCCAACTGGGAAGAGTGGGCCGGTAAGGTTCGCCTGGACGTGAACGCGACCGAACAGCTCGCTCTCTTCATCATGGCCGGCTACAAGTCAGGCGCTGACGAGGACTTCTTCGGCTTCGCGGGTGCGGATCGTCCGAACTTCTACGGCAACTGGGGCGGCGTTTGGGCTGTCTGGGGCGGTGGTACCTTCACCGTTTCCGAGCAGACCAAGATCAACGTCCAGCTTTCCTACGACGAGGACGAAAACTTCGCTGCCGTCGCGAACGTCAACTACACGCTCGCTCCGGGCCTCGTGATCACGCCTGAAATCTCGTATGTCGACAAGCTCGACAACGATCACGGTGACAGCGACGAGATCGGCGGCGTACTCCGCTTCCAGCGCACGTTCTAACTGAATGAAAAGTTGCACCTCAGCGGCTGCGGCATGTGATTGCTTGCACTAGACACTCCGCTCAGCCAGCGTTGGCTGAGCGGGAGATACCGAAAGAAGTGGCTTTTTGCGGCTCGTGCGAAATGCTTGATCCCGTGACCTCCCGGGGTCGAAGCGTGTCGCCGAAGCGGAGGGCGCCTTTGACCAAGGCGCCCTTCGTTCTGATCAAACTCAATGCTAGGATTTGCCCGAGTGCCGGTTAGACTGTAGCACCACATGTGGAATACCAAGGCTGGCGTGACGAAGAAATTGCGAAGGATCGCCGAAATTGTCGCTGGCGAGGACATGCTGAGTGCGGAAGCTTTTGCCAAGCTGCTTGCCATGTCGCGGGTGACGGTCAACGCGAAGCGGCAGAACGGTCAGGTGCCTGTCTGGCAACTCGACACGGATGGCCGGCCGTTCGGAGCACTGCGGGCGTCATACGACGTTGAGCAACAGTGCCCGGGCAGTCTATCGCTTTCTGGTCTCGCGCCACGGCGCGCTCGATGGGGAACGGGTCTTCAAACCTTCAGCAAGGCGATGATGCGGTAGAGGCCGCTGCGGAAGGTATGGCCAGAGGCGATTTTCGCCTCATGCCCGGCGTTCCACACCTCCACCCGATTTCGAGCAGGCGAAGCTCGAAATCGAGACGGTCCCGCGGCGGCGCCGGCTGTTCGGCCAGCTGCAGTGTGCCCGTTTGATCGAAAAGAGGATCCGACAATTAGTGCAAGGAGATGCGTTGCCGTCTGGCAAGTTGACCCAATTTGCTCGGCATAGCGCTGCTCCAGGTAGTGTGCTGAGAGTTCTGCAAATTCGCTGAGAGGGGGCGGTCATGGCAGGCTGGTGATTGTTCACGTCACCTGATTCCCGC
>NZ_JAMYVM010000029.1:0-77511 GCF_040324035.1 Mesorhizobium sp. M0016 | reverse complement strand
CCAGTCGGCGTTGGCTCCGAACGGCGCGTCGGTCATGAACACATTCGGATCGGCCGCATGGATCTTCTTGCCCGCATCGGCAAACCCGGCCCAGGTGGTGGGCGGCGTGATCCCATGCTTGTCGAAGATGTCCTTGCGATAGAGCATCGCCATCGGACCGTAATCCTGCGGCGTGGCGTTGACCACATCGCCCCTGGCGACCTGCGCCCATAGGCCTTCGGGGAACTCGCCCTGAAGGGCATTGGCGTACTGGCCGATGTCTGCGAGGGCGTCGACCTGGCGGAAGCTCTCGAGGTGCTGGTATTCGATCTGGGCGACGTCCGGCAGGCCGCTGCCCGCCTGCAGGCCCGCGCGGAGCGCGTTATACAACGGGTCCCCCTGGCCGGGATTCACGAGTTCGATCCGGATGCCCGGATGAGCGGTGTTGAACATGTCTACCTCAAGCTGGAGATTTGGCACCCACGACCACACAAGCACCTTGACGGGCTCGGCACCGCGAACTGTCGCAGGCAGACCCGCTACCGCAACGCTCGCACCTGCAACTTTCAAGAAGTCACGACGCTGCATCATCCGCCCAAGCGGATTGAAAATCTTCGTCATTGAAGTCCTCCCACGAAAGATACGCTCCCACACGACGCAGGACGCGGTTTTTCTTTCAGTCAGAAACTTAATGCCGACATACAGTCGCTGTCAATCGCGATCGATTGATCTTCAGTCGGCCATCACGAGGCTGTCGGCAGGGTTGAGAGTCGTCGCATCAAGCACCAGACGCACCGCGCCCAGGACGATATCGCGGTGCCCCAGCGCACCTATCACGAGGCGCGGCGGGTCGTACACATTGCCCTTGAGGCGATGCCGCAGCACATCCAGCACCAGATCACCGCCGCCGACGACCCGGCCCGCCAGTACGATGATTTCGGGGTTCATGAAGGCAGCAACACTGCCCACCGCCATCGTCGCATAGTCCAGCAACTCGGTGACAACCGGCGCGATTTTGTCCGCCTGCCGGTCGGTGACAGCGGCCAGGATGAGCTTTCCCGCCGCATACTGGGTGTTGGCCTCTTCGAGCATCTTGGTCGCCTGTTCGGGGATGCCGAAAAAGCGCAGCGATTGCTTGTCGCCCAGATATTCGAACGGCCGCCCGGTAAGGAGGGGGTCGTCGAGATACCAGCCGAGCTCGCCCGCCGCATGCGAATGCCCGCCATAGAGCTTGCCGTCGATCACGACGCCCGCGCCCGCGCCGGGCCCGATCGAAAGGCTCACGACGCTGTCGGCGCCGCGCCCGGCCCCGAATCCCCATTCGCCCACGGCGGCGAGGTTGCGCCCGTTTTCGACGACGATAGGTATCTGAATATGCTCGCTGAGCCGCGCCCGCAACGGCATGTCGCGCCAGCCGAGCCCGAGCGTCAGCACCACTTCGCCCTCCGGCTGCCTGACGATCGAGGGCACGCCAATGCCGATGCCGCGAATAGTCTGGCCGCGCGGGCGGGGGGCCGCCATAAGCCGGCGGATCAGGCCGACCAGCTTTTCGAAATTGCGCTCGCCATCATCGTCGGCGGTCTGGTGCATTTCTGTCTGCACGACGCCTTCGAGATTGGCCACGGCGCCGTAGAACTCGCCCTTGCCGGCCTCGATGCCAATGATCGCATGCGCCGCACCGCGGAACTTGATGCGCGCCCGCGGCCGGCCCCGGACATTGGCCTCGTCAAACCCGTCATACGCAACCAAATCCTCGGCAATCAGATCCTCGATCACCCGCATCACCGTCGGCAGGCTGATGTTCAGCCGCTCGGCGAGGCTCGATGGCGAAATCACTCCTTGGGTGCGGATCAAATCCACCACGGCCGAACGATTGAGTCGGCGTAACAGGCTCGACGTCGTGGGCTGGCGCTTCATTCATGGACCAGTTGCAAAAGGCCGGCGGACCGGCAACGAGCGTCGGCATAGACCAGAACCGTTCCAGAGTCCGCCTTTTTCTGATGACGCCGAACGTCAGTTGTCGCTCGGCAGGGAAAGCTACCGCGGTAGCCCGTTCGATGATTACGGCGCTCCGTGGCGGGCGCCCAAGCCCTCTGAAGTCACTGCGCTACTTGTGCAAATAACTGACGCCGGTCGCTTCAATCGGTACGAGCTCGTCCGCCCAACATCAATGACCGCTTTTGGCGGCGGGTTCAACCGATCGCTCCGCTAGGGTCTGATAGAGCAAGGTCTTTCTGGGGCGTTCGTTGAGTTGCCGCGCGATGGCGCTGAGCTTTGCCTGGCTGTGCAGGGACAGGTCGGTGCCACGTGGCGGATATTGGCGCAGCAGTCGGTTGGTGTTTTCATTCGAGCCGCGCTGCCAGGGTGATCGAGGATCGCAGAAGTAGACCTCGACGTCCGTGGCCAGTGTCAATCGCTGGTGCTCGGCAAGCTCTTTGCCTCGGTCCCAGCGCTGCCATGAAAGGCGCTGTCTTTGTCCCGTGCTTTATCGATGCGTTTTATCCAGGACGGCATTGCGACGCTCGAATTGCTGGAGCGCCTGAGTCTCGACGTGGACTATCTGAAGAGCAGACCTGCTGCGGTCAGCCGATGGCCAACAGCGGCGCGCACAAGGAGGCGGCAGGGGCCGAGGCGGTCTTCGTCGCCAATTTTGCCGGCTACGATATATCGTTGGACCTTCGGCGAGCTGCATCCACCATGTCCGCTCCCAGCCAGCGTTCTGGAATCGACAGATCAGGCTCTCGCTCGCCGGAAGATTGTCGGTCCCACACACGCGTGGTGGACACGAATCCGGCGAGCTCGGCGACGTCTTTCATGGCCTGTACGAAATGCACCCCTCGAGGTGTTCGATGAGGCGGAAGACGTCCCCCTTCCCGTCCGACAGCGGATCGAACCAACGCATCGCGCCGAAGTTTCATCGCTCGCGCGTGCTCTCCTTGACGTCGAGCGCGAATCCGGCGCGCTCGAGCACCGCGGCGCAGTGCACCTTGTCCTTCAGCTCTTCCAGCTCTGCCTTTTTCATCTTCGCCTGCGCCTCGTCGCGCTCCCTCCCTCGATTCCGCCCCGGATTTTTCAGTGCAGGAACCGGATGCCGCGAAGAGCAGGGCGGGCAAGCGCGCGGCCGGCAAGCCGGCGTTTGTGCCGGGTGGCGCGAACGATGCCCATGTCGGTCATCAAGCCGCGCCCCGCCGCTTCGCCGGCATGGCGGTTGCCCGCGACCATGATTGTCAGTCCCAAAAAGCTGGCACCTAGGGCGCGGTCGCTCTTGAGATAATCATCGCGCCGGCAACATGCCTGTTATCGCGTCGGCGACAAAGGCTGGATCTTCCCAATGCGGGTTGTGGCCGCAATCCTGCGCCCACACCAGACGCGATCCGACGAGTGCATCGGTCAGCGTGCGCTGGTGCGCCGCGCCGAAAAGCGGATCGCGCCCGCCGGCGATGATCAGCGTCGGGGCCTCCACCGCCCGCGCCGCGGCGGTCAGATCGGTGCGGCGGACTTCTTCGAGAATGGCGCGCCAGCGCGCAGCCGGGATCGCGGACGCGTCCTTCGCGAGGCCGGCGAGAAAAGCCCGCGGCACGCCCGGTCGACAGGCATGCCACCAGTCGTAGAACGGATCGGACGGCGAGATCGGGTCGCGCAAGGCTGCGACGCCGTCGATCAGCTGATGATCCGATCCGAAATCGGGCTTCAGCGTGCTGGCCAGGATCACCAGCCCACCGATCAGCTCCGGACGACGCGCGGCCAGCATGATCGACACCATGCCGCCCAGCGAATGGCCGACAACGATCGGCCGGCCGAGCCGCAGGCGTTGGATCAGCCCGGCCATATCCTCGGCAAAATCGGCGGCGCGATAACCCTCGCCCGCCTGCGAACCGCCGTGGCCACGCAGGTCCGGCATGATAAGCCGGCGCCCGGTAAGATGCGGCGCCAGCAGCAAAAAACTGCGGCTGGTATCGGTGAAGCCATGAACCAAGAGCAACGGCGGCTCCGAACCGGCGATCTCGACATAGGTAAGCTCGAGACTGCCGACATCGACGATGCGCTTACGTCCGGCCCAAGACGCCTGTTCGGCTTCCTGATCCGTCAGCTCCAAAGCCGGCCTCACAGTCCGAGCTTTTCCTTGACCGCGGCAAGGCCGGGTTTGCCATCGAAGGTGGCGACGCCGGCAAGCCAGGCATCGAGCCGATCCTTGTGCAGGGCGATCGACTTCAGAGCCCCGTCCTCCGGCTTCATGCCGTCGTTAATGAGGTAGCCCATGCCGACATTTTCCATGTCGATGTCGAAGGCGAGGTTTTTCAGGAACTGCGCCACATTCGGGCATTCCTGCAGAAAACCCTTGCGAACCTGCGTGGTCACGGTGGCGGCGCCGAAATTCGGACCGAAGAACTCGTCACCGCCAGTCAGGTACTTGAAGTCGTACATCGTGTTCATCGGGTGCGGCGCCCAGCCCTGGAAGACGATGAACTGCTTCTCCTTGATCTCGTAGCCGACCTCCGAGAGCATGCCGGCCTCGCTCGATTCGACCACCTGCCAGCCGTCGAGGCCGAAATTGGGATCGGCAATGGCGTCCATCATCAGCTGATTGGATCCGGGCTCGATCCCGTACATCTTCTTGCCGAACTTGTCGGCGAATTTGTGCAGGTCCGACAGGTCCTTGACGCCGGCGTCCCAGACATAGGTCGGCACGGCAAAGGTGTATTTGGCGCCGACCAGATTGACGCGCACATTCTCGATGGAGCCGTCCTTCTTGTAGGGCTCGTAATAGGTGAGCATGGCCGGATCCCAGTAGCCGAGGAACAGGTCGAGGTCTTTGTTCTTCATCCCCTCGTAGATGACGTTGATGCCGAGCACCTCGCTCTGCGGCTCGTAGCCGAGCGCCTGAAGCAATACCTTGGCCACGCCGGTGGTGAAGGCGAGATCGTTCCAGCCGGGCTCGGCCATGCGGACCGTTTTGCAGCTTTCGACCTCGGCGGCCCGGGCCGCCTGGGAAGCCAGCGTCAGGGCCGCGACACAGACGCCATTCGCAAGCATGCGCAACATTCCGGTTCTCCTCTTTCCGACTTTGACCTATTGGTCACTTTATTGTCCTATTGGTCAATTTTTGATCTGAACGGACGAAGATGTCAACATGGATTCGCAATGGATGGGTCGACCCAGTGAAGCTCACACGTCTCAGCGACATACGCCGCAAGGAATTGCGCCAGGCGGCGTTCGCCGTTCTGGAGCGCGAAGGCATCGCCGGTGCGACGCTGGAAAAGGTCGCGGCCCAGGCCGGCGCCTCCAAGGGCATCGTGCTGCATTATTTCCGCAACAAGCAGGAGTTGTTCGAGCACGCCATGCGCGAGGCGAACGCCGTGCTCTGCCACGCCGTGGTCGCCCGGCTGCAGCGGGCGCGCACGCCGATGGAACGGCTGGACGCGGTGATCGAGGGCAATTTCGAGGAGCATCTGTTCCTGCCGCCGCTCTGCCATGCCTGGCTGTCGCTCTGCGCCGAAGTGCCCCGCGACGAGCAGCTGGCGCGCATCCAGAAGGTCATCCATGCGCGCATGCGCTCGAACCTCTTGTCCGGCCTGCGCGGCCTCGCTTCGCCGGAACTGGCCGACGAAATCGTTGTCGGCATCACCGCTTTGATCGACGGGCTATGGCTCAGGCTCGGTCTGCAGCCGGGCAGCGTCACGCGCGAGCAGGCTGTGCGCCAGGTCAAGGATTTCGTCGCGGGGCGGCTTTGCCCCGCGCCAGCCTAGACATCTAGGCCCGTCGGCCTTGCCTCGGTCGGATAAAGTTCATAGCCGGCGGGGTCGTACCCTTGACCGCCCAATTGCGGGAGCTTGGCGATGCGACTCCAAGGTAAGCGGGCGCTGGTCACCGTGGGTCGGACGGCATCGGCCTGGCAATTTGTCGGAAGCTTTCGCCTGCGAAGGCGCGGATGGCTGATCGTGGGGCGCGACCCCGGCAAGCTGGAAACCTTGTGCAACACGCCGCGGTCGAAACGCTGTCGACCGATCTCGCCAGCAGCTAAAAGGAGATCAAGTTCACTTATCCCTTATCTGCATTTGGACAAAGTTGGGGGCACGACCACGGTAGAGAATCCTCGTTACCACTAACAGCCAGATTCGATCCGACGCTAGTTCCCTGACAGAGGAAGCTCCGCGACGCATCAGGTCCGGCGGTAACCAACCCGGACCGTCGTTTCGAGACCGTGCCTCCTACATTGTCCAACTACACGCTCGATCGAATGATTTCTGACGGAATCGGCAGGATCGCGATTACTCCTTGAAGCCGCAAACATGAGAGTGGAATAGTCGGGACTAAAGAGGCCTGTTTGGGATTCCCGCGCTGTTAGAGCGTGCCACACTGCGTGATTTGTCCCTCTTCGAAGCGTCGCGCGAAACGTGGGCTCGATCGCGATCCAGGACTTGCTCGCCGAAGAGCTGTCCGAGATTCTCCTGCCGCTGCTTAGGCTCGGACCCGAGAAGCTAAACCCCGAGGCATGGTCGCGAACGGCCTTTTAAACCGGGCGATGGCGGGTCCGAGCGCGGTGCGCAGCATACGCGAGCTGCGCGCGCGTCCCTCGGTATCGTTGTGCGATATAGCCATCCTGTCCCCGTTCGGGCCGGGAACGTGTCAACAACGCCCGGTCGGGGACGATCAAAAGAGCCTGAAGCGGTCCGATTCAACGGGTTTCAGCGGTCATCGTAGCGTAGCGTGCAATTACCGGCCAATGGTGGCGCCGACGCCAACCGCGCTACAATGTAAACTTTCGCAATACAAAGTACGGTAGTGTCTCAGTTTGAAATTTCGGCCGCTGACTTTTTGTAAGGGCCACGCTTTCCGGGCTTCGGCGCAACGGCGTCCATCTTCTCGCAGAGATCGTCCATCGACCAGAGCGTCCTGGAAACGCCAGCGGCCATTGCCGGCGTCATTTTCAGCGTCTTGTGCATTTTGATGAAGTTGTACCAGACGGTGTAAATGGCGACCATGTGGACATGGTTTTCGAACTTCTTTGAGAACGCATTGGTAAGGCGCGTGAAGCGGCGATTTGCCATGCGCATAGTGAGATTGGCGCGTTCGATATGCGACGTGCTGACGTGCACCGGATCGGGATTGCCTTCAATCCGCGTCTTGGTCGCGCCAGTGCAGACAGCCGGGCTATAGCGGCGCTCTGGCGAGGTCTTCTTGCCTTCCGGCTCACCGTATTGCTTGATGAGCATGGCGTAATCTATATCCGCTCCAAAGGCTTCCTCGACCGCATTGAGATAGGCGCGGTGGCCGTCCGTCGTAAGCTGGACGCGGTTGGCAAGACGGTCCTTCACGTCGTCCATGAAGGCCATCGCATATTCGCCGTCGCGACCGCCGACCAGCCAGGAAATGATAAGCTTGCTGTCGCTGTCCAGGGCGGTCCAAGTCCACACGTCGCCAGCGCCGTCAACCGACTGCTTCATGGCCGAAACGTTCTTTGCCTTCGCGCCGACAAACGACCAGATTTCATCGCACTGGACGCGCTTGGAAGCGACGTTGCGCACTTCGCTGTCGTGCAGTTCGGCACAGAACTTGCCAGCATCGACCAGCAGCTTGGACACGGTGTTGATCGACACATCGGCAACGCGGGAGATTGAGCGCATCGAAGAACCCTCGCAAAGCACGGTGAGGATTTGGACACGGGTTTTGAGAGGCAGCTTGTTCATTCGCCTAAGATGTGAACTTTTATGCTTAGCGTCAAGGACAAATATCGATTTGGCTTTAGCCTCCTGTTAGGGTATCGAGTCAAATTGTCGCAACCCTTGGCGGGGCGGACTATTGACTTATATGTCAATCCTTGCTGCTATCAAGCGGCACGTTAGGGCTGGACGCTTGTTCCCTCTAGAAATGGAGTTGGCAAGCGACCCGGTTGTTCGAGGCATTTACCTGTCGGAAGACATGCGGGGGCTGATCTATGGACCATGGGCATCTGAAAATTGCCATCCGCGTGTCATGAGGCTTCAGGCTGATCTAGAAGCGTTTGTAAAGGGTGAGACAGTTTCCCTTTGCCTTGAGCCGTATTCGGCTGGCAAAGCCTTCTTCGGGAGGCTGTCAGATGTCTCAGACGAGGTTTGGGATATTCGCAGCCGCAGCCCGAAGCCTGGCCTGCGCTTATTTGGCAGCTTTGCCGCTCCTAACCAGTTCGTGGCCTTTACGTGGCGACCGCGCTCAAAGCCGTGGAATGGTCGCCAGCCTATGGGTGACCGCTACGATCAGGAGTGGGAGAAAATGAAGGCCGAATGCCTGTCGCAATGGAACGCTCTGTTCCCTAGACACAAACCTATGCATGGAGAAGACGCTGATGACTATGTCACCGAAACCGGATTTTCTCTCGGAGATATCTGAGGGCATCAAAATCCCAGAGGCCAAGATGGCCTATTTTGAGCAGAGGGCCCTGAACGGGTTCTACGACTATGTCATGCGCCGGTTTGCGGAAGAGCAAAAGAATTCCAAGCTGACTAAGGCAACTCTGGCTAAACGCATCGGGCGCGGGCCTGACCAAGTCAACCGCATGCTGGCTTCGCCCGGCAACTGGACGATTGGCACCCTCGCTCGCCTATTGGTTGGGATCGCTGGCGAGGAGCCGATTCTAACTTCGAAGAAATTGGCCGGAAGGAAGCCGCAAAATATGACGGTGGAGGCCTTGCTTGAACCGCCTTCCGAGCAACCGTCCAAGCTGCGGCTTCCGCAGGCGCCTTCCGCTACAGCGTCAAATGCGAAGGCGGTCGAAATTAAATTCGAGCCGGCCTAAATGGCAAAGAAACCGATAAACGTTACGAACGCGATCCTGTGTGAGTATGTAGCGCAGGGAAGCTTCAACAAGCATACGCTGGTCAATGTCTTTTCCGGCGATGTTGTGGCAAGGGAGTTCCCGGTTGAAATACCGTTTGGCATTTTTCTTATTCTCGATGAAGTAAATATCAGACTGCTCAAGCTAGAATTGCTGGTAAACGGCGAGAGTGTGTTTGTTGGGGAAGCAGACGGACCCTTTCGTGGTACAGGGCCGCTCGCAATAGCGTCCTTCAAGGTCAAAGTGAAAGAACCCAATTCTGTTATGGAATTGGTGCTTTCTTCCGCCGATCACAAAAATACCATAGCTATAAGCAAGAAGGTTCTCCAAGGGGAAATTATTTATGCCGCCCCTCCCACCGCTTCGAAGCCGCCTTCTTAGCAATCTCGGCGCGCCGCTCTGGCGTCATGTTGGCGGCGCGCTTCTTGCCACCCTTCGAACCAAGCTCTTTGGCGGCGGCGTTCTTACCGTCGTCAATCACGTCGTCGGCTTCATCGCCGGTGGCAATTCGCATGACGCGCACGGCATTGCCGATCACGTCGGCGGGGCGCTTCTGGCCTTTAGGTCCGGTGGGCATTTAGCTGGGGTACTCCACGATAACGACATAGCCGGATGGTAGATCGTAGGGGCCAATCTCTGTGGCGATTTCGCGCTTCGGCTGCCAAATCACATTGATGACCCGGCTGCCCTCTTCGCCTAGGCTATGGAGAAGGGTCTTCAGCCGCTCAATGTCGTCCGGGCATGTCTCGACGGTATACGACATGAAACCTCCCATGCTTTCCGCTAAGCATATAGGAGTTCGGCCCGGACCGCGACAAGCGCGGCCGAAATTTCAAACTGAGACACTACCCAACCTTTCGCCGAAATTTGCCAATGAATTCAAACACTTATTCGGAAATTCGATGGTACCGTTGGCTGGGATCGAACCAGCGACCTCCGGATCCACAATCCGGCGCTCTAACCATCTGAGCTACAACGGCACGTTCGCCTGAGCCAGATCGTGGTGAAAATTCATTCTCCGAGATCCGCTCTGTCGTTCGGCGATGCGTCCAATACGGTCTATCAGAGACTAATTCAAGGCCTTTGATAAGGCAAAGCCGGTTCCGCCAACAGGCGCCGGTTTCTTCGGCAAAAGAAAAAGGCCGGCGGGAGGAGGTGCCGGCCTTTTCCTGTTACGAGCCAGCGGGAGGAGGTGCTGGCTGGTCACCCCGGAGAGCAGAGGGAGGAGGTTCCACTCGCCGGGTATTCATTTGGACAACTCTATCGCACACCTATTTGTCTGACGAAATGCGACGTTTTGATGCATCGCAGAGTTGTGCGCAATTATTAGGCGGCCTTGATGTCCTTCAGGGCCTTCTCGAAAGCGGTCTTGACCGGCTTGGAGACGTCTTCGGCAGCCTTCGAAGCAACAGCCTGGAAGTCCTTGGCCTGCTCGACCGTGGTCTCGACGCGCTTGCGCAGGAAGGCGGTCTGCAGTTCGACCACTTCCGACAGCGACTTGGCGCCGATGAGGGCCTCGAGATGCGAGAAGCCGGCTTCGGCATTGGCGCGCAGAGCGGCGATGGTCTTGAGCGACAGGTCGCTGGAAACGGTCTTGGCAGTCTCGAAGGTCGATTCCAGGACTTTCTGGGTCTCTTCGGCGCCGGTCTTCAGCTTGGAGTAGGCTTCCTTCGACTGCTCGACGCCCTTTTCGGCGAAAGCGCGGATCTGGTCGGTTGCCTTGGAAGCGTCGAAGCTCGGGAATTCGACGCTTTCGATGGTCTCAGCGGTCTTGGCCTTGGTCATTTTCCATCCTTTCGGGGTAGCGGCTTTGACAAAAAGCCGTCTCGTTCATGTATGATGGCAATATAGCGGTTTTTTTGTGCGATGCAATATGTTTGTTGCAGTGCACCATAAATTTCTTCCCATGCGTCACCCAAGAGGTTATCCAGGGACATTCCGAGAGGCTGTTAACCAAGTGGCCAGAGATTCCACCTGCTTCCCGCCATGGCTTGTGGACCTTCGCCGCGCGGGCTTTTATTAACAAAGCGTTAACTGCAAATTGCCCGCCTTGTAGGTTCGCCAAGAGGGGTTCGCCAAGAGGTTTCACCGAAAGGGTCCGCCAAGCGCATGCCTTCCGAGAACTACTCTTTCCTCGATGTCACCGTGCTTGATGCGGTTCGCCAGCGCTTCGCCGCCGGCGACGCGATCGCGATTCTGTCGGCCGACCTCGAACAGGTGATCTGGGCCAACGGCCCGGGCGCTGCGGTGTTCGGCTATCCCGATATCGAGGCCATCATCGGCGCCTCGGCTCAGCTGCCGCTGATCGCCAGGCGCCAGATCATGGCGACCGCGGGCTTCCCGCAGATCGGCAGCGACCGCGCCATTACGGTACGGCTGGCGACCGGCATCACCAGCCGCGCCGTCGGCTTCCTGGCCAGTGCGGTGACTATGCCGGACGGCGAAAGCGCCATTATGCTGGTGGTGCCGGCAGCGCAGGCCGGCTCGCGCAGTGCTGCCGACATTGCGGCCCGCGCCATCAGCGGCTTTACCGAAGACGGCCATTTCATCGCCTTTGTCGACGCCGCCGGCACTGTCGAGGCGGCTTCGGATGGCTTTGGCGCGCTCGCCATCCGGCCTGAGACGCTGGCCGCGCTTGTCGCCGACGTGGCGAGCCAGGACGACCGCATCGTCAAGCGGCTGGTCCCCGGCGGCGCCACGTCCTATCCGGCCGGCTTCGCGCGCCTGACCGAGTCCAGGCATCTGCTGGTGGTCATCGACGAGGATCAGCTCGGCGAGGAAAATCCTGTCGGCGAGCTGGATGCCGAACCTGCTGCAGCGCAGGTCGACGATGGCCCGGCGCAAGCCGCCGCGGAGAACGCGGTAACGGTGGATGCGGTGGCTGACCACCCCACCGCAAGCGGGAATCAGGGCGCCCCACTCGCGGCCGCGCCTGATGTCGGGGAGACAGGTCCGGCTGCCACCGAGCATGATGCTTCGGCGTCAACCGATACAAAGGCGGACCATCGCGAGCAGACGACCGGCCGCGAGCAGGCGGCGAATGACAGCGCGCCGGCGCAACATGATCATTGGTACTTCCATGCCGGTGAAGAGCCGCAGGCGGGCGAGCCGGACAGCCCGGCGCAGGCCGAGCCGGACTCTGTTTCCCCGGCCGAGAGTGCGCAGTTGGACAGCAGTGCCGCTGCGCCCGCCCTGCCGTCTGACGCAGCCCCACCGGCTACGCCTCCCGCCAAACGTGAGGTCGACCGCTCGGCGCCGCCGCTGCGCTTCGTCTGGCGCACCGACGCCGACGGCAAGTTCAGCGCGCTGTCGCCGGAATTCGGCGACATTGTCGGCAAAGCCGCCGCCGACGTGATCGGGCGCCGCTTCAAGGACGTCGCGACAACTTTCGGCCTCGACGCCTCGGGCGAGATCGCGGGCCTGCTTGAACGGCGCGACACCTGGTCGGGCCGCTCGGTACTGTGGCCGGTTGCCGGCTCCGACCTGAAGATACCGGTCGATCTGGCAGCACTGCCTGTCTATGGCCGCAGCCGCGCCTTCGAAGGTTTTCGTGGTTTCGGCGTCGCCCGCGCCGGCGATGCGGTGGTCGATCCGGAAGCAATCGGCATGGCGCTGGTCCCCAATGGCGCGCCACCGGCAGCAGCCGAGCCGGCCCCGGAACAGCCCGTGGCGGAAGCTCCCAAGGCGGCCGATCCGTTCGAGGGCGAAGTGCCGGCACTGACCATCGTGCCGAAGCAGGAACGTCGTTTTGCCGACAAGGTCATCCGGCTGGCCGAGCATCGGCAGCCCGCCAACGACAAGCAGCCGACAAGCGAGAGGGGCCTGTCGACGCTGGAGCGCAGCGCTTTCCGCGAAATCGGCGAGCGGCTGAAGAAGGACAATCCCCCGCCGGAGCAGCCGGAGACTGCCAAGCAGGCCGAACCGGCCAATCCGGATCAGGTAACGCCAGACCAGGCCAAGGCAGATGAGCCCAAGCCGGATCATGTCGAGGCGGACCAGCCTGAAACAGCCGCGCCAGCCCGACAACCCGCCGAGGTCTCGAGTCCGGACGAAGCCGGTCCGGCTGCCGTGGCTGAACCATCGGCAGCCGCACCCGAAAGCGAAACGGCTGTGGCCGAACCGCCGGAAAGCGATGCCGAGGACGAAAAGGACCTGACGCGGCTTGACGGCGAGCAGCCGGACGACGGCCTTGCGGACAGCGAAGCAGGCGAGGCGAAGGCGCCGACAGTGTCGCGCTCCCTGCTCGACTATGCCGATCCCGAACCAGGCTCCGTCACCGAAGACAGTACGGAAGCAACGTCGTCCAACGACGAACTTGCGCCGGCTTCCGAACCGGATGATACGCAAGCCCAAGAGATCGTCGAGGCCGCAGAGCCACAGCCGGTTGTTGCCGAGACGCCGGCCAATGCCGGTGAAGACGACAGCATGACGTCGGCCGACTTCCGCGATGCCGAGGACAATGAGGATTGGGCGCCGTCCGACGAGGCGACCGATTCCGCCGTGGAAGACGGGGACAAGGCCGGCGATGCGGACACAGTGCCGGCAGAACCACAGCGCCTGAAAGTGCCGCCGCTCAAGCTTGAGGGGTTCATGCCTTCGGCATTCTCGGCCGGAGATGAACACAAGGCCCCTGACACGTCGATCCTCGGCAAGCTGCCGGTGCCGCTGCTCATCCATTCGGGCGACGAGCTTCATTACGCCAATGAGGAATTCCTCGGCCTGACCGGCTATGACACGCTTGAGGACCTGAGCGACGCCGGCGGGCTCGACGCGCTGTTTGCCGATCCCTATTCAGAAATGGCCGGCGAAAGCGACCACACACTCAAACTGAAGACGCGCGAGGGCCAGGAATTTCCGATCGAAGCCATTTTGCGTTCGGTGCCGTGGCGCGCCGGCAAGGCGCTGATGCTGGTGGTGCGACGTACCGGCGACAACGAGCCGCCGATGGTTGCGCATCTCGCAGCCGACGAGCAGACGCAGCCCGATGTCTCCGAACTCAAAGCGCGCATTGCCGAGATGCGCACCATCATCGACACCGCGACCGATGGTGTGGTGTTGATCGGCCGCGACGGCGACATCCGCTCGATCAGCCGGCCGGCCGAGGCGCTGTTCGGCTTCGACAGCGACGACGTCACCGGTAAACCGTTCGCCTCCCTGTTTGCCATCGAAAGCCAGCGCGCGGCGCGCGACTATCTGAACGGCCTGTCCGAGCCCGGCGTGGCGAGTGTGATGAACGATGGCCGCGAGGTGATCGGGCGCGAGGCGCAAGGGCGCTTCATCCCGCTGTTCATGACCATCGGCAGGCTGCCCAATGACAGCGGCTTCTGCGCCGTGGTGCGCGACATCACGCAGTGGAAGCGGGCCGAAGAGGATCTGACCCAGGCGCGCGCGGTGGCCGAGCGCGCCTCCTCGCAGAAGACCGATTTCCTCGCCCGCATCAGCCACGAGATCCGCACGCCGCTCAACGCCATTATCGGCTTTTCCGAGCTGATGGTGGACGAGAAGTTCGGCCCGGTAGCCAATGACCGCTACCGCGACTATCTCAGAGACATCAACCGCTCGGGCAACCATGTGCTCGATCTCGTCAATGACCTCCTCGACATTTCGAAGATCGAGGCCGGCCAGCAGGAAATGGACTACGAGGCGGTGTCGCTCAACGATACGCTGGCCGAGACGGTGGCGATGATGCAGCCGCAGGCCAACCGCGAGCGTGTCATCATTCGCTCCAGCTTCGCCTCGCGACTGCCGGAAGTCGTCGCCGACCTCAGAAGCGTGCGCCAGATCGCGCTCAACATCCTGTCCAACGCCATTCGCTATACGCAAGCCGGCGGACAGGTGATCGTGTCGACCGCCTATGAAACCTCCGGCGACGTTGTCATGCGGGTGCGCGATACCGGCATTGGCATGAGCCATGCCGAGATCGAGCAGGCGCTGAAGCCATTCAAGCAGATCAATGCGCTGAAGCGCGGGCGTGGCGACGGCACCGGTCTCGGCCTGCCGCTGACCAAGGCGATGGTGGAAGCCAACCGCGCCCGCTTCACCATCACCTCGACGCCGGGCGAAGGGACGCTGGTCGAGGTCGCCTTCCCGTCGACGCGGGTGCTGGCCGAATAGAGCCGGCCATTCCCGGGCGAGAATCCCGGACAAAGAAAAGGCGTCCAACAGGACGCCTTAAATGGGATTTGCTGTCACAACGGGGGCTTGAGCGAATCTGATCCTCAGGGGACGAGGAACGGGATTTCTCCCTCAAGTTACGTGCGACTATCGACGCCGGGCCTTAACAACTCCTTACCGGCCGTCCAAAAAATTTACGAATGTGTACCACTCATGAAATCTAGGTAAATTCGACCGACATATCTGGTTAACCATCCCGGCCGCGTCACTCAGCCAGCTGCGGCAGGTTCCTGAACAGCTCCAGCGCCTCTGGATTGGCCAACGCTTCCTTGTTCTTGATGGCGCGGCCATGCACCACGTCGCGCACTGCAAGCTCGGTGATCTTGCCCGATTTGGTGCGCGGAATGTCGCTGACGGCGACGATCCTTGCCGGCACGTGGCGCGGGCTGGCGCCGCTGCGGATCTTGGAACGAATGCGCTTTTCCAGATCCTCGTCCAGCGTCACGCCGGCGGCCAGCCGCACGAACAGCACGACGCGGACGTCATTGTCGAAATCCTGGCCGATGCACAGCGCCTCAAGGATTTCCGGCATCTGTTCGACCTGATTGTAGATCTCCGCCGTGCCGATGCGCACACCGCCCGGATTGAGCGTCGCGTCGGAACGGCCGTGGATGATCATGCCGCCATGCGCGGTCCATTCGGCGAAGTCGCCGTGGCACCAGACATTGTCGAAGCGCTCGAAATAGGCCGCATGGTATTTCTTGCCCTCAGGATCGTTCCAGAAGCCGATCGGCATCGACGGAAACGCCTTGGTGCAGACCAGCTCACCCTTTTGCTCGCGGATCGGCTTGCCGTCATCGTCCCATACATCGACAGCAAGGCCGAGGCCGGGACCCTGGATCTCGCCGGTCCAGACCGGTTGCGTCGGTACGCCGAGCACGAAACAGGAGACGATGTCGGTGCCGCCGGAAACCGAGGCCAGATGCACGTCCTTCTTGATGCCGTCAAAGACGAAGCGGAAATCCTCCGGCGACAACGGTGAGCCGGTCGAGGAAATCGCCCGCACACTCGACAGATCATGGCTGCGGATAGGCTTGAGCCCGGCCTTGCGTACGGAATCGATGAATTTGGCCGAGGTGCCGAAAAAGGTCATCTTCTCGGCATCGGCGAAGCTGAACAGCACATTGCCGTCGGGGTGGAAGGGTGAGCCGTCATAGAGCAGCAGCGTGGCGCCCGAGGCCAGGCCCGACACCAGCCAGTTCCACATCATCCAGCCGCAGGTGGTGAAGTAGAAGAAGCGGTCGCCTTCGACGAGCCCGGCATGCAGCCGGTGTTCCTTGACGTGCTGGACCAGCGTGCCGCCGGCCGAATGGACGATGCATTTGGGAATGCCGGTGGTACCTGACGAGAACAGGATGTAGAGCGGATGCGCGAACGGCAGCCGCTCGAACGTGACCGCTTTGGCGGTAAAGGGTGACAGCGCCTCTTCGAGCGCCACGGCCTTGTCGATGATCGCTGCGATATCGCGCGAGGTACCGAGATAGTCGACGATCAGGACCTTGCGGACGGTTTCGAGCTTCGCCGCAACGGCAGCGATCTTGTCGGCTACCTCGATTGCCTTGCCATTGTACCAATAGCCGTCCGGCGCAATGAATATGACCGGCTCGATCTGGCCGAAACGGTCGAGCACGCCCTGCTCGCCGAAATCGGGGGAACAGGACGACCAGACCGCGCCGATGGAGGCGGCCGCCAGCATGGCGGCGACGGTTTCCGGCATGTTGGGCATCATCGCCGCGATGCGGTCGCCCTTTTTCACCTTGAGCGACAGGAAAAGCTGCTGAAAGCGCGAGGTCAGTTGGTGCAGTTCGCTCCACGACAGCCGCCGCTCGATCTTGTCCTCGCCGCGAAAGACGATCGCGTCACCGGAACCGGTCTTCTTCAGCAGGTTCTCGGCGAAGTTCAGTGTCGCATCGGGAAAGAACGATGCGCCGGGCATCTTGTCGCCATCGACGAGCACCGTCCCATCGGTCCCTTTGTCGCCGACAATGCCGCAAAAGTCCCACAGCAGGCTCCAGAAGCCTTCGCGATCCTCGACCGACCAGCGGTGCAGTTCGGCGTAGGAAGCGAAGGATGTGCCGCTTTTGGCCGCTGCTGCCTTCATGAACGCGGTCAGTGGTGCTGCGTCGATCTGGTCTTGCGTCGGGGTCCAGAGCGGTGCTTCGGCAGCCATGATCGATCCTCCTTGAAGCCCGTCGCGTCGCAAGATAGATATGCTTTTGTTTTGATGCACGTCGTTGTCCCGGAACCGCTGCACTCTTCCGGGCGACATGCACTAGCCTCAGCTTTACAGGCGTCGCTGCCCCAAAAACGCCGCGCCTCGTAGCAGGCTGAAGCTGCATCGCTTATGCCTACCACCGTGCGGCAGAGCAAGATTTTGTTCCGCTAAACTCGGCCATATGTGCGCAATTGCCATCGCCGGGCCATAAAGACTTGAAATGCCTCAGCCCTAAGTCGTAGTGACGGCTGGAAGGCGTGGTGACGACTGGCGGTTACACCCGTCAGGCGTTATCGGAATGAAAGCAACCGGGGCAATATGCCATCACCTTTGATCCGGCGCGGAATATGGGCGATCGGCGTTGCCGTGCTCGTCATCGCGCTGGTCGTCGCCGCTCTGCCGCTGTTTGCCTCGACCCGGATCGTGCGCGATCGCATCGCCTGGGAAATGAGCGCGTGGAGCGGTTTCAGGGTCACCATCGCCGGTTCGCCGCGCATCGAGGTGTGGCCGAAGTTCCGCGCCATACTGAGCGACGTCACGCTGTCGCAGTGGACCGAGACCGACGCGCCGCCGGTGATCGAGGCCGAACGGGTCGAGGTCGACCTTTCGGCCATGGCGGCGCTGCAGGGCGATGTGGTGTTTTCGACGGCGCGGCTGGTGCGGCCGACGATCCGGGTCCAGCGCGCCGCAAACGGCATATTCCTGCCCGCCATACCAACGGGCGGACGCATCACCCGCTCCATCGACACGGCGCGCGGCGTGGTCAACGCCGATCCGACGAAGCCGGATCTGAGCAAGCTGCCCGCCGATCCGTTCGGCACCGTGGAATTCAGGGACGGCCGCATGGTCGCCTCCGTCGGCGGCAAGGACGTCGAATTGCTGACCAGCCTGTCCGGCCAGGCGAGCTGGGCAGCGATGAACAGCAACGCGACCTTGTCGGCGACCGGAATCTGGCGCGGCGAGAGCGTCACCGTCGATGCCGCCTCGCCCAAGCCGCTGGTGCTGTTTGCCGGCGGCGCCGCACCGGTCACGTTTTCGTTCAAGGCAGCGCCGGCCAGCTTCTCGTTCGACGGCACGGCCAGCATGTCGCAAAACGCCTATTTCGATGGCCAGGCGAAATTCGCCGCGCCCTCGCTGCGGCGCGTGCTGGAATGGTCGCAGGCCGGCATTGCTCCTGGTACGGCGATCGGTTCGGTCTCGATTTCGAGCAAGATCACGGCGACCGCCGGCCGCGTCAAATTCGAAAACACCGCGGTGACGCTCGACAACAACCCGGGAATGGGGGCGCTGGATTTTTCGTTCGGCGACGCCTTGCCGGTGATATCAGGCACACTCGCCTTCGACACGCTCGACCTCAGGTCGCTGTTTTCGGCCTTCACGCCGCTGGCGCCGACCGGCGAGACCGGTCCCGGCGAAATCGACACCAGCTTCGCCGACCGGATCAATCTCGATCTGAGGCTGTCAGCGGCGCATGCCTCGGCCGGCGCAATCCAGCTTGCCGACGTCGCCGCCACGGCGCAGGTGAAGAACGGGCTTGCCGTCTTCGATATCTCCGATGCGTCGGCCTTTGGCGGCAACGTGCAAAGCAGCCTGCGTTTCGACCGTAAACCGGAGGGCTCGCAGGTCGAGATCCGGCTGCTCGCCTCCGACATTGACGGCGCCGCTTTCGGCACCGCGGCCGGAATGACGCGGCTGGTGCCGGCCAGCACCGGCACTGTCTCGGTCATTCTCAAAGGGCCGGGCAAATCCTGGGACTCGATCTTCGAGAACGCCGACGGCTCGGTCTCTGCGACGTTCGGGCCGGGCGCGCTGAGCGGGCTCAATTTGCCGGCATTTCTGAAGCACACGGAACAGGGCGGCTTCTTCGCGCTCGACGACGTCTCGGACGGGACACTGCCGATGGACGGCGCCGAGCTCAAGGCCACCATCTCGAAGGGTGTGGCAAGGCTGGACAAGGCCGAGGCCAATTCGGCGAAATACAAGGTCTGGCTGTCCGGCATCGCCTCTTACGGCGGACGCGGGCTGGCGCTTTCGGGGGGTGTCACCCAGGCCGACCCGGCAGCGGCACCGGTCAATGGCCAGCAGGGATCCAACCAGTCGTCATTCTTCGTCGGCGGCACCTGGAGCACGCCGTTCATCTCGCCGATCAGCCGCGGCGTCTCAGGCGAATAGGCGGACCCTTACCGGGACCGCCCTATCCCTCGTTTGACGCAATCAACCGCGCTGCGCGGCCTGTTCGTCGAGCTGGCGTTGCACCTCACGCCGCTTGTTGGCGACCGAAGCGATGATGACGCCTACCGCCACGACGGCGATCAGGATGGTGCAGGCGGCGTTGATTTCCGGCGTCACGCCGAGACGCACCTGGCTGTAGATCTTCATCGGCAGCGTGGTGGCGCCAGGCCCGGAGGTGAAGGAGGCGATGACCAGGTCGTCAAGCGACAGGGTGAAGGCCAGCATCCAGCCGGAGACGATGGCCGGCATGATGACCGGCAGCGTGATCTGAAAGAAGGTCTTTACCGGCGTTGCGCCGAGGTCCAAGGCAGCTTCTTCCAGCGAACGATCGAACGACACCAGGCGCGACTGCACGACGACAGCCACGAAGCACATGGTCAAGGTGATGTGAGCAAGCGTCACGGTCAGGAAGCCACGGTCGAGACCGACGGCAACGAACAGCAGCAACAGCGACAGGCCGGTGATGACTTCCGGCATGACCAGCGGCGCAAACACCATGCCGGAAAACAGGATGCGGCCGCGGAAGCGGGTGTAGCGGGTCAAGGTCAGTGCTGCCAGCGTGCCGAGCACGGTTGCCACAGTGGCGGAGATGACACCCACACGCGCGGTCACCCAGGTGGCGTCCATCAGCCCCTGATTGTGGAACAGCGAGGCATACCATTTGGTCGAGAAGCCGCCCCAGACGGTGACCAGCTTCGACTCGTTGAAGGAGAAGACGATGAGCAGCACGATCGGCAGATAGAGAAAGGCAAAGCCCAGCACGACCGAGGTGACGTTGAAGCGGCTCCAGGTGGCGTTCATTTGTCCTGCTCCTGGGCGCGCGCCTGGGCCTGCTGGAAGAGCATGATCGGCACGATCAGGAGCAGCAGCAGGATGACGGCGACGGCCGACGACACCGGCCAGTCACGGTTGGCGAAGAATTCATTCCACAAGGTCTTGCCGATCATCAGCGTCTGCGAGCCGCCGAGCAGATCGGGAATGACGAACTCGCCAACCGCTGGAATGAACACCAGCAGGCAGCCGGCGATGACCCCGGGCAGCGACAGCGGGAACGTGATCTTCCAGAAGGCTGATGTCGGCGGGCAGCCGAGATCCTTTGCCGCCTCGATCAGCGAGTAATCCATCTTTTCCAGCGACGAATAGAGCGGCAGCACCATGAATGGCAGGTAGGAATAGACGATGCCGATGAAGATCGCCGTGTAAGTGTTGAGGATGATCAGTGGCTGATTGATGATGTGCAGCGACAACAGCAGCTGATTGAGCAGACCCTCGGGCTTGAGGATGCCGATCCAGGCATAGACGCGGATCAGGAACGACGTCCAGAACGGCAGGATTACCAGCATCAGCAAGGTCGGACGGATCGTCGCCGGCGCGCGGGCCATGCCGTAGGCGATCGGGAAGCCGACGAGCAAGGTCAGGATCGTCGAGACTGCAGCGATGATAACGCTGGTCACGTAGGCTTTGACGTAAAGCGCGTCCTGCGTTAGCCAGACATAATTGTCGAAGCTGAGTTCGCGGAAGCGGACAAAGAACCCGGACATGCCGTCCCTGAAATCGAGCGCCGGCGTGTAGGGCGGCATGGCGATCGCCGACTGCGACAGCGAAATCTTGAAGACGATGATGAACGGGATGAAGAAGAAGAACAGCAGCC
Organism: Mesorhizobium sp. M0016; assembly: GCF_040324035.1. Taxonomy (NCBI): domain Bacteria; kingdom Pseudomonadati; phylum Pseudomonadota; class Alphaproteobacteria; order Hyphomicrobiales; family Phyllobacteriaceae; genus Mesorhizobium; species Mesorhizobium sp. M0016. The sequence continues at coordinate 56,448 of NZ_JAMYVM010000029.1, read as the reverse complement.
AGAGATAAGGCACGATGATGACGAGCCGGCTGACGAAGCCGGCACCGACCCGCGTCAGGAACGGTTTGGCCGCGGCCGATGGACCGGCGTCGGTGAGTGCAATGTTGGACATGGCCGCCCCCTACCGTGTCAGCACGACGCCGGCATCCGGCCGGAAGGAGACCCAGGCGCGGTCGTTCCAGGTCAGCGGATCATCGGTGACGCGTGCAGCGTTGAGCGCGCTTGCCCTGATGATCTGGCCGTCATCCAGCCTGATGTGGTAGACGGTCATGTCGCCGAGATAGGCGACGTCGTAGACCTCGCCCTCAAGCGCATTGACTGCGTCGGCCGGTTTCTTCGACGACACCTTGATCTTCTCCGGCCTGATGGCGAAGACGATGTCGGAACCGGCCTTTGTATCGGTGCTGTTTTCGACGACGATCTGGGCCCCTGTCGCGCCGGTAATGCGCGTGGTGTTTGCCGCACGCTCGGCGACCTTGCCCTCGAACATGTTCACATTGCCGACGAAGTGGGCAACGAAGCGCGAACTGGGGGCTTCATAGACTTCCGCCGGCGTCGCCACCTGCATCACCTCGCCCTTGTCGATGATGGCGATGCGGTCGGCCATGGTCATCGCCTCTTCCTGGTCGTGGGTGACGACGACGAAAGTGAGCCCGAGATTTTGCTGCAGGTCCATCAGCTCGAACTGCGTTTCCTCGCGCAGCTTCTTGTCGAGCGCGCCGAGCGGCTCATCGAGCAGCAAGACTTTTGGCCGCTTGGCAACCGAGCGGGCGAGCGCGACGCGCTGGCGCTGGCCGCCCGACAATTGGTGCGGCTTGCGCTTGGCGAACTGCTCTAGCTTCACCAGCTTCAGCATCTCGGCGACGCGCTTTTCGATATCCGGTCCCGGCATGCCTTCCTGCTTGAGGCCGAAGGCAATGTTCTTTTCCACGCTCATATGCGGGAACAGCGCATAGGACTGGAACATCATGTTGACCGGGCGGCGGTAGGGCGGGATGCCGCGCAAGTCCTGGCCGTCGAGAAGGATACGGCCGGCGGTGGGCTCCTCGAAGCCGGCAAGCATCCGCAGCAACGTCGACTTTCCGCAGCCCGACGCGCCGAGCAGGGCGAAGAACTCGCGCTCGAAAATGGTCAGCGACAGATTGTTGACGGCGGTGAAGTCACCGAACTTCTTGGTGACGTTCTCGAATTGGATATATGGCTTGGCGTTCGGGTCGTTCCATGGCGCGAAATCCCTGCGGATGCTGCCAAGCGATTTCATGTCCCACTCCGTCCTATTTTTTTGCTTCTTGCCCCAGAGAAGAATGGTCCCGGCAGGTGGCTGCCGGGACCATGTCGCATTGCTTACTGGCCGGTGACGATCTTGGTCCAGCTGCGCGTGATCAGGCGCTGGGTCTTGGGATCGTAGGGCTGGACCGTATAGAGCTTTTTCAAGGTCTCGGCGTCCGGATAGACCGCCGGATCATCCAGCAGCGCCTTGTCGACGAACTGCTGCGAAGCCTTGTTGCCGTTGGCGTACAGCACATAGTTGGACGACTTGGCGATCACTTCCGGCTTCATCATGTAGTTGAGAAATTCGAGTGCCTCGGCGGCATGCGGCGCATCGGCGGGAATCGCCATCTGGTCGAACCACATCTGGGCGCCTTCCTTGGGCACGGAATAGCCGATCTCGACGCCTTGCTTGGCCTCGACCGCGCGGTTGCGCGCCTGGAAGACGTCACCCGACCAGCCGACCGCCAGGCAGATGTCGCCGTTGGCGAGCGCGTTGATGTATTCGGACGAATGGAATTTGCGGATATACGGACGCACCTTCAGCAACGTCTCCTCGGCCTTTGCGATGTCGTCAGGTGAGGTGCTGTTCGGATCGAGGCCGAGGTATTTGAGCGCCGCCGGGATGATGTCGGCCGGCGAGTCCAGCACATAGACGCCGCAGTCCTTCAGCTTGGCCAGGCTGCCGGGATTGAAGAACACATCCCAGCTGTCGATCTTGTCGGTGCCGAGTGCTGCCTGCACCTTCTTGATGTTGTAGCCGATGCCGACGGTGCCCCACATGTAATTGATCGAGTATTCATTGCCGGGATCGTATTTGGCGGTCCGCTCCGAAACCGTGTCCCACATGTTGGAAATGTTGGGCAGCTTCGACTTGTCGAGCTTCTGGAACACGCCGGCCTGGATCTGGCGCGCCAGGAAGTTGCCGCTGGGCACGACGACGTCATAGCCGCTGCCGCCGGCAAGCAGCTTGGTTTCGAGGATTTCATTGGAATCGAAGGTGTCGTAGACGACCTTGATGCCGGTCTCCTTGGCGAAGTCGTCAATGATCGAACTGTCGATGTAATCCGACCAGTTGAAGACGTTGACGACGCGATCCTCGGCATGGCCGCCGACGGCGAAAAGCGTCAGAAATGCCGAGGTTGCCGAAAGCCAGAGCGCTTTGCGGATCATGCTGTTCTCCTTTGATGAGTGTTCCTTCGCCAAGTCGTCGCTGTTCGAGCGCGATTGGGCATTTGCTTCAGAGTATTGAGCTTTCCGGGCAGCCACAAGCGTGAACTGCCGGCGCCATCCGGGCGGTTCGACAAGCGGCAGATCATGGCTCTGTGTGCCCGCATGGCGGGCGCGCTGACGCAGTCAGAGGCTTTCGCCGTGGCGCGGGCAGGGATACGACGCTGTGGTCCGGTCTTGGTCCGACCGGCGGGGACACTTGGCAAGATAAGCCTGTCTTGTTGTTGCCGTGCCCCCAGCCTGCCCGTGCCGCAGCAAGGTTGTCAATGGCCCGCGCGGGGAAGCTCGGTCAATAGGGCGTGCGGCTTCGCTAATTGGGGAAAGACGGGCGTAATTACGGAAGACGGGCTCAACTAAGGGAAAGGCGGGTCAATTAGGCGATGGCAGGCCGGTGGTCCCCGGCCGTGCAGGCCTCGCCTGGCGCTTGAATTCAAGCCCGATATGGACGAGCAGCGCGGCGACCACCACCGCGCCGCCGATGATGGTGCGCACCGAGGGCACCTCGCCATGAACGAGCCAGACCCAGATCGGTCCGAGGATCGGCTCGAACGTGCCGAGGAGTGCTGCGATCGCCGCCGGAACCAGCCTCGCGCCGGTGGCGAAGAAGGCAAGGCCCAGGCCGAGATTGATAACGCCGAAGGCAAACAGGAAAGCCATGTCGTGGGTCGACGTGGCAAACTGCGTGGCTTGCGATGCGGCGAAAGCCGCTGCCAGCATCGTGCCGAGGCACGTCGCCGGCGTCATGCGCACATGGGCGAAGCGCCGGGTGATGACGGTGGCAATCGAGAACATGACGGCGATCAGCAGCGACAGCCCGTCGCCGATGGGCGATACGGCGCCGTCGAGCGATTCCGACACCATGATGGCGACGCCGGCGATGACGGCGGCGATCGCCACCCAGGTCGCGACGGCGACGCGTTCGCGAAACAGCACCCAGGCAAGCAATGCCGCCAGCAGCGGCACACCGGCCTGCATCAACAGGATATTGGCAACGGTGGTGTAGGCGAGCGCGACAACGAAGCACGTCGACGCCGTGGCGAAACAGACGGCCACGGCAAGGCCGGGCAGGCCCATGTCGCGAAACAGCCGCAACATGCCGCGCCAGCCGTCGCGCCAGGCCATGAAGCAAATCAGGAACACAGCCGCCCACAGCGAGCGCCAGAACACCACCGTCCAACTGTCAGCGGTGTCGATGAAGCGGGCGATGGTGCCGCCAAAGCTCCACATCAGCGCCGACAGGAACACCAGCAGCAAGCCGACCCGCTCTTCGCGCGGCGAGACGATCGGCGGTGCGGCGATTGGAGAAGATGCGGTATCGGTCATGGGGTGCGACTGTCGGCTATCTCGGGGTGGCATGATGCACAATGGACGACAGAAACGTGCCGTATTCGCCTAGCGCATAGGCTACCGCCGGACGTGACCCAGCCCGGCATTCCCTTTGGCGCACCGCCAACCGGCAGCCATACGGGCAAACACCGCCGTTTCTAGGACATGCTCTTGTTGCCGCGGATAAAGCGCCAGAGACCGGCCAACGGCACCAGCAGCAGAATGCCGAACTTTTTCAGGGCGATGAGCGCGACTGCAATCAGGCCGGCCTTTGCCGCGAGTTTTCCGGCGATGAGGCCGCCAATGCCAACCGCGGCGACCGTGTCGGTGCCTGGCAGAAAATCGGTGTATTTCTTGCCGGTGTTGAAGTCCGCCACGCCCAGCACTTCGTCCAGGCTCTGCTTGATCTCCGGCAATTGTTCGACCGTAGCGATGTAGCTCATCACGAAGACGCCTTCCCGGCCGAGGAAACGGACGTCGTAATTGAGCGTGTGGACGGTATCGTCTCCGAACTGCAGTTCCTTGGCCCAGTGCAGCCGCTTGTGGACGAAATCATAGACCGGCGGCGAGGCCCAGCCGATCAGCTTGATCGGGGGAAAGCCGTCCTTCACCCGCTGATCGTTGGCCGACAATGTGTCCGCCTGCATGCTGCTCAGCAATTCGGTGTAGTCGATGGATGCGGCGTCGGCGTCATCGACATGGCCGATCTTTTCATAGCGCAATTCGATGCCCCAACCGTTGCCGGCGATGGGCTCGTACTTGGCCGGGAAGATCATGCCGATTGCTTCGGACGCGGTATCAGGCGGATTGCCCCAGGCCTCGGTCAGGACGGACGTCGCGTCCTTCTTGCCCAGAAAATAGAACTTGTCCTTGAGATCGAGATGGATGCCTTCGGGAAGGTCGACCGCGCCGGTCTTTGGATCGATTTTGTCCAGGAATGCCTTGCCGTCGTCACTATACTGTTGATAGTCCTTGAAGAATTCCGAGGATTTTTCTGCCAGAACAGGCCCCGCCAAAAGGGCAAGCGCCACGCCAAGCCACAAAGCTTTCCTGTTCATAAGCCGTCCCCCCCTTGGCTGCCCTGCGGCTCACCTTTCGATAGCGCAGCGCCGATGCTTAATCAATATTTGGTTCGGCGGTGGTTCGGGCCGCACTCTATTGCTTAAGGCCAATAGCTCCAGTCTTCCGGGACGGCCAGCTCGAGAGCATCACTGGAAATCGAAAGCGCTCAGGCCCGTCACCATCTCGTCGAGGCCCAGCGGACGGGTCACCGGCGGCTCGGCGCGGGCGAGGCAGCCGATGCGTTCGCACAGCCGGCAAGCAGGACCGACCGGCGTGGCGGCGCCCTGTCCGGCCTTTGCCGGCAGCCCGGCGCCATAGACGATCTCGTCGCGAAAGCCGATATCGCAGCCCAACAGCAGCGCGGTGCGGCGCGGACGCTCGGAGAACGAACCCTGCGGCCCTTCGAGCGTGCGTGCGATGCAGAGGAACTCGGCGCCGTCGGGCATTTCCACCGCCTCGACCAGTATCTGGCCAGGCGAAGCGAAAGCGGCATGGACCGGCAGTTTCGGGCAGCCGCCGCCAAAGCGGCTTTGCGGAAAGCCCTGGCCGCCGGCCTTGCGGAAGCGGTTGCCGGCATTGTCGACCTCGAGCATGAAGAACGGCACTCCGGACAAGCCAGGGCGCTGCAGCATGGTCAGGCGGTTCGCCGCCTGTTCGAAGGAGACGCCGAAACGCGAGCGCAGCACATCGATGTCGTAACGAGCCCGCACGGCGGCGGCATGAAATGCCTGATAGGGCATCATCAAGGCATTGGCGGCGTAGCGGCCGAACTCGAAGCGGGCGAGCCGACGGGCTTCGTCCGTACCGAGCTTCAGCGTCTGAATTTCGCCGGCGACAGCGACCGTCATGCGGATCAGGCAGGCCTCCATGGCGACTTCGCGCAACTGGTCGAACGGCGACAGCCGCTCCGATAGAAAAAGACGCTGCGAATGACGGTCATAACGGCGGCGCCAGTTCGGCATGGTGGCGACCGGCAGCACCTTGACGACGATGCCATACTCGCGCTTCAGCCACGCCTTCAGCGCGCCGAACAGATCGTCGCCGGGGTCGAGCATCGAGGTGAAGGCCTCGGCCTCCTCCTCCAGTGCTGCAAAATGGTTCGGCCGGCGCTCGAAAATCTCGTGCACTTCGTCGATCGGCAGCCGCGCACCGGACAGCGCCGTGGCGCGGCCCTCGCGCACCAGAAGCTCGTTGAGATCGGACAGCCGCTCGGCCTGCTCGCGGTAAGCGCGAAACAGTTTTATCATCGCAGCCGATGCATTGGGGGCGGCCTCGGCCAGTTCGATCAGTTCCTGGTCGCCCGGCAGCTCACCGGCAAGCAGCGGGTCGCCGAACACTTCCTTCAAGGCCGAGATCGACCCTCTCGCCTCACCCTGCAATTCATGCGGGTCGACCTTGTAGACAGAGGCCAGCTTCAGGATCAGCTGCACCGTCAGCGGCCGCTGGTTGCGCTCGATCAGGTTGAGATAGGACGGCGAGATGCCGAGCCCCTCGGCCATCGCCGTCTGGGTCAGGCCTTTGGCGATGCGGATGCGGCGGATGCGCGGCCCGGCGAATATCTTCTGGTCGGCCATCGGCTTTCCTTGACAGGAATTTACACGACTTGCGAGCGATGAACGGCGCACCATCTTTTTACAATCATGACAGATTTACAGCGGCAAGCAGTCAAACACAACACAGGTTTTCTCTTATTTTCTACCGGAAATGGCGGTTTTCCTCGCTCTCGTCGCGGCGCAATGTAAATGATGTCACACACAGACGACGCACACCATCCCAGGGCGCGGCGTTTCAAGACACTGGCATCGATTGATCTGGAGTGACCAATGACTGATTTTTACAATCTTGTCCCATCCGCGCCCGAAGGCCGCTTCGACGGCATCGAACGAGCCTATTCGCCGGACGATGTGAAGCGGCTGCGCGGGTCGGTCCAGATACGCCAGAGTCTTGCCGAAATGGGCGCCAACCGGCTGTGGAAGCTCATCCACGAGGAAGACTTCGTCAATGCACTCGGCGCCATGTCGGGCAACCAGGCGATGCAGCAGGTGCGTGCCGGGCTGAAGGCAATCTATCTCTCGGGCTGGCAGGTCGCCGCCGACGCCAACACCGCGTCGGCCATGTATCCGGACCAGTCGCTCTATCCCGCCAATGCGGCGCCCGAACTGGTCAAGCGCATCAACCGCACGCTGCAGCGCGCCGATCAGATCGAGACCTCGGAAGGCAACGGCCTGTCGGTCGACACCTGGTTCGCGCCGATCGTCGCCGATGCCGAGGCCGGCTTCGGCGGACCGCTCAACGCCTTCGAGATCATGAAGGCGTTCATCGAGGCGGGCGCTGCCGGCGTCCACTATGAGGACCAGCTGGCCTCTGAGAAGAAGTGCGGCCATCTCGGCGGCAAAGTGCTGATCCCGACCGCTGCGCATATCCGCAACCTCAACGCGGCGCGTCTGGCGGCCGACGTGATGGGCACGCCGACGCTAGTCGTGGCACGCACCGATGCGGAAGCGGCAAAGCTTCTGACCTCCGACATTGACGAGCGCGACCAGCCTTTCGTCGACTACGATGCCGGCCGCACGGTTGAAGGCTTCTACCAGGTCAGGAACGGCATCGAACCGTGCATCGCGCGCGCCATTGCCTATGCGCCGCATGCCGACCTGATCTGGTGCGAAACATCCAAGCCCGATCTGGCGCAGGCCAAGAAATTCGCCGAAGGCGTGCGCAGGCATCATCCGGGCAAGCTGCTCGCCTATAATTGCTCGCCGTCGTTCAACTGGAAGAAGAACCTCGACGACGCGACGATCGCCAAGTTCCAGCGCGAGCTCGGCGCCATGGGCTACAAGTTCCAGTTCATCACATTGGCCGGGTTCCACCAGCTCAATTTCGGCATGTTCGAGCTGGCCCGCGGCTACAAGGCGCGGCAGATGGCGGCCTATTCCGAGTTGCAGGAAGCCGAGTTCGCGGCCGAAGTCCACGGCTACACCGCGACCAAGCACCAGCGCGAGGTCGGCACCGGCTATTTCGACGCCGTCTCAATGGCGATCAGCGGCGGCCAGTCCTCGACCGCCGCCATGCATGAATCGACTGAGCACGCCCAGTTCAAGCCGGCAGCGGAATGAACCGATTGACATAACCAACAGAGGAAACGCCCGAAGGGCAAGGGAGAAGAAAATGGCATCCATAAGCCGCGTCAAGGAACGTGCAGAAGAGCAGTCCACCACGATGAGTGTCGACCAACAGGCGACCATCCGCATGCTGGCCAACGACCTGCACCGGCTCAATCAATCGGTGATGAAGGCAGTGGAGGCCGGCGTCTCGGTGGAACTGGTGCGCTCGGCCCGGCATCATGGTGGCGACGGCAATTGGGGCGACCTGCTGATCCCGGTGATCGTCACGCAGAAGAGTCACGGCTGATCTTCCCTAACGGAAGCTTTGTGCTTGTGGAACCTATGGGCCCCGCCGCTCACTGGCCGATTTCAACGTCACCCGCGGGTTTTCAGCGCGGGTGACTTTCGCTTTTGAGCGTAAACTTAACTACAGTTCGAAAACAGACCTTGTCTCCGGGTTTTAATATTTCCGGCTATATTTCGCAGGTCCGTCATTTCAGCTTGACATGGCGGGCGATCTCACGCCAATTGGCTCTCGGATTTCAACCCTGCATTGAAGCAGCGCCGAGTGCCCGCCCCGCCCATGTGCCCTGTGAACCGCGAGACCGACACCGCCAAACATCTGAATTCGTCAAGCAGGGACGCGAACTCCGAGATATCAACGGATTTCTCCCACGTGCTGGTCGTTGGAAAATCGCCGATCAACCGGGTGGTGGTGTCGAAGATCGTCGAGAAGTCCGGACTGAAGCCGATCTCCGAGTCGCCCGAAATGGCGGCCAAGACATTGCGAACCCTCATTCCGGGCGCCGTCGTTCTCGATGGCGGCCCCGACAACGAGGACTGCCGCGCGCTGATGGCGGCCATCGACGCCTTGCGGCGGACATCTGGGCGGTCGCTCCCCAAGGTGATCCTGCTTTCAACCAAGACCGACACGCCCGACAGCCTGGGCCTGTCGAGCGTGGTCGATGTGGTGGTAACCAAGCCGATCACCACCGAAAGGCTACAGCCGGTGGTCGACCGGCTGATCAGTCTCGGGCGCGGCTGATCGCAATCCGCCCGAACGCGTGCGGGGCGGTCAGCCTTCCTTGCCGATGCTCTCGATCAAAGCCGGCAGTTCGCCAAGATCGACAATCTGGCGGAAGCGCGGTGCTGCCATCGGCGGTTCGACATGTTCGAGCACCCAGGTCAGTTCGTGCGGGATGTACACACCCCAGCTCCCGGCCTCGAGGGCCGGCACCACGTCCGACTTGAGCGAATTGCCGACCATCATGCTGGTCTGCGGGCTGCCGTGACGGCCAAAGATCCTGGCATAGGTGGCGGCGCTCTTGTCGCTGACGATCTCGACGGCATCGAACAGGTCGCCAAGGCCGGACGCCGCCAGCTTGCGCTCCTGGTCGAACAGATCGCCCTTGGTGATCAGCACCAGATGGTAGGCGCCGGCGAGCCTTTCCACGGTCTCACGCGCATGCGGCAACGCCTCGACAGGATGGCCGAGCATATCGCGGCCGGCAGCCAGGATTTCGGCGATGGTCGAGGCCGGAACGCGGCCCTCGGTCACGTCGATCGCAGTCTCGATCATCGACAAGGTAAAGCCCTTGATGCCGAAGCCGTAGACGGCGAGGTTGCGCTTCTCGGCCTCCAGCAGCCGCGCCGAGATGTGCTCGGCCTCGCCATGATCGGCGAGCAGGGCTGCAAAGTGCTTCTCGGTCAGGCGGAAGAACTGTTCGTTCTGCCACAGCGTGTCGTCGGCGTCGAAGCCGATGGTGGTCAGGGGCATGGTCGACTGTCCCGTTTCAAGTGAAGGCAGTGATGTAGACGTTGTCGCCGCGCACTGCTAGCTACGGCAAGGGGAATGGTGGGCAACAATGCCGGAATTGGGCGCCTGGAAGCGTGAACTGGAGCAAATTCTGAGCTCCTTGCCAGGTCGCGCTCCGACCGAACTCATAAATGCCATCCGAGATCTTGGCATCGCCATGGGACACGATACCGGCGAGGCGTTGCTTGAAACCTACCCGGAGATCCTTTCGCACCGACCGGCGCTGACCGCCGCATTCGGCAAGATGGTGCAGGCGCAAGATGCCGCCGAGATCAGGCAGATGCTGGATCAGGACCTGAGCGGTCCGGCATCGTTCAGACAGATCGCAGCGGGGAAAACAAGCATCGGCGTGCTGTCATCAAAGGATGCCTATAACCGCCTCGACGAAGTCTTCGATCATGTCGATTTCAATAATTGCCGCCGCGCTGTCATGGTCGGCTGCGGCGGGCGACCGTTCACCATGTTCCGTATTCACGACCAGACAACTGTCCCTGAGATCATCGGCCTCGACATCGTTCCCGAAGCCGTCGAAACGGCAAACAGGCTCGCCGCCAAGCTCAGCTATGCGCGCATGCGGGCCGAGCTGTGCGACGGATGCGATTATGATTACAGCGACGCTCAGGTTGTCTATGTCGCGAGCATGGTTTCGCCTAAGGCAGCTGTCGTGTCTCGTATCGCCGATACCGCGGCCGAGACTGTGCAGATCGTTTTGTGGGAGCCTGTTTCGCTAGGCAGGCTTTGGGCTGAAAATGCGGAACGCACACTTGACCCTCGGCTAGAGGTCATCGGCCGCACGAGCATCTCGCGAAACATGACCAGAGACGTGTTCGTCGCCCGACGAGACGGTTCATCTTCGACCCGGCAGCTGGGCTGATCGTGTCGGCTCTTGGAAAGAGCGATCGAGTGATCCTCGCCCTGGCGCGGGCATGGTGCCTGGTGCGCCATCCCATGATTTGCAAACGCACATTCGACCATAGCGGCATGCTGCCGGATCCGGCGAGACCGGCTTCCTATGCAGACAAGTTCCTGTGGCGAAAGCTTTTCGATCACAATCCGTTTTTCACGACAGCTTGCGACAAGCTCGCCTCGAAAACCTACGCTTTGTCCACCTGCCCCGAACTAAAGACTGCCGAGGTCCTATGGTCCGGGGAAGACGCAACAAAGATTCCGGCGGAGGTTCTTGCCGGCAATGTCATGGTGAAGGCCAATCATGGCTGCCGCTGGAACATGATGGTGCGCAACGGTGAGGTGGACAGAGCCAGGCTGCGCCGGCGTACAGCTCGCTGGATGCGCCGTCGCTACGGCAGGAAATTCGGCGAATGGGGCTACAAGTACGCCAGCAGGCGCATCCTTGTGGAAGAGATGCTCCTTCAGGACAGTCAGCCTGTCGCTTTGGAGTACAAATTCCACGTGTCCAACGGGACGACGGCCTATGTCTATGCCGCACGTCGGGATGAGCACGGCAACGAACAGAAATGTCATTTCGACCGGGACGGAACCTATGCGCCGCCACCGCCAGGCAGCGGCCCCCAGTGGGTCCGGATCGACCTGCCGGCATCCTTCCCGCGCATGCTTGCCATCGCCGAGCGGCTGACCGTGCCGTTCGATCACATGCGTTGCGATTTCTACGAAATCGACGGCGCGATCTTCTTTTCCGAATTCTCGGTCTATCCGCTATCCGGCAAAGGCATCATCAACACAAGGCTCAGGGATCTGTGCGCAGACAGCTGGGACCTCAGCCAATCCTGGTTCCTGACCGCGCCGCAAAGCGGATGGCGCAGGCTCTATGCCGGTGCCTTGCGCAGATGGCTGGATGCAAATGCGCTGCCCGGCAAGGCCGTCTGACAGAGGCCGTCCAGCCTCGTTGCCGCACCTATCGGGCCGGCTCCCCTTCCCTTCCATCACCGGCAACAGCTATACTGTGATAATTGCAACCCAAACTGGTGAATGATGCCGCCTGCGAAAAAGGAAGTCCGTCCGTCGACCCGCGGAGGACGCGTCCGAACGCCTGCCTTCGTGAAAAATCAACGCGGCGTGAAGAACTGGAAGGAAGTCAGCGCTTGGCTGGAATGGCGCGGCATCGAAGACATAGAATGCATCACGCCTGATCAGGCTGGCGTCGCGCGCGGCAAGATGATGCCGTCGAAGAAATTCACTTCCAACACCTCGCTGGCGCTGCCATCGGCAGTGTTCATGACGACGATTTCGGGCGGCTATCCCGAGGATGGCAACGGTTTCCACTATCCGGAGGATGATGGCGACCTGAAGCTTATGCCGGATCTGTCGACGTTGACCGTCGTGCCGTGGGAAGAAGACCCGACGGCCGCCGTCATCTGCGACCTCGTCCATCAGGATGGCCGTTCGGTCGAGTTCACGCCGCGCAACGTCCTGAAGCGCGTGGTAGCAGCCTATGACAAGCGCGGGCTGAAGCCGGTGGTGGCGCCCGAGATCGAATTCTATCTGGTGCGCAAGAACCCCGACCCGGATTATCCGTTGACCCCACCCGTCGGGCGTTCCGGACGGGCAATCGGCGGCGGCGCCGGCTATTCGATCGCCGGCGTCAACGAGTTCGACGAACTGATCGACGACATCTACCATTTCTCCGAAAGCCAGGGCCTGGAGATCGACACGCTGATCCACGAGGAAGGCGCCGGCCAGCTCGAGATCAATCTGCGTCACGGCGATCCGGTCGAGCTCGCCGACCAGGTGTTCATGTTCAAACGCACCATCCGCGAGGCAGCGCTCAAGCATGAGATCTATGCCACCTTCATGGCCAAGCCGATCCAGGGCCAGCCAGGTTCTGCCATGCACATCCACCAGTCGATCATCGACAAGAAGACCGGGCTGAATATCTTTTCGGCGAAGGACGGCTCGGAAACCGACGACTTCTTCCATTTCATCGGCGGCATGCAGAAGCATGTGCCGAACGCGCTGGTGATGTTTGCCCCTTACGTCAATTCCTACCGCCGGCTGACGCAGTCGGCCTCGGCGCCGGTCAACAACAAATGGGGCTATGACAACCGCACCACGGCGTTCCGCGTGCCGCGCTCGGATCCGGCGGCGCGGCGTGTCGAAAACCGCATCCCGTCTTCCGACGCCAACCCCTATCTGGCGCTGGCGGCCTCACTTGCCTGCGGGCTGATCGGCATCACCAACAAGATCAAGGCCGAGCCTCCGGTGCTGACCACCGCAAACGCCGATGAGATCGACCTGCCGCGCGGCCTGCTCGAAGCCGTCGACCTGTTTGAGGGCGACGAGGAGCTGTGCGCCCTTTTGGGCAAGTCCTTTGCCGCAACCTATGCAGCGATCAAGCGGGCGGAGTTCGAGACCTTCATGGAAGTGATCAGCCCGTGGGAGCGGGAGTATCTGTTGCTCAACGTGTGAGCGGCGACTTCGTCGTGTGAATGGTGAATAGTGAATGGTGAGTAGTTTCATATTGGATGGATGAGCGCAGACGTCGTGCGTCTCGCAGCCATTCACCATTCACCATTGGCTGGTGTCCCCATGCCTTACCAATCACCTATCTCCCCCGGTCGCTCCTGGTACGAAGACACAGCCGGACCACGCCCTGAGTACCCTGCCCTGGACGGCGACCGCAGCTGCGACGTCGTCGTCGTCGGCGGTGGCTTCACCGGGCTGTCGGCGGCCGCTCATTTGGCCAAGGCGGGAGCCGACGTCGTTCTGATCGAGGCGCATCGCTTCGGCGACGGCGCTTCAGGGCGCAATGGCGGCCAACTCGGCACGGGCCAGCGCGCCTGGGCCGAAGAGATGGAGGCCGAATACGGCTTCTCCCGCGCCAAGGCGCTGTTCGACCTTGCCGAGGAGGCGAAAGCGCACCTGCTCGAATTCGCCGCCGTCAACCAGATCGACATCGACTATATGCCCGGCCAGTTGTCCGTGGCGCACAAGCCGCGTTATCTCGACGACTACAAGGCGCATGCCGAGATCATGGCGGGCCGCTTCAATTATCCGCACATCGCCTTCATGGATGCCAGGGAAACGGCCGAACGGCTGGGCTCCACACGCTACTTCGGCGGCACCCGCGACACCGGCACCGGACACATCCACCCGATGAAACTGGTGATCGGCACGGCAAAGGTCGCGGCAGCGGCCGGCGCGCACCTGTTCGAGCAGACACTATCGACCGGTGTTACCTCCAGCGGCGGCAAGGTCAGGGTGACGACTTCGAGAGGAACCATCACCGCCCAGAAATGCCTGATCGGTGTAAATGCCTATGGCGGCACGCTCGAGCCGGTGAGTGCCGCGCACATCATGCCCATCGGTTCCTTCATCGGCGCGACGGTGCCGCTGGGCGTCGATTCGAAAGTGCTGCCGGGCGGCGAGGCGGTCGACGATTCGCGTTTCGTCGTGCGTTATTTCCGCAAATCCAGGGATGGAAGGCTGCTGTTCGGCGGGCGCGAGGTCTATGGCGTCAACGATCCGAAGGACATCCATGTCCATATCCGCCGGCAGATAGCCGAGCTTTATCCGGAACTGAGCGATGTCGAGATCACCCATGGCTGGGGCGGCTATGTCGGCATCACCATGCCCAGGAAACCGTTCGTGCGCGAGGTGATGCCCAATGTGATCTCGGCCGGAGGCTATTCCGGCCACGGCGTGATGCTGTCGAACTTCTTCGGCAAGCTCTATGCCCAGACCGTCGCCGGCAACCGCGACAGACTGAAGCTGATCGAGGACCTGAACATCCCGGCTTTTCCCGGCGGCCGGCGATTTAGAACGCCATTATTGTTCTTGGCACTGAACTGGTTTGCCCTGAGGGACCGAATATAGGGAAAGTATCTCATATCAGCCGTGGCTGGTACTGAGCTGTTTCTATTGAGCTGTTGGTTGCCGCAGCGAGACGTTGCAGAATCCTTAACAAGAGCGCACAATTCCCCTGAGGGCGCACTGATGCCACAATCAAGGGCAAAGGATGCCGGTTCTGGGCGATTGAACGGGGATTTCTGCGGGCCTGCCCGCTTTGTTGTTGGGACCGATGCCGATCGAATGCCGGGCTGCCGGCGCCGATCGAAAGAACACCGGCTCATCTTTTGGAGGTGGCAAGAGTGAACGAGCCCTTCAGTTTCGGCGCGCCGGAACGTCGGCGCTTCGCCATGCAATTCGGTTATGACATGCGGCCCTCCTTCTGGCAGGGGGTGCGCACGAATTCGCATCTGGTGATCGCCGCGGTCGGCACCGCAGCGCTGCTTGGTGTGGCGGGCATAGCGCTTTGGCTGGCATTGCCGGCCAACGACCGGCAAGCGATCGCCAGCACACAGCAGAACGTTCCGACTTTTCCGGTCAAGACGACCAAGATTGCCCCGGTCGCGGCGACGGCTACCGCGGTAGCGGCGCCACAAGCCGCGCGCAAGGGCGACGCGGTTTCATCGACGGTCGCTGTGGGTGGGGCTGCGATGCCGCCGCTGTCGGCCAACGATCCGCGCTGGACTGCGGCGCAATCCAACAGCGACCCTGCCGCGACGCCATCCGATCAGGCGCCTGCCGAGCAGGCTGCCGCCAAACCGTCCGATGCCGCGGCATTCGAAGAACCGGCGGCCCAGGGCGACGCCACGACGCAGCTGTCAAAGGTCGCTGCTGCCGCCAATGACGACGACGCGGAAACCGCCGCCATACCGACGCCAAAACCGCAACTTCCAGACGAGCAATCTTCCGCCGCAACGAACGATACCCAGACCAAGGCCAAGCCACAGAAGGTGGCTGCTGCAGCCGGCACCGGACGCATCCTCAGGACAGTGACAATGCGCAGCGGTCCGCAGAAAAACGCCGCCGCCATCGGCACCGTGCCCGCCAAGTCATCGGTGCAGGTGATGAGTTGCAAGAAATGGTGCCAGATCGTCTACAACGGCAAGCGCGGCTGGATCTACAAGAGCTACATCAAGACCGGAGCTTGAGACACAGACGAAGCCGCCAGATCTGGTCAGCCGCCGAGCAGCCATCTGAAACGGTGTCTTCTGCGAGCAAGTTGGCGCTTCACCAGGAAATCCCGGTGTTCCTCGAACGGCACCTCATAGAGGCCGCACATTTGGCAGCTTTCGGACTTGCCGCATAGCGGGGTCCAGCATTTCACATCGTGCGTCCAGGCGAGCGCGATCCTTTCCAGATGAAGGTTAGACGAACTTTTCAGCAGAATCAGTTCTCCTGGGACCGCCGTCTGTTTGATGTGATCCGAAACTTCCTTGGGACTGCGAAGCTCAATGAACCGGCCGCTGTCGCGGTCGGCCTGGCTGGCGCGCGAGCGATGCGCATTGTCGCCCGTGTAGATGACCTCATCGGCGATTTCGCGCGCGATCTTGTATGCACTGCCGTATTTCCTCGGCGAGCCGGCGAAGTCGGATATCTGCCCAAGCACAATGCGCTTGCGAGCGACCTTGGCCTTTGCGATCATCTCCAGGGCAATGTTGAGCGAATGCCAGGGCGCTTTGGCCGTATCGACCAGGAATTTCGGACCCGCTGATACCTCTTGCACCGTAGAGCGGTTGGGCAGTGGTGCAAACGATGCCGTTCTCGCTACGACTTGCTCTGGCGGGACGCCAAGTTCCAAGGCGGCGGCAACAGCCGCTGCAGTCGGCAGCCAGAATTGCTCGCCGGGAAAAGGCGCTTGAATATTCAGGCTGCCACTGCGCCAATGAAGGGTGAACCGCAGCAATTCCGGATACGCGGCATGCACGTCACTCACGCGGTAGTCTGCCTCGCCGGACTGGCCGAAGGTCGCAATCCGGCATTTCGCGCCAGACGCCATGCCGATCACCAGTGGGTCATCGCAATTGAGAACCGCAAGTCCATCGGGTTGGAGTGCCTCGACCAGCGCCCGCTTCTCTCCCGCCACAGCTTCCAGAGTCCTGAACTTGCCGAAATGCTCCAGACGGATCATCGTAACCACCGCCACACTCGGCTTCAGCATCTGCGCCATGGCGCTGATCGTGCCGAAGTCGGAAGCGCCGGCTTCGAAAACGACGTAATCGACTTTGCCGGCCTTCCTCAGGCGCTTGTAAAGCGTTCGAACCAACACCTTCATAGTGTTGGCCAGAACCTGTGTGTGGACCGAACCGTGGCCAGCCAGGATGTGTCCAAGCAGGCTTCCCGCCGTCGTCTTGCCGGAGCTTCCGGTAACGCCGATGAAAATTGCCTTGCTTCGCGCCCGCGCACGCGTGGCCAGGTAAAGCCGCAGCCGCCATCCCAGATCATAGCGACTTTTCTGCTGCCTGATCTTCATCACCCGCCAACACTATCCACGATCCCGTTATGCCTTTCGGGTGATCGAGAAGTCAAACTGGGGTCCGGCGTGACGACGTCAACTGTTCGTTCCTCGGCCGGCCGGCGCACCGATGCGAACTTTTGCCGACGTTGCTCTGTCTGCCGTGCATTGCGAACAGCGAGGTACTTCCCGAATTGCTCAAATGCAGCGGCCGCCGTCGACCTCCAGCGCCACGCCGGTGATGAAGGCGGCTTCGTCCGACGCAAGCCAAAGCGCAGCGTTGGCGATATCGAGCGGCGTCGACAGACGGCCGAGCGGTATCGAGGCACGGAATTTCTCGCGGATCTCGGGCGTGTCAGTGCCCATGAATTTCTCCAGCATGCCGGTCTCGCCGGCGACCGGGCAAAGGCAGTTCACGCGGATGTTCTTGGGCGCGAGTTCGACCGCCATCGACTTGGTCGCGGTGATCGCCCAGCCCTTCGAGGCATTGTACCAGGTGAGCCCCGGACGCGGCCGCAGACCGGCGGTCGAAGCCGTGGTCAGGATGACGCCGCCGCCCTGCCGCTCCATGATCGGCACCACGGCAAGTGCGGCGTGGTAGATCGCCTTCATGTTGACTGAAGTGATCAGGTCGAAGGTCGCCTCGTCGACGTCGAGCATGTCGCCATTGCGATGGGTGTAGCCGGCATTGTTGACCATGATATCGATGCGGCCGAAGGCGCTTTTTGCGGCATAGACCATCTCGTCGAATTCGGAACGCTGCGAAACGTCGGTCTGGGTCCAGATCGCGGCCTGGCCGATCTCTGCTGCAACGCGCTCCGCGCCCTTGGCGTTGAGGTCGGCGACGACGACCTTGGCGCCCTCTTCGGCAAAGCGCCTGGCCATGCCTTCGCCGAAACCTGACGCAGCACCCGTGATGACGGCAACCTTGTTTTCCAGACGCATGCTTTTTCCGCTCATTGAAGACCCACCTCGCAAGCGCATTTTTCCTTTTTGTTTGATGCGTGTCTGTCTCCCAGAACCGCTTCGCACTTCTGGGCGACACGCATTAGCTTTCGTCACATTCCCGCTTTATGTTGCAGGCGCGAAAGCCCCGGGACCATCGCTTGACGAAAAGCCTCCGGGTGCAAGCCAGTGTCAAGGCACATTTGGAGCGAATCAATATGCAGTGATTTGGCCTTGATGTGACACCATGGCACTGGATAGTTTAAATCGATTAGATTATATCCTGCCGCGTCACAGCGAGCGGCGTCAAAGCGGACAGACCATGACCAGCCAGATCATTCCCGTCGAGCCTTTCGACTTCATCATTTTCGGCGGCACCGGCGACCTGTCGGAACGCAAGCTGCTGCCCTCGCTCTACCACCGCCAGCGCGACCACCAGTTTTCCGAGCCGACCCGCATCATCGGCACCTCGCGCTCCAAGATGAGCGACGAGGAATTCCAGGCTTTCGCCAAGCAGGCGATTTCCCAGCATGTGAAGCCGGCCGACATCGACGCCGAGGAACTCAAGACATTTCTTGCCCGGCTGTCCTACGTATCGGCCGACGCGACGACGGGTGCCGGCTTCGACAAGCTGAAAAAGGCGATCGGCGAAAGCGACCGCATCCGCGCTTTCTATCTGGCGGTGGCGCCGGCGCTGTTCGGCGACATCTCGCACCAGCTGAAAGCCCACAATCTCATCACGCCGAATTCACGCATCGTGCTGGAGAAGCCGATCGGCCGCGACCTCGATTCGGCGCGCAAGCTCAACGACGTGGTTGGAGACGACTTCCACGAAAGCCAGATCTTCCGCATCGACCACTATCTCGGAAAGGAGACGGTGCAGAATCTGATGGCGCTGCGCTTTGCCAACGCGCTCTATGAGCCGCTTTGGAATTCTGCCCATATCGACCATGTGCAGATCACGGTAGCCGAGACCGTCGGTCTTGAAGACCGCGTCACCTACTACGACAAGGCCGGCGCGCTGCGCGACATGGTGCAGAACCACATGCTGCAGCTGCTCTGTCTGGTTGCCATGGAAGCGCCATCGTCGATGGATGCCGATGCCGTGCGCGACGAGAAGCTGAAGGTGCTGCGGGCGCTGAAGCGCATCAACGGCAATGAGGCACCCAAGCACACCGTGCGCGGCCAATACCGCGCCGGCGCCTCTGCAGGCGGCGCGGTGAAAGGCTATGTCGAGGAACTTGGCAAAGACAGCTCCACCGAGACTTTCGTCGCCATCAAGGCTGAGATCGGCAATTGGCGCTGGGCCGGCGTGCCATTCTATCTCAGGACCGGCAAAAGGCTGGCGACCCGCGTTTCGGAAATCGTCATCGAGTTCAAGCCGATCCCGCATTCGATCTTCGGCGACAGCGCCGGGCCGATCTCAGCCAACCAACTGGTGATCCGGCTGCAGCCCGACGAAGGCGTCAAGCAGTTCATCATGATCAAGGATCCAGGCCCGGGCGGCATGCGGCTGCGCCAGATTCCGCTCGACATGAGCTTTGCAACATCTTTCGACGGCCGCGCGCCGGACGCCTATGAACGGCTAATCATGGATGTTATCCGCGGCAACCAGACGCTGTTCATGCGCCGCGACGAGGTCGAGGCGGCATGGAAGTGGATCGACCCGATCCAGAACGCCTGGGAAAGCGCCAGGCAGGAGGCGCAAGGCTATACGGCCGGCACATGGGGTCCCTCGGCCTCGATTGCGCTGATCGAACGCGACGGGCGGACATGGCACGAAAGCAGTTGAGCGAGCCCGTCTATAACTGGAACGGCTTTGCCGGGCGCCAGGACCTGGCGGCAGCCCTTGCCGGCAATGTCGCGGCGCGCCTGACCAAGGCCATCGACGAGCGCGGCACGGCCCTGCTTGCCGTTTCCGGCGGCACCACGCCGGCAAAGTTCTTTGCAGCACTTTCGGCCATTCCGATCGCCTGGAACAAGGTGACGGTGACGCTGGTCGACGAACGGTTCGTGCCGGCCTCCTCGCCGCGCTCGAATGCGGGGCTGGTCGCGGCCAACCTGCTGCAGAACAAGGCGGCTGCCGCGCACTTCGTGCCGCTCTACCATGAGGCGGCAAGCATCGAGACCGCCGCGGCGGCCGACGATGCGGCGCTGAAGGCTCTGCCCTGGCCCCTCGATGTCGTCGTGCTCGGCATGGGCGGCGACGGCCACACCGCCTCGTTCTTTCCCGACGCCGAGAATCTCGGCGATTTGCTCGACCCAGCCTCATCAAGGATCGTGCTGCCGGTTCACGCGGCAAGCGCCGGCGAACCCCGGTTGACGCTGCCGCTGGCGCGGATCGTCGACGCCGGCTTCATCGCGCTGCATATAGAAGGCGAGGACAAGCGCACCGCCTTCGACGATGCGATGGGACCGGGCGCGAAAAAGCCCATCCGCAAAGTGCTCGAAGCGGCACCCATCCCGGTAGAGGTGTTCTGGGCACCCTGATTTCACGCAAAGCAGTCCCGGCAGACGGTGGAGGACGTTCTTCCGGGGCTCGAAAGGACCGACCATGACAGCCAGACGCGACATCGAAGCCATCACGGAACGCATCCGCCAACGCTCGAAAGCCGGCCGCGAGCGCTATCTCGGCCGCATCGCCGAGGCCTCCAGCCGCGCCGCCAACCGGGGGGTTCTGTCTTGCGGCAACCTCGCGCATGGCTTTGCCGTCTGCAGCCCGTCTGAAAAGCTGGCGCTCGGCGCCGACAAGGTGCCGAACCTCGGCATCATTACCTCCTACAATGACATGCTGTCGGCGCATCAGCCCTTCGAAACCTTCCCGGCGCTGATCAAGGATGCCGCGCGCGAAGTCGGCGGGATCGCGCAAGTGGCCGGCGGCGTGCCGGCCATGTGCGATGGCGTGACCCAGGGACAGCCCGGCATGGAGCTCTCGCTGTTTTCGCGCGACGTGATCGCCATGTCCGCGGCGATCGGCCTGTCGCACAACATGTTCGACGCCGCCGTCTATCTCGGCGTCTGCGACAAGATCGTACCGGGGCTTGTGATCGCGGCTCTCACCTTCGGCCATCTGCCGGCGGTGTTCGTGCCGGCCGGGCCAATGACGACGGGCCTGCCCAATGACGAGAAGGCCAAGGTTCGCCAACTCTATGCCGAGGGCAAGGCCGGACGCGCAGAACTGCTCGAAGCGGAGTCCAAATCCTATCACGGGCCGGGCACCTGCACCTTCTACGGCACCGCCAATTCCAACCAGATGCTGATGGAGATCATGGGCCTGCATACGCCCGGCGCGTCCTTCGTCAATCCAGGCACGCCGCTGCGCGACGCGCTGACGCGCGAGGCGACCAGGCGAGCCCTGGCGATCACCGCGCTCGGCAACGCCTACACGCCGGTAGGCCGCATGATCGACGAGCGCTCTTTCGTCAATGGCGTCGTCGGCCTGCACGCCACCGGCGGCTCTACCAACCACACCATCCATCTCATCGCCATGGCCGCGGCGGCCGGCATCACGCTTACCTGGCAGGACATTTCCGACCTGTCGGAAGCGGTGCCGCTTCTCGCGCGCGTCTATCCGAACGGGCTTGCCGACGTGAACCATTTCCATGCCGCCGGCGGGCTCGGCTTCCTGATCCGCGAATTGCTCGACGAAGGCATCCTGCATGAGGATGTGCAGACGGTATGGGGCGAAGGCCTGAGGCCCTATGCGGTCGAGGCCCGGCTCGGCGAAGACGGCAGCGTCGTGCGTGAAGCCTCGCCGCTGCAGAGCGGCGACGAGAAGGTGCTGGCGCCGTTCAAGAAGGCCTTCCAGCCGACCGGCGGCCTGAAAGTGCTCGCCGGCAATCTCGGCCACGCCGTCATCAAGACGTCCGCCGTGAAGCCGGAACGCCGCGTCATCGAGGCGCCGGCCAAGGTGTTCGACAGCCAGCAGGGACTGAACGAAGCCTTCAAGGCCGGCACGCTGACCGGCGACTTCATCGCCGTCATCCGCTTCCAGGGCCCGAAGGCAAACGGCATGCCGGAACTGCACAAGCTGACCACCGTGCTCGGCATCCTGCAGGATCGTGGCCAGCGCGTCGCGCTGGTCACGGACGGGCGCATGTCTGGCGCTTCCGGCAAGGTGCCGGCGGCGATCCATGTAACGCCGGAAGCGGTCGAGGAAGGGCCGATCGCCAGGATCCATGACGGCGACATCATCCGGCTCGACGCCGATGCCGGCACGCTGGAAGTGCTGGTGCCGGGGCCCGAGCTCGCGCTGCGCCGCACGGCCGACATCGATCTCATCGGCAACGAGTTCGGTTTCGGCCGCGAGCTGTTCGCCGGTTTCCGCCAGTTGGTCGGCCGCGCCGACCATGGCGCCAGTGCTTTCGGCACGGCTTGAACCATCATTCCCTGCCATATAGAAAAGGGCGGCTCAAGGCCGCCCTTTTTCATGAGGAGTGGAACGCCAAATTACGGCTGAACCGTAATTTCGCTCCGTTCGCCGGCCTTGACCGTCACCGGCATTTCCTTGTCATGGCCTTGATCGGACATGTGGCGGACGACGACGTAGTCGCCGGCCGCAATGGTCTGTTGCCAGGTGTCGCCATAGTTCAGGCCGAGCGCCTTGCGGTTGCCCTGGATATCCTTCTTCGACGACAGCACCTCGATCGAATAGGCGCCCGGCGCCGACATCACCAGCACGCCGGCATCGAGCGTCACCTTGACGTCCTTGACGTCGCCAACCTTGACGCTGAAAGGCTGCTCGACGGTTGCGAGCTCAAGCGAGGTGACCGCGACATAGTCGTCCGGCGGCAGCCAGAACTTGCTGTCGGGCCCATAGGAGTGGGCGACATCGTCACGCGAGCCGTCGATCTTTTTCTTGGCCTTGACGATCTGGACGCTGATGCCCGAGGAGTCGGCCTTGTCGCCGCCTGCAGTGTAGTAGGCGTTGACGGCGGCATGGCCGACGCCAACGACTATGTCTTTTTCCACAGTCTGCCCGGCGGCGAGCTGGATGTTCTCGGTCACCGAGCCGCTGCCGATCGCAACCGTCACCTTCTGCTCACCAGCCGGCACGATGATCCTGTTGTCGCCATAGTGGGTGGTGCTGCCGCCCGGGAAGGCGAAGTCGACATGGGCTTCGTCACTGATCTCGGCGCCCTGGCTTGGCTTCGGATGGATGAGCATGGTGCCGGCGTTCAAGGTGAAGAGCGGCTTGTAGACCTGGCCCGCCTCGATCTTGACCTTCTGTTCCGCCCGAGCTTCGTCGGCGCGCGCGACGACGACATAGTCGCCCGGCTCGAGATTGGCCTCGTAGTTGTTGTACTGGGTGGTGACGGCCTCGCCGTGCGTGCCATCGGCCTTGGCCTTGTAGACCTCCCAGGCATTGCCGTCGGTGATCGGATCGCCGCCTTCGGCCATGACCACGCTCGGGATGAAATTGAATTCGGGCTTTGCCGGTTCAGGGGCTGGAGCTGGAGCTGGGGCTGGCGCCGGTGCGGGTTCAGGTGCCGGAGCCGGCGCGGCGACGGTTTCGACCAGTGCTTCCTGCAGCGCCTTCTCGTCCGAGGCCTGGATATATTTGCCGCCGGTGTTGTCGGCAAGGCAGGCGATCTGCTTGCCCTCGTCAGCGGTCAGGCCGAAGCCGACGACGTCGACGGTGAAATCGACGCCTGAGGCCTCCAGTTCCTTGCCCAGCGCGCACGGGTCACCTTCACAGGTTTCAAGCCCATCGGTGATGAGAACCACGGTCGCCTTGTCCTCGGTGTATTTCAGAGCTTCGGCCGCCTGCTTGACGGCTGCGGTCAGCGGCGTCTTGCCGAGGAATTTCAGGCTGTCGGCGGCGGCCGAAATGGCGCTAGCCGAGCCGGCTTGCGGCGGCACGATCAGTTCGATGTCGTCGCAGCTGCCCTTTTCGCGGTGGCCATAGGCCATGAAGCCGATCTCGTCGTCGCCCGGGACCGACTGCAGCACGGTCCTCAGCGATTCGCGCGCGATCTCGAGCTTCGGCTTGCCGTCGATCTGGGCCCACATCGAGCCTGAAGCGTCAAGAATGATGATAACCTTGTTGGCGGCGAAGCCGAGCGAAGTCATCGACAAAAGGAGCAGCGACGCAGCGACGCTCCGCAAAAGTCCCGCCATGGAAATCTCCTTGAGGCCGCCCTCTTATATGCGGCGGCAAGCTATTTGACGCCGCGTCCGGGCACAAGCCCCGGAGCGGGTCACGAACGGTTGCCGTGTAACAGGATCGGCGCCGGCCGAGGCCTGTTCCGAGGCCGGCTAAGCACCGCGTCAGTACGTGGTGCGGCGCTCTTCGGAAGGCGGACGGCCGAACTGCAGCCGGTAGCTCTGGGCAAAATAGGAATGCGAGGTGAAGCCGGTGGCGATGGCCACGTCGAGGATCGGCATGTTGGTCTGGCGCAGCAGTTCGCGCGCCCGCTCGAGCCTGAGCCGCATGTAGTAACGACCGGGCGTGACGCTCAAATGGCGCAGGAACAAGCGCTCGACCTGGCGCACCGACAGGCCCGCCGATTTGGCAAGCTGCACGGCCGATAGCGGCTCGTCGAGATGGTCGGCCATCAGTTCGACGATACGCCTTAGCTTCTCCGACTTGCCGGTCAGGTCGCGCTCCGGCCCGACGCGCTGGCGGTCGCCGGCGGAGCGGATGCGCTCATGCTGGAACTGGTTGGCAACGCCGTTGGCGAGGTTCGAGCCGAAGTCGCCACGCACGATCTCCAGCATCAGGTCGATCGAGGTGGTGCCGCCGGCGCAGGTGTAGCGCTTGCGGTCGATCTCGAAGACGTTGCCGGTGCAATTGATGTCGGGAAAGCGCTCGACGAAGCCGGCGCGGTTTTCCCAATGGATGGTGCAGCGATAGCCTTCGAGCTGACCGGCTTCGGCCAGGAGGTAAGAGCCCACCGACAGCGCGCCGAGCGCATTGCCGCGCCGGCCCCAGCTGCGCAGCGCCGCCAGCACCTTGCTCTTGCCGGGGAACTCGACCGACAGGCCCACCGACACGAATAGGATATCGACGGGCGGCAAATCGGCGACGGCATAGTCGATCTTGAGCGGCAGGCCGTTGGAGGCCATGACGGGATCGCCGTCGGCCGAGACCGTCGTCCAGCCATAGAAATCGCGGCCGAGCAGGCGGTTGGCCGAGCGGAAGGTATCGATCGCCGCTGCCAGCGAAAACATCGAAAACTTGTCGACCAGCAGGAACGCGAATTGCCGGCCCCCCTGAACGGGATCATCCACGACCGGCCGTTCAGAGGGTATAGTAAGGTTCGACAAAGAAGCTGCTTTCTGGGTCAGAAGGAAGGCCGCTTCAAGCCGGCCGCAAGGTAGGCTGAGGCTAACGTATTGGCCATCAGCATGGCAATGGTCATCGGTCCGACACCGCCGGGCACGGGGGTGATGGCGCCGGCGGCCTTGGCCGCTTCGGCATAGGCTACATCGCCGACGAGGCGGGTTTTGCCTTCGCCCTTCTCGGGTGCGGCAATGCGGTTGATCCCGACATCGATCACGGTGGCGCCGGGCCTGACCCAGTCGCCCTTGATCATTTCGGGCCGGCCGACGGCGGCAACCAGAATGTCGGCTGTGCGGGCCAGCGCCGGCAGATCCTTGGTGCGGCTGTGGGCGATGGTGACGGTGCAGTTGGCGGCAAGCAACAGATTTGCCATCGGCTTGCCGACGATGTTGGAGCGGCCGACGACGACCGCGTTGAGGCCGGAAAGATCCTTGCCGCGCACGCGTTCGATCAAAAGCATGGAGCCGGCCGGCGTGCAGGGCACGAAGGCTGTTTCGAGTTCGCCGGTGCCGAGCTTGCCGACATTGATGAAATGAAAGCCGTCGACATCCTTTTGCGGTGCGATGGCCTGGATGATCTTGCCGGCATCGATATGGGCGGGAAGCGGCAGCTGCACCAGAATGCCGTTGATGGCCGGATCGGCGTTGAGTTCGCCGATGATCTTCAGCAGTGCCGCTTCGGACGTGTCGGCCGGCAGCGTGTGCTGCAGCGAATGAAAGCCGCATTCCTTGGCGGTGCGTGACTTCGACGCGACATAGACCTGGCTTGCCGGATCCTCGCCGACGATGACCACCGCTAAGCCGGGCTGGGCCTTTCCCTTGGCGACCAGGTCCTCGGTCAAGGCCTTGACCTTCTGAACCACGTCTGCGGCGACGATCTTTCCGTCAATCACTTCGGCCATGAACCATCCTCGACATCATTCCAGCCAAGGCGCGGCGCGCGCCTTGAACGTTGCTTCGTGCATGTCGTTGTTCCAAACGTTCCGCCCATTCGGGTAAAGCCCGACGGCAGCGTTTTTTGGGCGCCATGCTGCGCGGCATTGTCACGAAATTTGGCCTAAGCAATCCCGTCAAAGCGCCGTCACATGCCGTAAACTCGAAACCGGCAGCTTTTATTCTGTGCTGACGGGCTCAGAGCGACTCATCCTTTCACGGAAAGGCTGAACCGCTCTATTTCTTGTTTTGACGCAATTCCCAAGGGAAAGCGCGCTACGCGCTTTCCCGGGAAAACCGTTTCACACTTTTCCTGGAATTGCTCAGAAATAGCGGCGGTGCGAACGGCTTTCGGTGAGTTCGCGCACCGCTTCGCGAAATTCGCGCAGGCTGGCGCGGATATCGTCGATTTGCGCCTGCTGGTCTTCCGGCGCCGCCCCAGCGGGCTGCGGAGAAGACCACGGCCCGGACGCCGCGGGCATCGGCTGAGCCTGCGAATAGGCATAGTCAGCCGGCTGACGAGGCTGCGCGTAGCCAGGCTGCTGCGCAGGGGAATTGGCGTGCGGAACCTCGTTCCGGAAGTCCGGCTGGCGATAGCCCACAGGCTCCTGCACCGGCCTTGTATATTCGGCGGCTGGTTGGGCGCGGTAGGTCTCGACGGGTTCGCCTGACGTCCCGCTACCCGGCGCGGCTTTGCGCATCGCCGAGAACAGTCCGTCGAACAGACCTGGGCTCCGGGCGGGAGCGGCCGCGGTCGGCAACACCGGAGGTGCTGCCGGTGGCGGCGCCACAGGCAGCGGCGCGCGATAGACCTTGTCCTCGACCGGAGGGCGGCGCTCGTCCATTCTGCCGCGCGAACGCGAATTGGCAGCGCCGCGCAGGCTGGCAAAGGCGCCGCGCATGGCGCCGACACCGATGCCCGAAGCAAGCCCGAGCAGCAGGCCGGCCATCGCTATTACAGCCCGCGACGGTCCGTTGGGTTCGAGCGGCGGTTGCGCTGGGGTCATCAGATTGATGTTGGTGGTGTTGATGTTTTGCTGTTCGCCGGTCTCCTTGGCGCGCAGAAGGTACTGTTCGTAGACGGAGCGTTTGGCGGTGGCATCACGCTCCAGTTCGCGCAGGCTGACCAGATCGCTGTTGACGTCGCCGCTCTGGATCTTTGCCTGAGCCAGGCGGGAAGCGAGATCCTGCTCAAGCTGGACCGAGCGCTTCAAATCGACCTGCAGCGACGAGGCGATGCGGCGCAGTTCGCCTGCGATGCGCTCGCGCGAGCCGTCGAGCTGGGCACTGAGCGCCTGGTATTCGGGATGACGCGGTCCCAGACGCACGGCGGCGCGGTCGGCCTCCTGCTTCAAAGCTGCATATTGCGCGCGCAGTTCGCTCATCGTGTTGGAATTGATTTCTTCCGGCAACGTGCCGTTGATGACCGAATTAACGTCCAGCGAACGCGCCGACGCGGCCCGGGCATTGAGTTCCAGCGTACGGGCCCGGGTGACTGAGAACTGCTCGTTGAGCTTCAGCATCTGGTCGTCGCTGATCAGATGGCCCTGCGCGTCGACGAGATCATGCGTGGCCCTGAAATCCTCGACCTTGCGCTCCGCTGTCTCGACATCCTTGCGCAGGTCATCGAGCTTGGCCGTCAGCTGGTCCGTCGCGCGCCCGGCCATCCCGAACTGGTATTGGGCCGCCTCCTGCTGGAAAACGTCCCTGGTCGTATTGGCTATCTTCGCCGATTTGTCGGCGCTTTGAGTGGTGGCGCTGATGGAAACGACAAAGCTCTTGCCGCTGCGCTCAACCGACAGGCTCTTGGCCAGATTGCCGACCGCCAGCGCCTGGCGGCGCACTTCACCGCCGCCGCCAGGGCCATCCTGGCGCGACAGTATCGAGCGAATGAGCGACAGGACGCCAAGGCCGCCAGAGCCCTGTCCGTTGAACTCCGGATCGTCGACGAGATTGAGATCGGCCACGACCTTGTCAAGGACCTTGCCGGATGTCACCATCTTGATGCGGGTTTCGACAACAGCCAGCGCCGCATCGGGCTGCCCGACCGGTTGGGTGAGATCGTTGTCGGAAAGCTTCAGGTCGCCTGGCTCGATGACCATCTGTGTGGTGGCTTCGTATTTCTTCGGTGTCGAAACGGCGACGGCGACGCCGAGCACCGTCCCCAATATCGTCGTCGAGACGATCAGCAACTTGGAACGACTAATGCCGCGGACGACCTGGAGCGGATCGATCAGCGGTTTCCATTCCTGCCCGTCATCGTCGTCGCGGTCCGGTCGCTGCTCGTGGAAAGAGCGGGGCTCATAGGCGGCGTGCTGCTGACGCCGGCCGGAAACAGGCTCCTCACGCGCGCTGGCGGCCGAAACGGGTTCGCCGTCGGCCTGGAACTGCGGCGGCTCGGGCGGTGACGTTGGCGCCGGATTCGACCGCGCCTCGCGTTGCGAGCGGGCTATGCGGTGACGCGTGGCGGCATCCTCGCGCCATGACGGATCCACCCGGTCACCGATCGAGACCGCCGACGCATCCGCCGCCTCATCGCCGCGCACGGCTTTGCCGAGCGCCAGGAGGGAGCGCTCGCGCCTCCAGTCTTCACGGTTTTCCCTGTCGACCATTGTCTCGAAACTTTACCTTCGACGGCGCGGGAGCGGCGGTCGGCCAATCGTTAAGTCACGCTAAACAGGCATGGGAAACAAAAGGTTAATTTCCGAAGTCTGCAAGTGAAAGTTTCTCGCTTCGCCACGCATTGCCGGGATCTGTAAAATGGCGTCAGAACCGCACGTTAAGCTTTCCGGCTTACGGCTTTCCTCGATATGACGCAGGCCAGCGACATACCGCAAAGGCGGACACTCGCCCGCATCGGCACCTTCCTTGCCGAAAGACGGGGGCTGGTTCGCGACTATCTTTCAGCCATCAGCGGCGCCGGCGGGCGGCTGGTGTTCTCGCTTGCCTATTTCATCGCACTTGCCAACACGCTGTCGATTGCCGAGTTCGGCATGTTCGCCACCGCCTCGGCGGCCGGCGTCATGCTGTCGCGCATCCTCGCTTTCGGCTTCATCTCGGCGCTTTACCGCACAGCCACCATCCGCCCCAATCTGATCGGCACCTTCACCGCCGGCTTCCTTTTGCTTGGCGCCGTGTCCTTACCACTGCTGGCGGCGGCCTCCTGGGGCGTCTACCTGATCTTCTTCGCCAGCACCGTGCCTCTGGCCGGCTTTGCCGCAATCGTCTTTGCCGAAGCGCTTTTGTGGCGGCCGGTCGAGGTGGTGCTGATCGTCAACAACGGGCTCGGCAAATTCGGCCGCGCCGCGGTGCTGTCGATCGTGACCACGGCGTTCCGTGCGCTGGGCGCCGTGCTGTTCATGCTGTCGGGGCAGCACAGCGTCTGGATCTGGTCATTGTTCTACATCGGCGCCAACGCCGCCTCGCTGCTGCTGGCCTTCGGCTTCTATTATCCACGCCAGCGGCTGAGGCTGCGCACCGAGCTCTATCTCAGGCGGCTTGCCGATTCGATCTATGTTGCCGGCGCCGAAGTGCTGTTCTACCTGCAGTCGGAATTCGACAAGCTGCTCGTCCTGGCGATCGGCGGGCCGCATCTGGCCGGCATCTATGCCATCATCATGCGGCTGGTCGACCTGACGGCAATACCGATCCGCACCTTCTCGATGATGCTGGTGCAGAAGATGATGCGGTCGCCGGAGCTGTTGTCGCGACTGCGGGTCAAGAGCGGTATCGAAGCCGGCGTGTTCCTGGTATCGACATTGGCGCTGGCCGCACTCGGCATCGTGCTGCATTTCTTCCCCAATGCACTTGGCCGGAATGTCGCCGAGGCGGCGCCCTTGGTGGCATTGGCAATCGGCGTGCCGGGACTGCGCAACCTGGTCGAATACCAGGCCGAGCTGCTGTTCGCGCGCGGCCAGACCGCGCTCAGGGCGCTCAACCTCGGCCTGCTGGCGGGGCTGAAGGCGGTGCTGTTGACCTATGTGCTGACCACGATCGCCGACACGCCCAGGCTTGTCGTATCGCTCAACGTCGTCTTCCTGCTGCTCTATCTCGCCTCGGCGCTGCTGACCTATTCGGCGCTGCGCAAGCCCGCCAAGGCAATCTAAGCCAATCCGATCAGGCGGCGGATGCGGCCGATATCGGTGCCGATGAAGGATTGCATGCCGATCGCCACCTGCCCCGGTGCCATGGCGGCGACGAAGCTGCGGAATTCGTCATCCGACAGCGCCTCCCCGGTCCAATGCACGCGGCAGAATTCCTCCGAGCCGTGGAAATGGCCGGCGCCCCCCAGCACATCGTCGACATAGAGGCCATAGATCATGCATTCGGAGAACCGGCGCACTGAAGCGATGACCTCGACCCAGCCGCGCGCGTGCACCTTCTCGATCTCGGCGCACATCGCCGTCACGGTCTGACGGCGCCAGGCGATCAGCGTCGAAATATAGTCGTGGTTCGAAACCTCGGATGCATCGATACCAATCGCCGAGGCCGCATTGCGCGACCAGATGCGATGCTCGTCGTGACCGTCGCTCGACAGCACGCCGTCGCGCCGGAACAGCCGCACCTTGCCGTCGCGCCAGAAGGCGCTCAGATCGAATGGCTTGAGGAAGGCGACGTCGGAATCACAGAAGACCAGCACGTCTTCTCCAGCATGCGCAGCGATGGCGATGCGGCGCAGCTGCTGCACATGCCAGCCGCGCAGCGGCTGGGTCTTGAAACTGAGCCAGATGCGACGGCGAAAGAGGCTCATCGGATCGTCGAACACACGCAGCCAGCGCGGCAGCAGGTCGCGCTCGTCGACAACGCTGCGGCGGTCGTTTTCCAACTGGCGAAACAGCGCCACGTCGCGGTGCTCGACCAGAATGTAATGATGCGCCACGCCGGAGACATGGCGGTCGAGGGTCTCGCACAACAGGCGGCAGCGTTCGAAATCCGGCGCATAGCTGCCGGTCACCACCGCCGCCGTCGGAGTTTGCGGCAGGGCACCGGTCTCGGCTGCAGGGCTCGGCACGACGCGGCTGTTCACCGCAACTCTCCAGCGGGCTCGGGCCGATGCGAGAATTTCTGCCTGACGACACGCAGCAGGAACACCGGATTGCCGACGACGTAGCGGCGCCACAGCCGGCCGGGCTCGATGCACAGACGGAACAACCATTCGAGCCTCAGCTGGCGCATCCACAGAGGCGCCCGCGGCACCGTGCCGGAGAGAAAATCGAGCAGCGCGCCGACGGCGATCGGCAGCGTGCAGTGGCGGGCATCGATATGACGGGCGATCCACAATTCCTGGCGCGGCACGCCCATGGCCACAAGCAGCACGTCGGGCCGCAATGCCTCGATGCGATCGACGATCGCCTGCTCTTCGGCGGGGGAGAAATAGCCGTCATGGATGACGACGAATTCGTGCTGCACCGCCAGAGCGGCTAGCCTGACCGACGCCGCCTCGGCGTTGGCGCGGGTGGCGCCAAGCAACCCGACGGTCAGCGGCCTCGCCGATGCCTGCAGAAAGGCCGGAATGAGATCAGTGCCGTTGAGATTGTCCGGGAACGGCGCGCCGTAGAGCAGCTTTGCCGCCAGATCGACGCCAACGCCGTCAGGCAGGATGAGGAAATCGTCGAGCGCCTCGGCAAAGACCGGATCGGTAGAGGCGATGTTGGCGTTGTGAGCGTTGAGAAAACTGACCTTGGTGAAGCGCCGCTCGGCAATCAGACGAGCGAGCAGCGCGATCGCGTCATCCCAGCCGATGGCAAGGACCGAAATGCCAAGGATCGTCTTCAGCGTATCGAGCCCGAAGGCGGCGCGGGCGGTGTGCATGTTCATGCAAACACCTCCTCCCCCACCGACCCGAGCTTTTCCAGGCCGAGCCTGATGGCGGCATCCAGTGCCTTGATCTGCCGGCGGTGAAAGGCGCTGCCATCGACATCCTTGACATCGGCCGCCGCTGCCTCCAGCGCGCCGGCGAAGGCGGCCGGATCGTCGGTGACGAAGCAATTTGCCGGGCGATGATCGATGCCGCGCAGCGAACGGCTGGTGGCGACCGACGGCAGGCCGAGCTCGAAGGTTTCGATGGTCTTGAGCTGAACGCCGCTGCCCGCGGTGCTGATCAGTGGAATGACGGCGGCGCCGCGCACGAAATTCTGGGCGTCGGACACGCGGCCGACAAATTCGACACCGGGATGGGCAGAGGTGATATCCGACGGCATGTTGCCGGCGACCCTGATGCGAAAGCTCCGGCGAAGATGCGGCACGACTTTTTCCAGGAACCAGTCGAGGCCGATGCGGTTCGGCTGCCAGGTCCAAGTGCCGATCAGCGCCGCGTCGCAATCGATGCGGCGCGGCTTGACCGGCTTTGGCGCCGTGGCTGTGGTCACCAGCGGCAGCACCGCCGAGCGGTCGTCGCTGGCAACGCCGAGTGCGGCGCGGTCTTCCTCGGCCAGCGTGAAGACGAAGCGAGCCCGGCGGCAGAGCCGCTCCTCCATGGTCTTGAGCAGCCTGGCCTCGCGGGCAAACAGCAGGCGCTGGAAGCGACTGTTTGCTGCTGCCGCATTCTCTTTGGCCGAACCATGTTCGACATTGTGGGCGACGAAAATCGAGGGACGGTCGGCGAACAGTTTTTCAAAGGCGCCGGCGAACTGCACCGAATTCAGGACATAGCCGTCGAAGGGACCGGCGCGCTCGATCGCGGCACGGACTTCGCTGTCGGAAACCGCGCGCAGCTTCACGGAAGCGAAGGTGAGCCCTGACAGCACCGCCTTGCCAAGCCAGGCGAGCTTCTGCCGCGCCGAGGCGCTTTCCGTGCGCACGTCGACGGCGCCGAGCACGATGGTGTTTTCGGGGTCGCTGGGCGCCTTGCCCGGCCAGATGAAGCCGATGACGGTGACGCGCACGCCGGCGCGCCGCAAGGCGGCGATGATCGCAGCATTGGCGATCTCATAGCCCGAAGCGAGAGCGCCGTCGGGCACGATCGATGTGGCGAACAGCAGATGCATCTCACCTATCCAGGCGTCAGCCACTAGCAAAGCTGGGTGAACCCTTGATTAAATCACGCAACGCAACGGCTGAAAGGCGCGGACCGGCAGGCGCCGCTGCGAAAGGTGATTAACGAAACGTTATCGTCGCGGTGTTATCGAAAGCCAGATTCAAAACATGCGGCTGGAGCGGATGATCCCTTTGCCATCGGACGGTTCGGTATCGATTGCGGGACGCTCTCCGGGGCTCGCCGCAGAGACGATGGAAGCCGTCGTCACGCTGCCGACCTTCAAGCGGCCGCAACTGCTGCTCGAAACGCTGGCGTCGCTCAAGGCACAGCAAACCAGCCGGCGCTTCGCCGTCATCGTCATCGAAAACGAGGCCGAGGCGCGTGAGGGCGCCCAGGCGGCCGTGCCGCTGTTCGAACGCGACGATATGAAGGGCATGGTCATCATCGCGCATGAGCGGGGCAATTGCAGTGCCTACAATGCTGGCTGGCAGACGGCGATCCTGCATTTTCCGGATTTCCGCCACCTGCTGGTCATCGACGATGACGAGATCGCCGACGCGGACTGGCTGGAGCGCATGTGCAGGACGGCGGAGACGCTTGGCGCCGACATTGTCGGTGGCCCGCAGGTGCCGGTGTTTACCGATCCTGCTCACGCCAAATGGGCCGAGCACCCGGTGTTTGCGCCGCCCTATCGCCAGACCGG
This sequence comes from Mesorhizobium sp. M0016, assembly GCF_040324035.1. Lineage (NCBI taxonomy): Bacteria > Pseudomonadati > Pseudomonadota > Alphaproteobacteria > Hyphomicrobiales > Phyllobacteriaceae > Mesorhizobium > Mesorhizobium sp. M0016. The sequence continues at coordinate 22,587 of NZ_JAMYVM010000029.1, read as the reverse complement.
GCGCGTGGCCGCACTCTATTCCTCTGGCAACCTTCTGGTCGGGCGCAATGTGCTCACCATCATGGGGCCACCCTTCCTCGACCTGCGGTTCAACTTCATGGGCGGCGGCGATTCCGACTTCCTCAGCCGCTCGGCGCAGAAAGGTTTCGTGCTTGGCTGGTGCGCCGAGGCAAAGGTGCGCGAAGGCGTTCCAGCCCGGCGCGTCGAGGCTGACTGGATCCGCGCCCGATCCTTACGCAACGGTGTAATCTCGACGCTGGTCGAAAAGAAGAAGCGCGCCGGCATGCCATTCGCCGGCGCCAAGGTGTTTGCAAAAAGCCTGGCGCTGCTGATAGCCTCGCCCGTGCGCGGCGCAATCAAATTGGCGCGGACAGGATCGCTGTCGACGGCGCTTTACCCCGTCTATGTCTCGCTCGGCCGCGTGCTTGCCGAATTCGGATACGCCAATGAGCAATACAGGCAGCCTGAGAAGAACTGACGAGCTGCTGCTGGGCGGCATCGTCACCCGCAACAGTGTGGCGACGGCGATTGCCGCGCTGTTGTTTGCCGTCGTCATCGTGTCGTTCCGGCCGTTTCAGCCGGCAGGCGCGGAACTGACCGGCGACGGCGGCGACATCGTCAACCAGCTCGGCTTCAGTTCGCTCGGCGCCATTTCGATCTTCTCACTGCTGACGTTCGCCGACCCCAAGGTGGTGCGCTCGCTGCTCAGCCCGTCCTGGATTCTGATGCTCGGCTTTTTCATGCTTTCGGTCATCAACGCGACCGACCCGTCCTCGGCCATGCGCGCGGCCTTCTTCACGCTGCTTGGCGTTCTGACGATAGCGACGGTCCTGGTGCTGCCGCGCGATGCCGACAGTTTTTCGAAAGTCATCATATTCTGCGCGATCGTCGTTATCGGCCTGTCCTATATCGGCCTCATCGTCTTTCCGCATGAGGCCCTGCATACGGCCGATTCGCAGGAGCCCGAACATGCCGGCCTGTGGCGTGGTGTGTTCGCCCACAAGAACATTGCCGGACCAATCATGGCCTGCTTCAGCTTCGCCGGCCTCTATCTCTTCCGGCGCGGCCAGAAATTCTGGGGCGTGGCGATCTTCGGCGCGGCGATGATCTTCATGCTGCACACCGGATCCAAGACGACGGCCGGCCTGGTGCCGTTCTCGATCCTGATCGTCGTGCTGCCGGGCCTGATCGGCATGCGGTTCGGCACGCCGATCCTGTTTGCACTGGCGATCATTGCGACGGCCATCGGTACCTTAGGCATCGTCTTCATCCCGCCGGTGAAAGAGCTGGCGGCCACCTATTTCCCCGACCTCACCTATACCGGGCGCACGACGCTGTGGGAGTTCTCCGGCGAGATGCTGGCGAAGAAGCCCTGGACCGGCTACGGCTATGAAAGCTTCTGGGGCACGCCGCTGCTGCTGAGCCAGGACCAGCCTTTCGACCGGGCCTGGGACATCCGAACCATCGTGCATGGCCATGACGGCTATCTCGACATTGCGGTGCTGATGGGCATCCCGGCGCTGTGCGTTGCCGTCTACACTTTCCTGATCGCGCCGCTGCGCGACTACATGCGCATCCCGCCGCGCAAGGAGAACATCTATCTCGGTGACTTCTTCATGATGGTGGTGCTGTTCACGGCGCTGAACGCGTTCCTGGAAAGCTTCTTCTTCCATCGCGGCGACCCGGTGTGGCTGTTCTTCGTGCTCGGCGTGCTTGGCTTGCGGCAAGTGTCGCTGCGGCCGATCGCGGTACGCCGGCGACCTTGACCGGCTGGCCTGGATCCAGCACCCCTTGAGGGGCTTTCCCGTCTGCCCGCTAGCGTCTAAGGAGAACCCTTGTCTCGGAGGGCTCTCAATGACGATCAGGCTTGTTCTCGCCGGTTGCGGCAATATGGGTTACGCCATGCTTGCGGGCTGGCTGAAATCCGGCAAGCTTGCCCCGCAAGCCGTGTTCGTGGTCGAGCCCAATGCCGAATTGCGCAAGCGCGCCGAGCACCTCGGTTGCAGTGTCGCCGCGGACGCGAACGGCATCCCCGCCGACGCAGAGCCCGACCTCGTCGTCATCGCCGTCAAGCCGCAGGTGATCCGCGACGTCACCGCCGCCTACAAGCGCTTCGGCGACGGCAGGACCACCTTCGTCAGCATCGCCGCGGGCACGCCGGTCGCCACCTTCGAGCACATACTCGGCCATCTCGCGCCTGTCATCCGCTGCATGCCCAACACGCCGGCCGCGATCGGCAAGGGCATGATGGTGGTCTATTCCAACCCGCTGGTGACCGACGACATCAGGCGTTTCGTTGCCGAGCTGCTGTCGGCCAGCGGTGTGGTGACGACGATCGACGACGAAGGCCTGATGGACGCGGTGACGGCGGTTTCGGGGTCCGGTCCGGCCTACATCTTCCATTTCATCGAGGCGCTTACGGTTGCAGCCGAGAAGGCCGGGCTGCCGACCGAGACCGCCAGGCTGCTGGCCATGCAGACCGTCTATGGCGCTGCTGCACTCGCTGCCGAAAGCGGCGAGGAGCCCGGCGTCCTGCGCCAGCAGGTGACCAGCCCCAACGGAACCACGGCAGCCGCCCTTGCCGTGCTGATGGGCGAAGACCGGCTGACGAAGCTGCTGACCGAGGCGGTGGAAGCCGCGCGGCTGCGGTCGGTGGAATTGGGGAAGTAGCCGAGACGCTCGCGGGGCCGTATCAGCCCCACTTCATCTCACCCTTGGCGACCTTTGCGCCCAGTTCCAGGGACGAGACGTCAAGAAGATCGGGATAGCGCCGCTTCATCGCTGCAATCAGCTCGACGCTGGATTTCGCTTTTTCGGCTTCCTTATTGAAAGCTTCGAGGTAGGCGCGGGTGAATTCCACGGCCGCCAGACCGTCCGGTGCACCGGCTACCTGATGGGACGGCACCACGATGTTGGGTTTGCGGGACGCGATTTCGTTGAGCGCGGCAATCCATTTCTTGCGGTCGTCTACGGTTGGCTCGTCGGCAACCCAGACATGTACGCCGGACGAGATCAGCACGCCGCCGAACACCGCTTCAAGGCTGGGCACCCAGAGATACCGCCGGTCTTTCAGATCGGCGACGGTGACGATCTCGATCTTGTTTCCTTCGACTTCAAGTGAGGTGATATCGGATGCCTCGGGAATGACGACATCCGCCAGGACCTTCGGTCCATTGTCCTTGAGCTGCGGGCCCCAGACATCCAGCTTGGCTTGCACATTGGCTTTGATGGCCGCCACCGTCGCAGCGGCCGCGATGATCTTGGCGCCGGGGAAAGCATCCGCGACGGGATGCAGGCCAAAATAATAGTCAGGGTCGCTGCAACTGACATAGATCGTCGTCAGGGTCTTGCCCGTCGCCTTGATCGCATCCGCGACCGCACGGCCATCGGACAGGGTAAATCCGCCGTCGAGGAGGATGGCTTCTTTTTCCCCGGTCAGCAGCACCGGCGTGCGGCGGAAACCATTCTCGTCAGCCTGAAAATGGGTCCATTTCAGCTTGGCGGCGGCCTTGGCTGCAAAAGCCAGAGGCTGAAGCATGGCAACCATGCCCGTTGCCAGAAGGGTTTTCATCGCCTCGCGTCTTGTCCAAATGGTTTGCAAGATTTCAATCCTCAATGGGGGTTCAACTGATCGTTCGGAGATTGGCATCTCGGCATCGTTTGAAAAACCCGGATCAAAGAGACAGACTGTATGAATGGATCATACAATGGCAGCCGACGGGTCTGCGCCGTCAGCACGAGCGCAATGACCAGGCGTGTTGCGCGAGCAGGTCAAAAGCCCCATGGCGCGACCGCGGCAGCATTTGGCCTGCTGGGCGGGAGCGGCTGACGAAGCTGCTGGGGAGTAGGATCAGGCCAGATCGGTGTGGGAAAAGCCCTTCCCTTTGTAGAGCAAGGGCATCCCACGGCTTTTTGCCGAGGCATATGACAGGCAGTCAGCGAGATTGAGCTGAGCCGGGTGGCCGCGACCTTTGCCATAGTTCGAAAAAGCCTGGATCGCGAGCTTGGCATCACCGATTTCGATCGGAACCACCTCGATCTCGGCCTCACGCAGGAAGTCCTCTATCGCCTTTTCGGCGAAGAGCGGCTCCACCACCAACTTCGATGAAAGCCGCATCGCCGCTTCGAGCACGACCAGCGGAGATGTGATCCGTATCGAGGCCTGCCCGATCCGGCGGCTCCAATCGGCGGCGTCTTCCTCTCCGGCGAGGACAGCGATCACCACCGAGGTGTCGATGAACATCAGGAATGTCCCCACATCTCGTCGATCTCATCCTTAGTCAAATCCCTGCCGCCGCTTCCCGCCTTGGCCTTCAGATCGTTCGATATGGCGGCCAGCCGCTCAGCCAGCGGAACTCGTTCACGTTCGCGCTGAAGCTCGGATTCGAGCGCTTCGATCACCGCTTCGGTCAAGGAAATCTTTCGCTTTTCGGCAAGCTGCCGGGCGAGGTCACGGGCGCGCGGGTCTCTGATCTGGAGACTCATTCTGGAAGACACCGTTCGCTGTCACTACAATATAGTGATCTTGTCATGACAAAGCCAGAGAGCTGGCCTGTTCATGCCATCTCAGCCCCGTAGAGCATATCATCCTGCAGCTTCCGCAAAGCGAACAGCCTCGTCGTGCGGTCGGGCGTAGCATTGTCGGCGGTGAGCAGTTCGCCCTTCCTCACCGGTTTCAGCACCTTGCCGCCTTCGAGCAGGCCGACCGGCACTGCCAGATTGGCGCGCGCCTCTTCGACGGTCATGGTCCAGGAGCGGTAGCAAGTCTCGCCGATGGCATCGAAGGTCTCGCCCGTGGCGAGATCGCGCTTGGCGACCGCGCAGACCTCGGCCACCGGCTTCGGCAGCGGCACCATGTCGGGGCGGCCGTAGAGCATGATACGCGCTGCCGTCAGCGGCACTTCCAGCGAGGTCAGATGGTAGGGCCGGAAGAAGCTGTAATAGGGGCCGTGGCCGATATGCAGATCGTCCATGCGCTCGACGATGCGCGGATGCGTCGCCTCGACGATGACGAAGACGCCCGGCGCCACACCCTTGCCGATCGTGTAGTCGACAACACCCTTCTTCGACAGGATGCCGCCATCGGCGCGCGGTATCAGCACCTTGGCCAGCTGGTCGCGGTCGGCCTTGGGCCCGTGCATGCCCGGCACATCGGGCACCAGCCCGGTGGCGTTGGCGATGGCGCACATCTCGACCATGGTTTTCGAGCCGTCGACGAACTCGACCAGCATGCGCGGGTTCATGTTGCGGCGAAGGGCTTCCTCGCGATAGTCATCCGGAACGGCATCGTGGTTGAGCGGGTTGTTCTTGCCCTTGCCAGCCGAGACGATGGTGTAGCCGAGCGCGGAGGCAAACTCGATCAGCTCCATGCAGCTCGACGGCTCGTCGCCGGCGCCGACCGAATAGACGACGCCGAGCCGGTCTGCCTGCTGCTTGAGGTAGCAGCCGATCGTGACGTCGGCCTCGACATTCATCATCACCAGGTGCTTGCCGTGCTCCATCGCCTTCAAGTCGAAATCGGCGGCGACACCAGGCTTGCCGGTGGCGTCGATCACGACGTCGATCAGCGGATTGGTGACCAGCATCTCGTTCGAGGTGATGGCGATTTTCCCGGCCTCGATCGCCGCGGTGACTTTCGAACCCATGTCGGCCTCGACCGCCATCGCCTCGTCGCCATAGGCGATGCGGATGGCGTCGCGCGCCGTGTGCGGACGCCGCGTCGAGATGGCGCAGATCTCGATACCGGGCATCAGCATGCCTTGCGTGACCAGGTCGGTGCCCATTTCGCCGGAGCCGATGACGCCGATGCGCACCGGGCGGCCCTCGGCGGCGCGCCTGGCGAGATCGCGGGCCAGTCCGGTCAGGGCGACATTGGTCATGCAAGCGTGTCCACGGCTTCTTGATTGCAGGCGGGAATAGCAGGGAACGGCCCCGCTTTGCCAACGAAACCAGCGGACGGCGGCAATTTCTCCGGCAACAGGCCCGGCAGGTGAGGCCAACCCCAGTAGAGGCTGATTGACCCGCCTCGGCGTCAAACCACCCTGATATAGCTCGTCATGCCGGTTTTCTGATGTTCGATGATGTGGCAGTGCAGCAGCCAGTCGCCGGGATTGTCCGCGACGAAACCGAGCTGAACCTTCTCGTTGGGCTGCATGAGATAGGTGTCGGAGATGACCGGCTGAACCTGGCGTGTCGACGACGACAGCACCTTGAAGCTCATGCCGTGCATATGCATCGGATGCGATTGCGGCGTCAAATTCTCCATGTCGATGACATAGCTTTTGCCGAGCTTCAGCTCGGCCAAAGGCGCGGTCGGGTCCGGCGTGTCGCCCGGCCACGGTACCTTGTTGATGGCCCAGAAGGAGTAGCCTAGCGTGCCGCATATGCTGTCGCTCGGCACGTTTTCCGCCGTGGCGCTGAGCGAGAGCGCGATGTGTTTCGCGCTGGCGAGATCCACCTCCGGCACCGGGTTGGCTTCCAGCGATGCGAGGTCGCGCAGGTCGCGCTTGAGCGAGCTGCCGGTGGCGCGCAAGGTGGCGAGGACCTTGGGTTTGGTGCCCCTGATGTCGCCCAGGCTGACGATCGCGCCCTCCTGGTCAGGCATGCGGATGGCGAGCTCCATGCGCTGCCCCGGTCCGCGCAGCAAGGCATCGGGCGCAAAACGCTGCGGCACCGGATTGCCGTCGAGCGCGATGACCGCGGCCTCCGCACCCTCGACGCGAAACGCGTAGATGCGGGTGACATCGGTGATGGCGACCCGCAGCCGCACCAACCCGCCGGCCGGCGCGTCGAATTGCGGCTGGTCGAGCCAGTTGGCGGTGCGCACCGTGCCATAGGTTCCGGTTTTTGCGGCATCGCGCGGCCGGAATTGCTGGATGAACTGCGCGTCGTCGCCGAGGCGCCAGTCGCGCAGATTGACGATTGCCTCGGCGTCGAATTTGGGATCGTTGGGGTTTTCGACCACGATCACGCCGGTGAGGCCATGGCCCATCTGCTCCAGCGTGTTGCAATGCGGGTGATACCAGAACGTGCCGGCGTCGGGCGGCGTGAAGGCGTAGTCGAAATGATCGCCGGTATAGACGTAAGGCTGAACTAGGAAGGGAACACCGTCCATCTTGTTTGGAACGCGAATGCCGTGCCAATGGATGGTCGTCGGGTCGTCGATGGCGTTGACGAGACGCGCGGCAAAGGGCTCGCCTTTTTTCATCCGCAGTACAGGCGGCATGCCTGATTCACCATACGTCAGGACATCCCGGGTCTCGCCCGCATCCATGAACCTGGCCTGGATCTTTGCCGTCTTGAGCACCACCGGCTCAGGTGTGACAGCTGCCCAACCGCTGAGCCTGGTCATTGCTGCCAGCCCGACGCCGCCACCGCCGGCAACCGCAGCCGTTTTCAGAAGCCCGCGGCGGGTGAATAGGGTCATCTGGCGCTCCAACGGAATATGATTACCTGTCGTCCTGAATGACGGGTGGCGACCGGCGCACAAGCCGATACTGCCACATCGCATCTCTGTCATGCCATGGCGAGCCGGTGACATCTGCTTGCGCAACAGCGTGAACGCTGGGCGTGCCCACCATTCGCCCGCATCCGGGAGCGCGGGCTCGGATTAATGCAACTCGGCCAGCAACGCCTGTGCCTCGGCGAGGTTCTTTTCGGAACCGGCGGCGAGATCGTCCATCTTCTTGTCACGGAAGATGACGAGCGCGTCCTGGCATGCGGCGATCGCTTCCTGTGCCATCGCCTTGTCCTTGTGGGCGGCGCCCAGATCGACCAGCACGTCGCACAGGCTGTCCTGCGTGAAGGCGACAGCCGGCACCGAATTGATCTTCTTTTGCACCACGATCGCCTCGCGCAGGACCAACACCGCCTCCTCGAAATGCGCGACATTGTTTTCGGCGCGGCCGGCCATGGTCAAGGCATAGCCCATCTCGTTGCGCGCATTGGCCCAACGTTCGGGATCGCGGTCGCGACCGAGCTGCTCGGCAAGCGCCCGGTTGACGACAATCGCCTCCTCGTACAATTCAGCCGAAGGCTCGCGGGCCGCGATCATGCTCAGCGTCTGCGCGAGACTGGTCTGGTTGGTGATCCAGAGATCGGGATCGCGGGCGATCGTTCGCACCGTGGCGAGGTCGCGGTAGATCTGAGCGGCTCGTTTCAGCTTGCCGACATCGTTCGCCCAGTAACCAAGACTCGACAGCCCGCCGGCGAGATTGTTCTGATTGTTCTCCCAGACAGCCAGCGCATTCTCGCGCGTTACCACGCTGAGCGCTGCGTCATAGGCGGCAATCGCGCGGGTGAGCAACTCGACGTCCTTGCCGTCCGCGGCCATCAGCAAGGCATTGCCGATATCGCCCTTGGTGCGCGCCCATTGCATGCGGTCGGGAAAACCGTCGTAGATCCGCGCTGCCGTCTCGAAGCTCTCCACGGCCTTGGCGTAGAACGTGGCGTCGCCACCAATCCGGCCCTGGCTGTAGCGGGCAAAGCCGAGGTCGTAGTTGATATTGGCCCACTCCTCCGGGTCGGCGTCCTTGGAGTAGGCGGGGAGCGCGGCTTCCAGCATGTCGGCTGCTTGCGCCAGCAAGTCCAGGTTGGATGTATTGTCGCCCAGGATCGACAGGGTCTGGCCGAGCACGCGCCGCGTCTGGCCGATCTCCGTGACATCACCGCCTTTCGTCTGCCCGTCGAGCGCCGCCCGCAGCGCGTCGACCGATTGCTGCAGCAGTTGATCGTCAGAGGCCAGCTTGCCTGACATCATCAACGCGCAGCCGAGGCGGAATTCCGTCTTGGCCCAATTGACTGGGTCCTTGTCGCGGGTGCGAACCCTGAGCACCTGACCGTAGACATCGATCGCCTGCCGCAGGATCGAGATGTCCCCCGCGCGTTCGCCCCAGTTCGATAGCGTGCCTGCAAGGCTGTAACCAATCGAAGCGAACTCGCCCGGCGCGGCGGTTGCGGTATAGACCTCCCATGCCTGACGATACGCGGTCACCGCCTGCATGTAGTAATCGGTTCCCGTATCGAGATCGCCGAGCGTGTCGTTGACCGATCCCAGATTCTGCTGCAGCGAAGCCCAGTCAAGCGGCAGTTTCTCACGCGGATATTCGGACAGAGCGGCCTGGTACGCGGTGGCTGCCTGCATCAGCAGTTCCTTGTTCTTCTGCTTGGCGCCGAGGCGCTGCAAGGCGTTGCCGAGCGTCAGCTGGCCGTTGGCCCAGGTCGCCGCGGCGTGCTCGCGCGTCCAAACCGTAAGCGATGCCAGGGCGGCGTCGCGCGCCTGCTCAAGCGTGGCGACATCGCCGTTAATGGTTCCGATCGATTCCAGCGCCGTGCTCAGATTATTCTGGATTGTCGCCCATTGCGCCGGCGCGCGTTCCCTGGTCATTTCGCCGGTCGCCGCCTGATAGGCAGCAACCGCCTGCTGCATGGTCGCGATATCCTTTTCGCGCTCACCAAGGCGATAGAGCGCTGCCCCCAGATTGACCTGGCTCAGCGCCCAGTCGAGCGGTACGCGCTCCCTGCTGTATTCCGTCAATGCCGCACGATGCGCCTCGATCGCCGCGCGGAAACTGTCCGATGTGGTCTGGCGGTCGCCGATTTCGGACAGCACGATGCCGAGATTGTTCTGCGTCGCCGCCCATTCCAGCGGCAGTTTCTTCAACGACTGCACCTCGAGCGCCGAGCGGAAGGCCGCGACAGCCCGCTCCAGAAGCGCCGTCCCGTTCTCGCGCTGGCCGAGCCGCCAGTAGACCGTGCCCAGATTGCCATAGGTCGATGCCCAGTCGTCGGGGTAGGCGTCATGCGTATAGACGGTCAGCGCCTGCTCATAGGCGGCAGCTGCCTTGTCGAGGTTTTCGCGGCCGGCTTCCCGTTCGCCCAACGTAGCAAGCGTGGCGCCCATATTGTTCTGGGTGGCCGCCCAAAGCAGCGGCAACTTTTCGCGGGTGACATAGGTCAATGCCTGTTCATAGGCTGTCAGGGCCTGGGCGAGATACGCATTGTCGCCGGAGAAGTCCCCTTGTTCCGACAGAGCGTTGGCCTCTGCCGCCTTGTAGTAGAACGCGTCTTCGTCGCTCCATTTGGCAGCCTGCTCGAAGGCCTTGGCGTAATCCTGCGCCGCCTCCTTGAAGTTGAAGGAGATTTCATAAGTCCTGGCACTGCTGGCGAAGACCTTTGCGAATTCCAGCCGCTTTGCCTTCAGCTCGGCCTCGGCCTGGTCGACCGTAGACGAAAGTTCGCCGATGCGGGCCTTGGCCTGTTCGTTGAATTTCTGCGCCGCTTCGAGCGCGCCTTCCTGAACCGCCTGTTCGGCGAGTTTCGATAGCCTGGCAATTTCGGGGTCCGGGTTTTTCAAAGTCTCGCGTTCAGCCAACACGTGTTTCAGCCGTTCGGTCTGGCCACGCAGCAGCTTGTCGAGCTCAGCCGGATCCTTGGGTATGTCGACCCCGAGCGCCTTCAGCATGGCGTAGAGCCCATCCATCGGCACCTTGCCGTCACGCGATATGGTTTCGATCTGGCGGCGCTCCGGATCGGGTAGCGTCGAGATGGTCAGCAGGAGCTGGCGTCGCTCCCTGAGGATTTCGCCCTCATCACCTTTCGGCGCCTCGGCGGGGGTGCCGAAATAGAGCAGCCGGCGCAGGCTCTCATTGACCCAGGGCCGCTGCTGGCCGTTGGTCTTGAGATAGACCTCCTCGCCGATCATGCGCAGAACGGTGCCGAATTCCTCGCCGCCCACCGTGTCGATGTGGCGCAGGATCGCTGCCGCATAGGGGCTGTTGCCATCGGCCGGACCGTCCAGCGCAACCTTGCCGGGCTCGGCGGCAAAGGCGATGACCTGGCCGAGGCTGTCGTCGACCGAGCCCTTGGCCTCGGCGCCACCTTTCAGGGAAACCACGCCGCGCGTTTCGCCGAGACCGCCGGCGCCGATCGGCTTGCCTTCGTCGCCCGGCGCCAGCTTCAAGAGCGTGCCCGGCGGGAACGGATCGTTGCGGCAGGCGTCCAGCAGAACGATGGTGACCGGCACCTTGGCCTTCAGTTCGGCGACGATGGACGACAGCGGCACCAACTTTTCGCCGGCATTGTCGAGTGCCGAAATATCGGCATCGACAGGGACCAGATAATTCTCGCCGCCGGCTTCGATGCCGTGGCCGGAATAGTAGATGATGGCGACATCGGCGCCCTCGGCATCGTCGACGAAGCCTTCGAGATCGCGCCGCAATTTGCGTGTGTCGCGATTGGTGGCGACATTTGTCTCGAAGCCGAGCTTGTCGAACATCTCCTCGATGGCGCGGGCGTCGTTTTCCGGATTGGGCAGTTTGCCGACATGCTGGTAGTCGGACTGACCGATGATGAGCGCGACGCCTTTCAGCGCCTTCGGCTCTTCAGCCAAAGCGGGGACAAGCGCGCATAGGCACAGCAGCAGTGCCGCGGCAATTGCCGCGCACATGCGCCCTGTCGCACCTGCTGTTCGCCCAAAAAGCATCGTCTACCCCAAAACCCGGCGCTATTGTCCGCAACGGAGATGGCATCATGATGGCTGGCCCATGGCAAGTCCTTGGGCTAGCTGTGTTCTTGTCATGGGCGGATAGACACAGCGCCGGCTGGCTTTCAGCTTGCGACGGGATAGTGTTCGGCGCGGGGTGCCGGGTAAGACAATTCCGGCCTGATGGGCTTTCAAGGGAGGTTTGCGATGACAACGGACTACACGCCGAAATTCGATCTGGCCGGCAAGGTGGTGCTGGTTACCGGCGCCTCGCGTGGCATCGGCCGCGCCTGCGCACTGGCCTGCGCCGGCTCCGGCGCCGACATGATCGTCGGCGTGCGCAGCAAGGCCGACGGGGCTGAGCTTGTCGCCGAGATCGAGCGTATCGGCCGACGTGCCCTTGCCGTGCATATGGATGCGACCGATCTTGCGACGGTGCGGGCTGGTGTCGCGGAGGCGCATGCCGCTTTCGGCCGCATCGACGTCCTGGTCAACAATGTCGGGCTCGGGCCGGAGAACCTTGCCGAGAACGTCACCGAGGCAGATTTCGACCTGACGGTGAACGTCAACCTCAAGGGCACATTCTTCACCACCCAGGCGGTCGCGAAGCTGATGATTGCGCAGAAAGGTGGGCGCATCATCAACATCAGCTCGCAGGCCGGCACAGTGACGCTGAAGGGCGAAGCGATCTACTGCATGACCAAGGCGGCGATAAACCATCTGACCCGCTGCCTGGCCGCGGAGTGGGCGCAGCACAAAATAGCCGTCAACAGCGTGGCGCCGACCTTCATCTGGACCGACGGCACGCGGCCTTCGCTGGCCGAGCCGGAGTTCCACGCGCATGTGCTGGGCCACATCCCGCTCGGCCGCATCGGCGACCCGATCGACGTCGCGGGAACCGTGGTGTTCCTGGCGTCGCCGGCGGCATCGCTGATCACCGGGGCGAATATATTGGTGGATGGCGGGTGGTCGGTGGCTTGAAGCGACCGACTCTCGATCGCTTTATTGATCCGAAAGCATTGGCTGGTGTGTAAGAAGCCCTGCGGCTCGCTTGGCAGAGCTTCTATCCACCTCTTAAATATGAATCGCCGAATCCAAATATTGATTTGTCAGCGGAGCACGGCTACCAATTTCTTACAGACCTCGAGATCGGCGTTCTATCTATTGCAGGCTAGCACTTCGGTGAGCGTATGAGCACTGACGCAGGAAGGGCTTCGATATAAATGGTGTCGTCAAAATCGTGGTGGGGAGACAATATTAATGCAACTCAATCCAATGCACCTAAAAATCGCGGGGTTGCTATCCGGTAGGCTTTTTCGGATACCTGAATATCAACGTGCTTACGCTTGGGGTACCAAGCAGAGAACGGACTTCTTTAATGATATCAGAGATGTCGCCAGGTCCGGGCGTGATCATTTTATGGCCACGGTTGTCGGTCTCGGCAAAGACACAAGACAGATCGGCGCGGATGAATTTAGAGAAGTCGAGCTGGTTGATGGTCAGCAGCGAATAACGACGATAATAATCCTTTTAAAATCTGTCTTTCAGCATCTTTCTCTCGATGACGAAAAAGAGGTGAGGCTGAGGCGGGAGATAAATGAACTTCTTGTGAAGAGTGACGATAACTCTCTTATTTTACTTCAAACAAATCATGACACAAGCAACGTCTTTACGACATACATCAAAAATGGAGCCATTATATCTCCTAAGCACCCAACTTCTGCAGACGTCAATTTATTGAAAGCCATAAACGAATGCGATGGATTCGTCGTCGGGTGGGGAGAAAGTTCTTCTCTCGTCGAGCTTGTCGCTCTAATTAGAAACAGATTGTCCGTCATATACCATGAGATATTGGACGAAGCGACAGTCTATAGAGTATTTGAAGTTCTCAATAGTCGCGGTCTAGACGTAAAATGGGTCGATAAACTCAAAAGCCAGCTGATGGCACTTCTATTTGAGCACGGCGAAGTTGGTTCCCGGAAGGACGCACTTCGCGAAATGCAGGGTATATGGCAAGCTATATATCGCGTTCTAGGGTTACGCAGCGATCTTGGAGACGAAGCGCTTAGATTTTCTGGCACTTGGACGCGCGATGCTCGCCCTAACAAAATTCTGAGTCAGGAAGACGCTGCCACGGAACTCACGTTGGCTGCTGGTTCGAAACTGCCTTCCATCATTCACATAGCGAAAGATCTTTTTGACGTTGTTGAGGCGGTCCAGGATTTAAGTGCGAATGTTCGATACAATGCTGTTACGCGAATTGCCCAGGCTCGGTTTGTGGCGATATCGATCCTCCTGCGAAAGTTCGATAAGCAAAACGAGGCTGAATTGCTGCAGCAATGGGAGCGGGTGATTTTTCGCGTCTACGGCCTAGGGGGCGCGGACGCCCGACATAAAGTGGGCGAGTTCGTCCGGCTTGGGCACGACATTATTCGAAAGACCCTCAAGCCCGCCGACATCAAAGCCCAGCTTTTGGAGATCGGTGAAGATTATCCAATCGATGACATCCTATATGGCCCTGAGTATTGGGACTATTCGTATGATGACTGGGCGGAGGAGCTGCGTTATTTGCTATTTCGATATGAAGAATATCTCTGCGAGGTCGCAGGAGAGAAAATAAACAAAGGCCAGTGGAATAAAATCTGGATGGTGGATCCATCAAAATCTATAGAGCACATTCAACCGCAAAGCTCTGGTGTGAGTTACGTGCATAACATAGGGAATTTAGTCATGCTCCCCCCCGGCCTCAATTCCGCGCTTGGTGCACGAGCTCCGAAGGAAAAGGCGCCTGAATATGTTGCTTCTGGGCTCAGGCAGGCGGCGAAGATAGGGACGGCGTTAGAAAATGGAAAAAAGTGGAACAAGGATGCCGTTCTCGCGAGGGCTGCGGATATAGAACGTTTCGTTAAGAGGGAGTGGGGCGAGAAGAATTAGGCTGTAAGGCGGGAGGCTCGAATACGCAACTTGGCTGCCATCGTGAGTCGCCAGTGGTCTTGTTGCCAATTTGCGGAGATGGAAAATCTGGTGCTGCGAGAGAGGATTGAACTCTCGACCTCTCCCTTACCAAGGGAGTGCTCTACCACTGAGCTACCGCAGCCGCTGATGGCGGGGCTTCTGCCATATCGAACCGGCAAGCGCAAGGCATCTGTGAAAGCCTTTGCCAGACAAGTTTCGCTGACATGGCGGCGCCACAATGCTAGCTATCCCCTTGAACGGCAGGCCCCGCCAGTCGCGGGTGGAACGGAACGATGAACGACAAGACAATTCCATCGAAAAAGGTTGGTCCGGCAAAAAAGGGCGGGACCAACCGCAAGGACCGGCTGGCCGAGCAATTGCGCGCCAACCTTATGAAGCGCAAGACTCAAGCGCGCTCGCGGCGCACGGGTGAGGCGGACCAGCGGCCGGAAGGCCTGGCTGCTGCAGAAAAAATGCACAAGGACTGACCGAAAGCCGCCACAGTGGGCGGTCACCTTGGCCAATGGGCTCAGAAATCGTATTTCTTGAACCAGGCCGGCCAATGGTCTAGACGGGCCGATATTCAGACTGACGAAAACCGGCCTTTCGGGCCGAGGGGACATGCTCTCATGGATCGCATCAGAATTGTCGGCGGCAACAAGCTCGCCGGAAGCATTCCGATTTCGGGCGCGAAAAACGCAGCCCTGCCGCTGATGATCGCCTCACTGCTCACCGACGACACCCTGACCCTGGAAAACGTGCCGCATCTGGCTGATGTCGAGCAGCTGATCCGCATTCTGGGCAATCATGGCGTCGACTATTCGGTCAACGGCCGCCGCGAGAAGCAGAATGAGGGCTATTCGCGCACCATCAATTTCTCGGCCCGCAACATCGTCGACACGACCGCGCCTTACGAGCTGGTGTCGAAGATGCGGGCGTCGTTCTGGGTGATCGGCCCGCTGCTGGCCCGCATGGGCGAGGCGAAAGTGTCGCTGCCCGGCGGTTGCGCCATCGGCACGCGGCCGGTCGATCTGTTCCTCGAAGGCCTGCAGGCGCTGGGCGCCGACATCGATGTCGACACCGGCTACGTGCTGGCCAAGACCAGGAATGGCCGCCTCGTCGGCAACCGCTATGTCTTCCCGAAAGTCTCGGTCGGCGCCACCCACGTGCTGATGATGGCGGCGGCGCTCGCCAAGGGCGAAACGGTGCTGGAAAACGCCGCCTGCGAACCCGAAATCGTCAACCTCGCGGAATGCCTCAACGCCATGGGCGCAAAAATTTCCGGCGCCGGCACACCGACCATTACCATCGATGGCGTCGAATCGCTGTCGGGCGCGCGCGTGCGCGTCATCCCGGATCGCATCGAGACCGGCACCTATGCCATGGCGGTGGCCATGACCGGCGGCGACGTGGTGCTGGAAGGCGCCCGCCCCGAATTGCTGCAGACCGCGCTGGACGTGATTGCGCAGACCGGCACCGAGATCACGCCGACCAATTCCGGCATTCGCGTCCGGCGCAACGGCGCCGGCATTTCGCCGGTCGACGTGACGACGGCGCCCTTCCCGGCCTTCCCCACCGATCTGCAGGCGCAGTTCATGGGCCTGATGACCATGGCCAAAGGCAAGTCGCGCATCACCGAGACCATCTTTGAAAACCGCTTCATGCATGTGCAGGAACTGGCCCGGCTCGGCGCCCACATCACGCTGTCCGGCCAAACGGCGATCGTCGACGGCGTCTCCAAGCTGAAGGGCGCACCCGTGATGGCGACCGATCTGCGCGCCTCGGTGTCGCTGGTCATCGCCGGTCTGGCGGCCGAAGGCGAAACGACGGTCAACCGCGTCTACCACCTCGACCGCGGTTTTGAGCGGCTGGAAGAAAAACTCTCCAATTGCGGCGCGGTGATCGAGCGGATTTCGGCTTGACCGCACGGCAGTTGCTTCAGACAGACAGGCGTCTGGTGCTACCTTCATTCGCTATCAACACTTCAAACCCGAGGCCCTAGCCTCGGGTTGAGTTTGTGTCGCGGTTGCACGGACCGGAAAGACCGCCTAACAGAAGGCTGAAACCAACTTTCAGGTGTGCATTCGGCATGGCAGCCCTCAAACTCATTGCGCTCGACGATCAGGATCTGAGCATCGTCTCGGCTCACGTCCAGGACGCCGTGATGAAGGTCTCGGATCTCGAATACCTGCCTTCGGCCAAGCGTTTCATATTGACCATGAACCGCTTCGTCTGGGAGGCGAAGTCCGGGCTGTTCAGCCAGCATAATGAGCGGCGCCAGGCGGTGTTGCATTTCGACCGCGTGCTCGGCGCCAAGACCAGCGGCATTGCCCGCGATCGGCCGGCCGAGGTGCTGTCGCTTCTGGCAATCAGCTTTATCGAAATCAGCAAGCCGGCCGGCATCGTCGAATTGGTCTTTTCCGGCGGCGGCGCGATCATGCTCGACGTCGAATGCATCGAGGCACGGCTTGCCGACATAGGCGGCGCCTGGGAAGCCACCTCGCGTCCGGTGCACAGGGTCTAGAGCATGATCCCAAAAAGTGGGTGCCGGTTTTTGTTGGACAAAACGGGAATCGTTTGTCCAGAGATCATGCTCCAACAAAGGGCTAGATGATGATGAGATTTCAAGCAAATCTCACCATGATCTAGACGCAGCCGATGGCCATTACGCTTATCCAGTCCGATGCCGGTTTCGCGCAGCGTTTCGCCGCCTTCCTGACCACCAAGCGGGAAGTATCGGAGGACGTCGACACTGCCGTGCGCGCCATCATTGCGCGGGTTCGTGCCGAGGGCGACGCTGCCCTGGTCGACTACACGCTGAAATTCGACAAGGCCGACCTCAATAGTCTCGGCATCGCCGTGTCGAAGGACGACATCGCGCAGGCCTACAAAGACGCCGATCCGCAGACGGTCGATGCGCTCAAGTTCGCGCGCGACCGCATCCGATCCCACCACGAGCGACAAATGCCCAAGGACGATCGCTATACCGATGCCGCCGGGGTCGAGCTGGGTTCGCGCTGGACGGCGATCGAGGCGGTCGGGCTCTATGTGCCGGGCGGCACGGCAAGCTATCCAAGCTCGGTGCTGATGAACGCCGTGCCGGCCAGGGTGGCGGGCGTCGAGCGCATCGTCATTGTCGTGCCGGCGCCGGGCGGCATCATCAATCCGCTGGTGCTGGTGGCAGCCGATATATCAGGCGTTTCGGAGATTTACCGCGTCGGCGGCGCGCAGGCGATTGCCGCCCTTGCCTATGGCACGCAGACGATCCGGCCGGTCGCCAAGATCGTCGGACCGGGCAATGCCTATGTCGCCGCCGCCAAGCGCCAGGTGTTCGGCACGGTCGGCATCGACATGATTGCCGGACCGTCTGAAGTGCTGGTGGTGGCCGACGGCAGCAACGATCCCGACTGGATCGCCGCCGATCTTCTGGCGCAGGCCGAGCACGACGTGTCGGCGCAATCGATCCTGATCACCAACGATCCTGCGTTCGGAAAAGCAGTCGAACAGGCGGTCGAGCGCCAATTGCTGAGCCTGCCGCGCGCCGAGACGGCGGCTGCCAGCTGGCGCGATTTCGGCGCGGTGATCCTGGTGGGGACCATCGAGGCCGCGCTGCCGCTGGTCGACCGCATCGCCGCCGAACATGTGGAACTCGCCATCGACGATGCCGAGGGCTTCCTGGCCAGGATGCGCAATGCGGGCGCTGTGTTTCTGGGACGCCATACGCCCGAAGTCATCGGCGACTATGTCGGCGGCTCCAACCACGTGCTGCCGACGGCGCGTTCGGCGCGCTTCTCTTCGGGCCTGTCGGTGCTCGATTTCGTCAAGCGCACCTCGATCCTGAAGCTCGGGCCGGAGCAGCTGAGAGCACTTGCGCCGGCGGCGATTGCGCTGGCCAAGGCGGAAGGCCTCGACGCGCATGGCCGCTCCGTCGCCATCCGGCTGAACATGTAGGCGGCGATGGCGGACGGCGATCAAACCCGCGCAAGGCTGATCGATGTCGAGCTCGACGAGTCGATCGGCCGTTCGACGCCCGATGTCGAACATGAGCGCGCGGTGGCGATCTTCGACCTGATCGAGGAGAACAGCTTTCAGCCGGTCAATGATGACGGCGCCGGGCCTTATCGGCTGAAGCTGTCGCTGGCCGAATCCCGGCTGGTGTTTGCGGTCGCCCGAGAGGATGGTGCTGATGTCGTCACCCATATCCTGTCGCTGACGCCGCTCAGGCGCATCGTCAAGGACTACTACCTGATCTGCGAAAGCTATTACGACGCCATCCGCTCCTCGACGCCGAGCCATATCGAGGCGATCGACATGGGCCGGCGCGGCCTGCACAATGAAGGCTCGCAGACGTTGATGGACCGGCTGGCCGGCAAGATCGACATCGACTTCGACACGGCGCGGCGGCTGTTCACGCTGGTCTGCGTGCTGCACTGGCGGGGTTAGACCTGACTGGGGCGCCCCGCTCGATCCTGTTTTTGTGCGGCATGAACGCCGTGCGCTCACCGATGGCCGAGCAGCTGGCGCGGCGCATGCTGCCGCCGGCCACTTTCGTCGCCTCTGCCGGCGTGCACAGGGGCGAGCGCGATCCGTTCGTCGACGCGGTGCTGGCCGAAGAAGGCCTGACGCTGGGCGAGCGCCAGCCGCGCTCGATGGACGATCTCGAGGACGATTATTTCGACCTGATCGTCACCCTGGCGCCGGAAGCCCACCACGCCGCGCTCGAACTCACCCGCTCGCTTGCCGTCGACGTCGAATACTGGCCGATGCCGGATCCGACCGATGTCGGCGGCAGGCGCGAGCAGATCATGGCCAGCTATCGCGACGTGAGAGAACGGCTGAAAGCGCGCATCAGCCGACGTTTTCTGCTTCCGGAGGTAAAAAACGCGGCGGATTGATGCATGTCGCTCAAAAGCGGTCCCGGTTTTGAGACAACGACATGCATAAAACGAAAGCTTGGAGCGCGTCGCATATGACGCGATCTAAGCGTGTTCACAAGCGCACGATTATCATATAGGTTCCGCCGAAATTCCGGCCTGGGCGCTCCAGGGCGCCGGAACTGCAATCCAAGCAAAGGTATCGAATGCCGAAGGAAGAAGTCCTCGAGTTTCCGGGTGTCGTGACGGAATTGTTGCCCAACGCGATGTTCCGGGTGAAGCTCGAAAACGAACACGAGATCATCGCCCATACGGCTGGCCGCATGCGCAAGAACCGCATCCGTGTGCTGACCGGCGACAAGGTCCTGGTCGAGATGACGCCCTATGACCTGACCAAGGGCCGCATCACCTACCGTTTCAAGTAACAGTCCGGCGCGAACCGCGATGAGCATCCTGCAGAAGCTCGTGCTTGCCTCTGGTTCGCCGCGCCGGATCGAACTGTTGCAACAGGCCGGCATCGAGCCGGACCGCGTGCTGCCAGCCGATGTCGACGAAACGCCGCTGCGCGCCGAACATCCGCGCTCGCTGGCCAAGCGGCTGTCGAAGGAAAAGGCCGAGAAGGCGCTGGCCTCGCTGAAAAGCGAGGAAGACTATGCGCCAAGTTTCGTGCTGGCCGCCGATACGGTGGTCGCGGTCGGACGCCGCATCCTGCCCAAGGCCGAGACGCTGGACGACGCCGCCAATTGCCTTGGACTGCTTTCGGGCCGTTCGCACCGGGTCTATTCCGGCATCTGCCTGATTACGCCGGGCGGCAAGCTGCGCCAAAGGCTGGTTGAATCCAGGGTACGCTTCAAGCGGCTTCCGCGCGAGGAGATCGACGCCTATGTCGCCTCCGGCGAATGGCGCGGCAAGGCCGGCGGCTATGCCGTCCAGGGTCTC
The DNA here is from genome assembly GCF_040324035.1 of Mesorhizobium sp. M0016. Classification (NCBI taxonomy): domain Bacteria; kingdom Pseudomonadati; phylum Pseudomonadota; class Alphaproteobacteria; order Hyphomicrobiales; family Phyllobacteriaceae; genus Mesorhizobium; species Mesorhizobium sp. M0016. The sequence continues at coordinate 2,337 of NZ_JAMYVM010000029.1, read as the reverse complement.
GCCGGGTCGTTCGTCGTCAAGCTGGTCGGCTCCTACACCAACATCGTCGGCCTGCCGCTCTACGAGACGGTGGCGCTGCTTTCGGGCGAAGGCTTCAAGGTCCACACCAGCTGGCATACCGCGCGGCCATGAGCCTGGACGATAAGGTCACACCACTGCGCCCGAAGCGCCCCTGCCCCGAATGCGGCAAGCCGTCGGCGCGCGAGACCTATCCGTTCTGCTCGAAGCGCTGCAAGGACATCGACCTCAACCGCTGGCTGAAGGGCGCCTATGTCATCACCGCGCGGGATGACGAGGACGAGAGCGACGAGCCGAAGTAGGGTTTGGGCGGTGCCGGCCGCGCAATTCCACTTCGCCGACCTTACGCAATTGCTGCTTTGCCGGCGTCGGTATTGTCTGCGACAATTGCCCCGGAAAATCAGCGCTTAGGCGCTGGACAGGCCGGATTCCCGTGCTATAACCCACGCGCTTTCAAGGGGTGCCCCACGGCGCTTTCCTGAAATCCGGTCAGGCGATGTCTCGTTTGCCGGCGAGGCCCAGATAGCTCAGTTGGTAGAGCAGCGGACTGAAAATCCGCGTGTCGGTGGTTCGAATCCGCCTCTGGGCACCATCCCCCCTTCTCCCGGCACTCCCTTTCACCGAACCTTCTACGCTGCAGCTTCTGCAACCGCTTGGAATTGTTGGTCTTTTGCAGTCGCATTGCGCGGTTAAGCGGGACACGGAGCGCTTCAGGAGCATTTGGTCCAACGAGGCGGGGGGATGGTATTTCCGTTGGTATTCGACATCCTGATGGTATCGAAACAGCCAAGGGAGACCTGACGAATGCCCCTCTCCGACGTGAAATGTCGAAATGCCCGCCCTGCTTCCAAGCTCGTGAAATTATCTGATGGGGGCGGGCTGCAGCTATGGGTACAGCCCACGGGCTCTCGCCTCTGGCGGCTCGCCTACCGCTTTGACGGCAAGCAGAAACTGCTCGCGCTGGGCAGCTATCCCCTTATCTCTCTCGCCGAGGCACGGGAGGCGCGCGATGACGCTAAAAGGCTTTTGCTAGCTGGCGTCGACCCTGGAAAGGAACGCAGCTTGCGGAAGGCCGATTCGGCAAAGGACTCCTTTCGCTCAATAGCGGACGAATATGTTGACAAACTAAAGAAGGAGGGACGTGCCGACCGGACCATCAGCAAGGTCAAATGGCTGCTCGACTTTGCCTATCCGATAATTGGCGACAAGTGCATTCGGGAGATCGACCCGGCCACCATCCTTACCGCCCTCCGCCGCGTGGAGGTTCGCGGTCGATACGAGTCGGCCAGGCGACTGCGCTCCACGATCGGCAGCGTGTTTCGATACGCAATCGCGACCGCACGCGCCGAGACAGATCCGACCTTCGCCCTAAGAGGCGCACTCATCAGTCCGACGGTAACGTCTCGCGCCGCGATTACCGATCCGAAGGCCTTGGGCGGTTTGCTGAGGGCGATCGATGCATTTGACGGACAGCCTACAACCCGGGCCGGTCTGATGCTGATAGCGCTGCTGTTTCCCCGCCCCGGGGAGCTTCGCGTCGCTGAATGGGAAGAGTTCGATTTTGAAAGCTCGGTGTGGACCATCCCTGAAGCACGCATGAAAATGCGACGGCCGCACCGCATACCCCTATCAAAGCAGGCGATCAGCGTCCTGACTTCACTCAGGGAAATTTCTGGTGGTGGATCGCTGCTGTTTCCTAGTGTTCGATCGGCTTCACGTCCGATTTCCGACAATACGCTAAACGCCGCACTGCGTCGTATGGGTTACGGCAAGGAAGAAGCTACCGCGCACGGCTTTCGAGCAACGGCATCAACTTTGCTGAACGAATGCGGCGAGTGGCATCCGGACGCGATAGAGCGGCAGCTGGCCCACATTGAGAACAACGACGTTCGGCGCGCCTATGCCCGGGCAGAGCACTGGGAGGAGCGCATCAACATGATGCAGTGGTGGGCCGATTATCTGGATGAACTCAAGAGCAAAAACCCGCGGGTGAACTCAACCGAGGGACGCCGCAAGCCTGCTGTCCATACAATAACACGACCATCCACTTTGAACCCAACAGCGGCCGTTCATCAAAGGCCGATACAAATCTCCAACCCCCGGAAATCATACTGACCGTCGAAAACGCCGAAACTCGTCGCCAAGTCATAGGCCCGGAGGGGTCAGCTTTCTTTCCAGGACACTATTAAGGTTAGCGGATGATGACGGTTGGTTTGGGGCCGAAAGCGGAAGTGCCGTTTTCGGGATTCCTGGGTTAAATTGCCCCCTCACGCCTCGAGCTTTTCGCAGCGTCAAAACGGCTGTGGAGGGATTGGCAGG